>CAZBDC010000008.1:0-58145 GCA_964490575.1 uncultured Anaerolineaceae bacterium | reverse complement strand
ACACCCTATCCTACACTCTTTCCCTACACGACGCTCTTCCGATCTATGAATGGCAGGCAATGGGAGAATTTATCTTTGGGTTTGCTTTCTTATCTTCACTGGCGTTTGGCGCCTGGCTGGTATGGAGCATTATCCGTTCTGGTAGATCATAACCCATTAACCGGCAAACGGGCGCGGTTATCCTGCCTGCCCGTTTGCCGGTTGATAGAAAAAGATTAGCGATTGTCGCGCAGGAACTCACGCAGCGCCTTCGCCAGCCAGCGTGGCATGAGATCCAATTCACGGTGCACCCGGCGCATCAGTTTTCCCGCATCTTTCAGCGTCTCAGCCGCTTGCCGGGCATCGGTAACTTTACCATCCTGATCGAACCCGGCATGGGTCGCCAGGATTTGACCGGCTTCGCCATGCAGGTCACGAACCTCTTTCAGCCGGCTGTTGAATTTATCCAGGGCCTTCTCAAGGGCAGTAACATCCCTTCCTTCAGCCACAAACTCATCGATCTTTTCCTGATATCCAACAGAGCGTTCTTCCATCCTCTCCAGGCGCTGCGCTTGACCTTCCAGCAGCTTCAATTCACGCTGGTAAAGCTGTTCTAAACGAACAGGATCAGGCAGGGAAGAATCTTGCGCCGGCGGCTGCAAATCCTCAGCCAGGCCGGCTGCGGCAACTGGATCCGGTGAAAAGGCGAGGCATAAGCCACTGGCCAGGAACGCTGCCACAACGACGACATACAGGATTTTGGTTGGCTTAAATTTCATTGAGTACCTCCGATTGTTCTCCAGAAAGTGGAATTAAATTGTTTCCGTACAGCCACTATTCTAAAGAAATCGTGTAACCGGATAATTTGCTCCATGTAAACAGGTTGTAAAATTCGCGCATGAAAATGATAGGGCTGTTTAAGCCACCGCGTATTTTACCCGCCCATTTCAGCCGACCACGCCTGCCTAAAAATCCAAATAAAAAAGAACATCCCCTAACGCCGCGGCGAAGATCTCGTCCATGATGCCCTGCTCCACCTGGTAGGGACCGCCAAAGACGCCATCGCCAAACACCTGGCGGAACTCTTCCGCATTAAGAATCCCCTGGTAAGCCGGCGGGACCTTTTTCCCATCGGGCAGCTCTCCAACCCGGGTGAAGGGGAAGGCCTCAATCCAGGCTGCGTGGTAGGATTTCAGGTCGTGCTTCATCGCAGCGGCTTCAACGCTGTGAGATATCCACCAGGAATACCAGATGGATTTCAGACCAGGCAGTTCATTGGCAAGTTCATGAAGGCGCGCTACAGCCGGCTGATTTCCCCCATGCCCATTCAGGATCAGGAAGCGGCGAAAACCCTGCCGGTAAAGCGAGCGGACGATATCCTCTACCACGTCAACAAACGTTGCCAGCCGCAGTGAGATGGTGCCCGGGTAGCTGAGGAAATAAGGTGAAATGCCAAAATTTAGCGACGGCGCCACCAGCACCCCGGTGCGCTGCGATGCAGCATCCGCCAGTGCCAATGGAATCTTCACATCGGTCTGCAGGCTGAGAAAACCGTGCTGCTCGCAGGCGCCCAGCACCAGCATGATCCGGTCTTCGTGTTTTAAGTAGCTTTCAACATCCATCCAATTCAGTTCTTCGATGCGCATCCTGCTTGCTCCCTTCTCCATGAACTAATCGACCCATTCTTTTTTTACTGCTCCACGATGATCTTTGCTCAACCGGTCGCCGCTAACGAGGATAGATGAATGCGGCCCAGATGTCAATAGCCAGCGCGCCCGCTTTTACGCCCGGCGCGGCTGCCGGGCTGGCAGCCGCGCCGATTAACAGGCCCGTGGATCACTGAGTCAGCGGGCCGGGAAGAGACAGGTTCGGGGCAACCAGCCGGTAGATCTTCTTGACCAGGTCAACCGCCTGGGTCACCAGAGCAATGCCCAAAGCCATGCGGATCAGCAAAGAAAAGGCCGGAGCAGTTCGAACCAGGCCGTCAGCCGCCTGAGGAGCCCACCCACCTTCCACCAGTTGGACCGCATTCAGGCTGATGATATCCGGGCCGCTCAGGATCCAGGCCAGCAGGACAATCGAAGCCAGCTGGCAGGCAATCGCCAGCCAGCGCAGGAGCCGGGTCCAGGCCCCCTGGCGGATCAGCAGCGCGTTGACAACCACACCAGCAATCAAGACCAGGTTGATCCATGGCAGGTATTGGAGGAAGGCAGGCGCGAGCAGCGGGGCGTGAAGCCATTTGCCCTCCACGAAAGTGCTGATTCCAATCCAGCGCGGATATACGTTCAATACCACCAGTAGCACCAGAGTCAGGAACATCTCCACCGCGACACCGGCCGGCTTTACCCGATCAGGATCCGGCTCAGCCTTGAGCTGGCGGGGATCCCAGGTTTTCTCGTCAAACTTCACAGCCGGGTTCAACCACTGGATGATGGCAAAAACCAGGACGATGCTGCCCAAGGCCGCCACAGCCGAGTTCATCAGGCCCAAAATGCCTTCTCCCAATGTTCTCAAGACAGGTTCCCATCCGGTCCCAGTCGAGATGCCGCCCAATTTCACCCCTACGCCAACCGCGGCAACAATCGCGATCACAGACAGTACAATCCGCACCACCATCTTGAAGGTTGGATACAGGTTTGGGCCGATCAGGTACTGGGGGGGCTGGTAAGAAGCAGCCACCTTCTGGGGTGGGCCAAACTTTCGCAGCACCCCAACGACCATCTCCTCATCCGGTTCGCGTCCCTGCTGCTGGCTCGCGTCATCCACTGCGTCCATCACCAGCGAACGAATCTCACGCTCGATCTCATCGCTCATTTTTGGGGGCAGGTTCCGCCCCACTTCAGCTACATACAGGTCAATCAGGTTCATTTCAAGTGCTCCGTTGGCAATAATTCAGACAGGTTCTTCACCATGCTTTCCCATTCACCCACCAGCCTGGGCAGGATCTTTCGGCCCTCGGCGCTGATCACGTAATAGCGCCGGGGTCGAGATTCCTCAAGCTTCCAGATCGATTCGAGCAGCCCCTGTGACTCAAGCCGGCGCAGCAGTGGGTAAAGCGTGCCCTGATCAATTTCCAGGCCCTTTTCCGCCAGCTGTTTGAGGATTGAATAACCGTACTGCTCTTCTTGAAGCTGCCCAAGCACCGCCAGGACAATGACGCCCCGGCGCAGTTCTTGAAGAAGGTTATCGTAGACTTGATCGTTTGCCATATTATATCCTTTTATGTATTATACTGTATTATACACAGTATTTCAAGTACCTAATATCAAGAATTTCATACCAATTTTGAATCCTCGCTTAGCGCCGGTTAGAAAAATGAACGGGCCGGGGTTTCAAAAACCACCGGCCCGGGCAAGAACAACAGGTATTCAGAAAATCAGGCGACCACGTTGACCAAACGGCCCTTTACATAGATGACCTGGCGGGGCGGTTTTTCATTCAAGAAGCGCTTCACATTGGGGTTTTCCAGCGCCAGGCGGCGGGCCTCTTCTTCACTGACATCTACCGGCACGACCAGCCGGTCACGAACTTTTCCGTTAACCTGCAGGACGAGGGTAATCTCATCCTGACGGGCAGCGTCTTCATCCAGGGCCGGCCAGGATTGCGTGTGAATTGAGTAAGGTTTCCCCAACAGAGACCACAGTTCCTCGGAGACGTGCGGCGCAACCGGAGCGAGCATCAACAGGTAGATTTGCGCGGCTTCTTCCCAGGCAGGGGTGCCGAAAGCGCCGGCCTGCCTGGCTCGCCCCATTTCATTGAGCAGTTCCATCAGCGCGGAAACAATTGTGTTGAACTCAAACTGCTGGTAATCGCGGGTCACCGAGCGAAGCGTCTGGTGGACCTTGCGACGCAGCGCGCGCAAAGTCTCCTCGCTGGCAGCCTGATCGGTATCCGCCGGCTCCAACAGCATATTCCACAGCCGGCGCAGCCAACGGGTGACCCCATCGATCCCGCTGCTGCTCCACGGCGCGCCCATATCCCAGCGGGCGAAGAACATCAGGTAAGCCCGTACCGCATCGGCGCCAAACCGCTCAACCAGTGAATCAGGTGCGACCACATTGCCCCGGCTCTTGGACATTTTCTCCGAGTCTTCTCCCAGCACAATGCCCTGATTGCGCAGCTGGACGACCGGCTCAACGCCCTTGGTGACGCCAATATCGCGGCAGGCTTTGTGGAAAAAGCGGGTGTAGATCAGGTGCATGTTGGCATGCTCGATCCCGCCCGTGTAGGTGTCAACCGGCATCCAGTAATCATACTCCGCCGGATCGAATGGCCCCTGGGCATAATGCGGGCTCAGGTAGCGCAGGTGATACCAGGAAGAACACATAAAGGTGTCCATTGTGTCTGTTTCGCGCTCTGCCGGTCCGCCGCACTGCGGGCAGGTTGTAAATCGCCAGGTGGGGTGAAGCTTAAGCGGGCTCTCACCGGTCGGTTTCCACTCAACATCATCAGGCAGCAAGACCGGAAGCTGATCCTCAGGGACGGGCAGCACCCCGCATTCCTTGCAGTAGACCATCGGGATTGGCGCGCCCCAATAGCGCTGGCGTGAGATCAACCAATCGCGCAGGCGGTAATTGATTGCCCGGTGACCGGCGTCCAGCCGTTCCACAAACTCCACCGCCCGATCAAAGGCCTGGTCGCCCGGCGTCCCACTGAGCGGGCCCGAGTTCACCATCTGCCCGGCAGCCGGTACCGCAGCAGTCATCTCAACCACTTTCAGTTCTTCGCCTTCTGGCTGGATGACAACCCGGATTTCTAACCCATATTTTCGGGCAAATTCAAAGTCACGCTGGTCGTGAGCAGGCACCGCCATGATCGCCCCTGTGCCATAAGACATTAATACATAGTCGGCGATCCAGACCGGCACGCGCTCCCCATTCACCGGGTTGATTGCATACCCGCCGGTAAAAACGCCGGTCTTCTCTTTGTCCGTCGCCTCGCGCTGGACGTCTGTCTGGCGCACAGCCTGCTGCACATAAGCCTCGACCTCCGCGCGGTGTTCGGGTGAAGTTATTTTATCGACCAGCGGGTGTTCGGGCGCCAGAACCATAAAGGTCGCTCCCCACAAAGTATCGGGGCGGGTGGTGAAGATCTCAAACGAATCACCCTGCTCGGTTTTAAAGAAAACCGCGGCGCCTTCAGAACGGCCAATCCAGTTCGTCTGGAGCGTGCGCACCCGCTCGGGCCAGTCAATGGTATCGTAGTTCAGCAGCTCTTCGGCATAATTGGTGGTGCGGAAAAACCACTGCGCCAGGTTCTTCTTGATCACCGGCGTGCCACAGCGCTCGCAGTGGCGGTCTTCTCCCCATACCTGTTCGCGGGCCAGGGTGGTGTTGCAGTTCGGGCACCAGTCCACCGGCGACATCTTGCGGTAAGCCAGGCCGTGATTAAAGAACTGGATAAAGAACCACTCCGTCCAATAGTAATACTCAGGATCCGAGGACACTGCCTCCCGCCGCCAATCGAACATCGCGCCCATGCTGCGAAGCTGCCGGCGCATCCGGTCCACGTTGGCATACGTCCATTTTTTGGGATGGACATTCTGCCGGATCGCGGCGTTCTCAGCCGGGAGTCCAAACGCATCGAACCCCATCGGAAAGAGGACGTTATAACCCTGCATGCGCATAAAGCGCGCTCGCGCGTCGGAGGGAGTCATCGCATACCAGTGACCAATATGCAAATCTCCCGAGGGATACGGAAGCATCGTCAGTGCATAATGCTTGGGGCGGGATGGATCGATATTCGCGTGATACAGGCCATCTTTTTCCCAACGCTCCTGCCAGCGAGGCTCAATTTCGCCAGGGTTATAAACCGGTATATTCGCCATGTACAGTCCTTCCTAATTTTCAAAGATTACGGGTCCTCCGGGCTACCAGGCCCAGCAGGGGACGATCCTTAAAACAAAAACCTTCGCCCACCAGGGACGAAGGAAAATGCACCTCCGCGGTACCACCCTGCTTGCTGCTTTTTGATGCCCACCTGGGCGCCTGGCAGCCGCTCTGGAACGCGTTATCGGGCGAAACCCGGCCCTGGCTACAATCACTCTTACCCGGGCAGCCCGCCCTCCTGGATAAATCACCGGTGGGCAACAGGCGAGTTCAGTCTTTTGTCGTCCTGGCGCTTCGCGGGCGCCTGCCGGGCTTACACCACGCCTTCCCGGCTCGCTGGCGAATGACTTACTACTCCTGTTCTGGCTTCTTATGCGGTTGTTAACCAAATCAGGCACCCCGGTACTCGTATGATCCTGGCGGTTGAGCCCTTGATGCCTGACCTGCTAGAGTGGACCCAGGGGGATTCGAACCCCCGACCTTCTCAATGCCATTGAGACGCGCTCCCAACTGCGCTATGGGCCCTGATCGATCTTTTTTGTTAAGTTACCGGCCTGTTGCCAGTGGACCTGAGGGGATTCGAACCCCTGACCTCCTCAGTGCGATTGAGGCGCGCTCCCAACTGCGCTACAGGCCCTCGCTCTTTTTCAAGGGGCGAAAGGATTTTAACCGAGGATAAGCAAGATGTCAAGGACAGGTTTGGCTTCTGGCCACCGCCTGGCAGCCACACCATTTTGAGAGATTAGGATCGGACATCTATGCCCGAACGATGATAAAACGGCTATAATCGTGGCGATTGACGTCATTTAAGGAGGTATCGATGCACGCCGAGCGTTTTGATCGACTGTACCAGGCCCTTTCGGCGGCCAGATTGGATGGCATTGCACTCAACCCCGGGTCGTCCCTGACGTACCTGACCGCTTTGGGATTCCACCTGATGGAGCGCCCAACCGTTTTGCTGGCCGCTCCCGGGCAGACGCCGGCCCTGGTTCTACCAGAGTTGGAGATGAACAAAGCCCGCACCGCGCCGGTTGCTTTACAAACCTTTACCTACAGCGACAATCCTGCGACCTGGCTCGCCGGTTTCCATGCGGCTGCCGATGCGATGGGGATGGATGGGAAAAAGGTTGGTGTTGAGCCAACCCGGCTGCGTTTCCTGGAACTGAGCTATTTACAGAAGGCGATGCCCGGCACGGAATTCATCTCTGCCGAGGGAGCCCTAAACAGCCTGCGCATGCAAAAAGACGCCGGCGAAGTGGAAGCTATGCGCCAGGCAGTGCAGATTGCCCAGCGGGCGCTGCAAGCCACCCTGCCGGTGATCAAAGTTGGCGTTACCGAACGACAGGTGGCTGCCGAGCTGATTATCCAGCTCCTCCGCGCCGGTACAGACCCGGATCTGCCCTTTCATCCCATTGTTTCAGGCGGGCCGCACAGCGCCGATCCACATGCCTCGCCTTCCGACCGCCCGCTCCAGAACGGCGACCTGCTGGTGATCGATTGGGGAGCCACTTACCAGGGCTACATTTCCGACCTGACGCGCACATTTGCCATTGGCGAAGTTGAACCCGAGTTTCATCGCATTGCCGAGCTGGTCCGGCTGGCTAATGCCAACGGCCGGGCCGCCAGCCGCCCGGGGATCCCAGCCGGCCAGGTCGACCAGGCCGCCCGCGAGGTCATCGAAGACGGCGGGTATGGGCCCTATTTCTTCCATCGCACCGGGCATGGGATCGGCATGGAGGCCCACGAGCCGCCTTATATGTTTGGCGAAAACGGGCTAATCCTGGCACCGGGTATGGCCTACACAGTCGAGCCGGGGATTTACCTGCCAGGCAGGGGCGGCGTCAGGATTGAGGATAACGTGGTGATCACCGAAAACGGAGCCGAGACCCTCTCCGATCTGCCGCGCGAGTTAATTCGCCTGGGGTAAGGACCCAATTCAAGGCATGACCCGTGACTTATTATTAATGGCCATCTCCCTCTTCACCTGGGGCGTTGGAGAAGGTATGTTCTTGATTTTCCAGTCAATCTACCTTCAAAAATGGGGCGCCGACCCGCTTGACATTGGCGCCATCCTGGGCGCGATGGGGATTGCCATGGCCGTGGCACAGGCCCCGGCTGGCTACCTGGCCGACCGGGTCGGCTCACGCCCGGTCATGTGGGCCTCCTGGGTGCTGGGCACGATTGCGGCGGTCTTGATGGCCCTGGCTAATTCACTGCCAATGTTCGTGACAGGTCTGCTGACATACGGGCTGACCTCCTTCGTCGTGGCACCGATGAACAGCTACATCACCAGTGTGCGCGGCCGGTGGAGTGTCCAGCGCGCCCTGACCGTCGTGATGGCCATGTTCCACCTGGGCGCGGTGGCAGGGCCGATCATCGGGGGTTTGATTGGGGAAGCCATCGGGCTGCAAAACGTTTACCGGATCTCATCCGCAATCTTCCTTGTATCCACGCTGATTGTTTTGATGGTGCGCCAGCCGCCGGTCGAGAAGCCAGGGGAAATCCATGCCCAACAACCCAACCTGGTCCGCAACCCGCGCTTTTTGGCCCTTTTGGGGTTGATCGTGCTGACGATGTTTGCACTCTATCTTCCCCAGCCCCTCTCGCCGAACTTCTTGCAGAACGAGCAGGGGTTTTCGCTACAAACAATCGGCCAGTTGGGCGCAATGGGAAGCCTGGGTAACGCGCTGATCATGTTGGGGCTGGGCCACCTGAGTGCCCCGGCCGGCTTTTTGACCGGCCAGGCCCTGGTTGGCCTGTTCGCCCTCCTCATGTGGCGAGGGGAAAGCCCCCTCCCGTTTTTTGTGGGCTATTTTTTACTGGGTGGCTACCGGCTGGCTCGTTCGATGGCGCTGGCATTTGCCCGCTCGCTGGTGAAAGTCAATGAAGTGGGATTTGCATTTGGACTGGTAGAAACCGGGAATGCCGTCGCCGTGATCCTGGCACCGCCGGTGGCCGGGCTGATGTACCAGCACAACCCACAGCTGGTTTACGTCTTCAGCCTGGTGTTAGTGGGCGTGATGCTGCTGATGAATCTGTTTTTACTGCCCAGAAAGCGGTCCGTTGTAGAATATCCCGATCCAGAATCAGGAGACCATTATGCCACTTGAGATTATCACGCTCCAGCTTGGCCCCATGGATAACAACAGCTACCTGGCCGCTGATCCGCTTACCGGCGAAGCCGTGGCGATCGATCCGAGTTTTGAAAGCCAGGTAATCCTGGAAACAATTGACCAGCATGGATGGGACCTGATCGCAGTCTGGCTCACGCATGCGCACTTTGATCACATCACCGGGGTGAAGACACTCATCCAGGCTGCCAAAAAGCGGCTGCCGGTGGGCTTGCACCCGGCCGACCTGCCCATCTGGCGGCAGGGCGGCGGCGCGCGCCTGTTTGGGATGCAGATCGAACCCGGCCCCGAGCCCACGCTGCGTTTCCGGCCCAACCAGATTCTTTCCCTCGGGAGCCAGACGGTAGAAGTTCGCCATACGCCCGGGCATACCCCCGGTCACGTCGCGTTCTATGCCGCCGAAAGCCAGGCCATCTTTACCGGCGACCTGATCTTCTATCATGGGGTGGGCCGAACCGATCTACCAGGCGGAAACCACGAACAACTGCTGCGTTCAATCCGCGACCATATCCTGCCTCTTCCTCCCCCAACCCGGCTTCTCAGCGGGCATGGCCCAGAAACCACCGTTGCGGAAGAACTGGCCGAAAATCCTTTTCTTTAAAGGCAGTTGTGAAGGCATGAGCAACTCCACCATGCCTCCGCAACCGATCGCAGCAATCCCTGCTGAAAAATTACTTGGCGTAATCGACCGCGCGCGTCTCGCGGATCACCGTCACTTTGATCTGGCCAGGATACTGCATGGTTTCCTCGACCTTTTTCGCGATATCGCGGGCCAGGCGCGTTGCCGCCAGGTCATCCACATCTTCGGGGCGAACCATGATGCGCACCTCCCGGCCGGCCTGGATCGCATAGCTCTGGCTGACACCCTTGAATGAGTTGGCTATTTCTTCCAGGGCGCGCAGCCGCTTAATATACTGTTCCAGGTCT
This sequence comes from uncultured Anaerolineaceae bacterium, assembly GCA_964490575.1. Taxonomy (GTDB): domain Bacteria; phylum Chloroflexota; class Anaerolineae; order Anaerolineales; family Anaerolineaceae; genus DSYU01. Next base: position 48,280 of record CAZBDC010000008.1, on the reverse strand, counting down.
TCGCGCCGTGCCCCAGGCCGGGCGCCGGAAATCGCATCAGCGGCCTCAACAATCACCGCTTCTACCGAGTCTTGTTCTACTTCATGATGATGAGAAGCAATGCAGTTGACAATGCGAGCATTCACCCCATGCCGGCGGGCGAACTCGGCGCCAATCTGGGCGTGTGTGCCTTCCGTGTTGTGATCCATGGCTTTGCCCAGGTCGTGCAGCAGCGCACCGGCCTTGGCAACTTCGACATCCGCACCCAACTCCGATGCGATCACTGCGGCCAGCTTAGATACCTCAACCGCATGAGAAAGCTGATTCTGGCCATACGAAGTGCGGTACTTCAACCTGCCAAGCACCTTAAGCACCTCCGGGTGAATTCCGGCCACGTTCGCGTCAAAAGCGGCCTGCTCGCCGGCCTGTTCGACGTCTTTATCCACCTGGCGCTGTTCTTCGTTCAAGATTTTCTCGATGTGCGCAGGGTGAATACGGCCGTCCAGGATCAGCCTGCCCAACGCGCGCCGGGCCACTTCCCGACGAATTGGGTCGAAGCATGAGATTGTAACTGCCTCAGGCGTATCATCCACAATCACATCGACGCCAGCCACCTGCTCGAAAGCGCGGATATTGCGCCCATTCCGACCCACGATGCGGCCTTTCATCTCCTCGTTGGGCAACGGCACAACCGAGGTAGTGACTTCGGAGACATGTTCGGAGGCCACCCGTTGGATGGCGTCGGCGATGATCTCGCGACCGCGTTTCTCGCCCTCTGCCCGGGCCTCTGTCTCAATCTGGCGAATGATGCGGGCCATGTCTGCGCGGCCTTCCTTTTCAGCCTCGGCCAGCACAACCGTCCTGGCTTCCTCGAGCGTCATTTGGGCAATGCGCTGAAGCTCAGCCATCTGCTGTGCCTGCGCCTTTTCCATCTCATTCACGCGGCGGTCGACCGCGCTCTGGCGCTTATTTAAAAGCTGCTCGCGCTGTTCAAGGCGTTCCATCCGGTGATCCAGATCGGCTCTTCGTTTTTGCACGCGTTCTTCTTCCCGGGTTATTTCCTGGCGGCGGCGAGAGATCTCGCCTTCAGCTTCTTGAATGGCTCTCAGCGCCTTATCCTTTGCCTCCAGTTCAATCGTGCGGGCATTTTCGTTGGCAACTGTGATGATATTGTCCGCCCGGGTCATCTGTTCCTGACGAAACTTGTTGACGAAATAACGACTGACCAGGTAGGTCACGCCGACAACCACGACGATGTCGAGCAGCAAAAGCAACATCCCCATCCAAAAATTCATTTGTCCCATAATATGCCATCCTCATTTTCCATCATGTTTTCACTGCCGGCTGAAGAATGGGTTTCATCCCAAACCTGGCGAAGGACGGGAGCGATAATTCCGTATGAGAAACCGCGCCGCGCCAGGTGGCCGCCCAGCCGCTTGCGAAATGTCTCCCAATCCACCCCATCCAGGCGCCGCATGTACTGCTGAGCCGCCAGATAAGCCAGGGTGTTTTCGTCTTCTGTTTCAGCCAGAGCCTTTTGAATTTCTTCGTCTAAAACTCCCTTTTGGCGCAGTTCCATCGCCAGCATCCGTTTGCTGCGCGGCCTGAAAGTGGTGCGGTTCTCGACCCAATCCTGGGCAAACTTTTCATCGCCCAGAAAATCATTCTGCTTCAATCTTTCGAGAACGGCCTGGATCACCGCATCTTCAAATCCCTGGTCACTTAATTTACGTTGGATTTCAGCCTCAGAACGCGGCCGGTAGCCCAGAAGGCGCAGCGCGCGTTGGTAGCCGACTTCAAGCGTATCCTGCTGTTTCAGCCGGACGATATCTTCTTCACTCAGGTTCTGTCCAATTTTCAACCAGGCGGCCACAAATCGAGCCAGCCCAAAACAGTATTCACCATCCAGGTAAACACTGATGCGGTTTGGATTTTTCTTTTGCGCTTTCAGCGCAGTAATTTCTCGATCCATCGCAAATCAACAAACAGCCGTAGAACTGCCCCAGCAGTCCACAGCTGCAAGTCGTCCGATGACTGGATGAACGTTTCCGATCGTGCTGTAAGTAGAACGATGCGCGACAATTAAGGCAAAATCTGTTCTCGCAGTTCGTTGCTCACTCGCGAAGTCAGGTTTATTATTTTCATATTGCGCCCCAACAGATAACCAATCGCAGGATGAACTGCCTCATACGATCATTCCCGGCTTCTCCCGATTATGATCGGCGAATCCTGGACGCTATCATTCGCAAACACCTTTTAATCGACTTGCACCACTCAATAGAGTGAAACGTTTCCCAGCTCAATCGACCTTTTCAGACCATGGCCTGCCAGATAAAAGGGGCAGAGGATAAAATCAAAGGTCTCCATGCATATTATACATTAATATAACGATTTCGCATATAAAAATGTGCGCTGTACAATCCACCTCAAACCAGCTTATACAGGCAAGCCATCTGCCCGCACAAAAAGCATATCGGAAAAGCACAAAGAAGGCTCGTTTTCGTGCTAAAATAATTGGTATGAATCAAAAATCATCGGCTACGCGGTTTCGGGATGGCTTATCACCGGCGACGCAGCACCGCCGGCAGATGAGGTGGCAGGTTTGGGCGCCCCTGATTGCCAGCATCGTTGTTTTCGTTGCGTTGGTCACTCTGACAATTATCGGCGCAGTTGGGGGCAGTTCGCAAGTTTCCCGGTGGGCCAACCTCTCGTCCGTCTGGATCATTACCCCCGTGCTGCTGTCAGGGTTGATATTCCTGGTGATCTTTGCAGCCTGCATCTATGGAATGTCGAAGCTGCTCAAGCACGTCCCGGGCTGGATGCTTCGGCTACAGATGGCAATAGAGCAAGTTGCTTTGATCGCCCGACGCGCAGCGGATGCCGCCGCCCAACCGGTGATGGCAACCAGCAGCGTCAAAGCCAGCGCCCAGGCGCTGTGGCGAAAAATCTTGGGAAAACCACCCCGCAAACCACAGGCATGACCAGCCAGGCACACAAGTCATTACTACGCTCAAGGACAGGGAGATATGAACTGGAAAAATAAGACCATTGCAATCGGCGCTGTTGTCGGGTTAATGATCGGCGTAGCAGCGGCTTACATCATTGTCCAACGTGCTGAGCGCGAAAATTCAGTTCCCCAAATCACCGCCGGTGATGGGGTGAAGGTTGGTTTAGGCCTGTTGGGTGTCCTGCGCCTGATCGCAGATATGGGTGAACCCAGCTGAAGCGCTCGCGGTGATGGGAACATTTTCCAGGCAAAAATGCGGCTGTCTGGCACGTCCAACGATTTCCAGGCAACCGCTATCTGTTTTCACCCCCAATACCCTGACGTAAATCTGCCAACATGGGCACACTTCCCTTGTTGCGTTTTACAATCGCCGGAGAGCTGCGCCGGAATTTTATCATTACACCCCAGGGCAAGGTTCTGCTGGATGTGCCTGGCGGCAGCCTTCTCTACGCTGCGATTGGCATGGCAGTTTGGGAAACGGGCATTGGGTTAATCGCACGCGCAGGAGAAGATTATCCTCAAGAATGGCTGGATAAGATTTCTCGCTCGGGTTTTGACCCGCGTGGAATTCATATCCTGCCCGAAGCAGTGGATCTGCGCGCTTTCCTCGCCTACCTGGACGGCGATACCGCCACTTCAGAAAACCCGGTCTCCCATTTTGCCCGCTTAGGGCTGCCTTATCCGAAAGCCCTGCTAGGATTCACGCCCCCCTCCCCGCAAATCGATTCGCGAACTCGCCCAGGGCTGCTAACACTACGGCAAAATGATATCCCCACCGATTACCTGGATGTCACTGCTGCACATCTCTGCCCGCTCGATTATCTCAGCCATACGCTGCTACCGGCTGTGTTCCGCCAGGGGCAGGTCAATACGCTGACCCTGGATCCAGGCAGCCGGTACATGAACCCCACCTTCTGGGAAGATATCCCTGTCCTGCTGAATGGATTGGCGGCTTTTCTATGCTCAGAAACAAAACTGCAATCCCTGTTTCAGGGGCGCAGCACTGATCTGTGGGAAATGGCAGAAGCGCTTTCCAGCTATGGCTGTGACATCATTGTGATCAAACGAGGCAGCAGCGGCCAATATCTCTATAACGCATTGAACCGCACTCGCTGGATCATCCCGGCTTACCCGGTCCAGGTAATCGATCCAACCGGCGCAGGCGACGCATTTTGCGGCGGTTTCCTGGCAAACTACCGCACCTCCTATGACCCCTTGCGAGCCGTGTTAGCCGGGAATGTGTCGGCTGCCATGATAATTGAAGGCAGCAATCCCTTTTACGCGCTGGAAGCGCTGCCTGGGTTAGCCAGGGCACGCTCTGACGCTCTCCATGATATGGTTCGAAAAGCATGATTCAACTGCCAGCTTCATTCGCCGACAAAATCATCGACCTGACCTGTCAGATCCAGGCCATTCCCGCGCCCACCTTCCACGAAACTCGCCGGGCAGCCTTATTCTTAAAGCAGTTTCGAGACCTGGGGCTGCAGGATGTTCATCTCGATGAAATCGGCAATGTCCTGGCGCGCCTGCCCGGCGCGGGCCAGGAACGCCCGCTGGTCGTCAGCGCCCACATGGATACCGTGCACCCGTTGGATACCCCGCTCGACATTCAGCGCCAGGCAGACCGGATCATTGGACCAGGCATCGGAGATAACGCTCTCGGGCTGGCAGCCCTGTTAGGGCTGGTCGAACTGCTGCAAATACACGAAATCCGCCTGCCTGGCGACCTCTGGTTGGTTGCTAACGTGAGCGAAGAGGGCCTTGGCGACCTGCGCGGAATCCAGGCAGTCGTCGACCGGTTTGGCAGCGGCCCATTCGCTTACCTGGTAATTGAAGGCATGGGATTAGGAACAATCCTGCACCGCGGCCTGGGCGTCGAACGGTATAAAATCACTGTTCAAACCCCAGGCGGGCATTCATGGGTTAATTATGGGCAGCCCTCGGCGATCCATGAACTTTGCAATATCGTCACCCGTATCACCGATCTATCCCTTCCGCAAAAACCAACCACCACCTTGAATATCGGCGTGATCCAAGGCGGCACATCGGTCAACACCATCGCATCCCAGGCCTGGCTGGAGCTTGACCTCCGTTCAGAGGATCGCATGGCACTGGCGCACCTGGTGAAAGACGTCAACCATATCGTTAGCACAGCCCGGCGAGCCGGGGTCACGTTGAAAATTGAGCGCATTGGGAAACGACAGGCCGGCCAACTCCCGGCTGAACACCCGCTGGTGCGCCAGGCACGTGAGGTGCTGGCCGAACTGGGCCTGGAAGCACGCCTGGATATTGCCTCGACCGATGCTAACCTGCCGCTGAGCAGGGGCTACCCGGCCATTTGCATAGGCATCACCCTCGGCAACAACGCGCACACCAGAGACGAATATATCCTGACCAGGCCCATTACCCAGGGACTGTCCCAGTTATTCCTGCTCGTAGAGCGGGCCTGGGGAAGGCTGAAATAACCTTTTTGCAGGTTAACAGAACATCCATCGGACGAACGACAGGAGCCACGCCACATGCACCCTAACGCCGAAAAAGTCCAGCGTATCCTACAGCAGTCAGGCTATCATGGTAAGATCCTTGAACTGGAAGCCAGCACGCGCACGGCAGTCGAAGCAGCCCAGGCCGCCGGTTGTGAAGTTGGACAGATCGTAAAATCGCTTGTCTTTTTACTCGAGACAGGCGAGGAGCAGGCGCCCAAACCGGTCCTGGTGCTGGTCAGTGGATCCAATCGGGTCCACGAAAAACGGTTGGGGACGCTGCTGGGGGGAAAATTAGCGCGGGCAGATGCGGATACCGTATACGCATTTAGTGGATTCGCCATCGGCGGCGTGCCGCCGGTAGGGCATAAAACCCAGTTCCAGACTTATATTGACGAAGATTTGCTGCAGTATAGGGATGTTTGGGCTGCCGCCGGAACACCCAACGCGGTGTTCCAGATTTCTCCCCAGCAATTAGTACAAATTTCCCACGGGCAGGTTGTGTGCGTCAAATAAAAACAAAGAGAGGCTGTCCAAAAAGGCTTTTTGGACAGCCTCAAGCTGGTCAATACCAGAATCTTATGTTCCCTCTTCCCAGGAGTTCAGGTAAGCCACCTGTTCGGGGGTCAATGTATCGATCTGGACGCGCATGGCATCCAGCTTCAGGCGAGCAATCTCCTCATCGATTGCTTTCGGTACGCTGTAAACCTTCTTCTGCATTTCATTGGCATTCTTCAGCATATACTCCGCGCTGAGCGCCTGGTTTGCGAAGGACATATCCATCACACTGGCAGGATGGCCTTCAGCCGAAGCCAGGTTGATCAGGCGTCCCTCGCCAAGCAAGAAGATCCGCCGGCCATCTTTGATCTGGTACTCTTCCACAAAGGGCCGGACCAGGCGCTTGCCGCCAGACATTTCTTCCAGGGCAGGAATGTTGATTTCAACGTTGAAGTGACCCGAGTTAGATACGATGGCGCCATCCTTCATCACCTCGAAGTGGTGCCGGTCCAGGACATTGAGATCGCCGGTTACAGTACAGAAGAAATCACCGATCCGAGCCGCCTCAGCCATCGGCATCACGCGGAAGCCGTCCATCACCGCTTCAAGCGCAGGCAGCGGGTCGACTTCGGTAACAATTACATTGGCGCCCATGCCGCGCGCGCGAGAAGCCAGGCCGCGCCCGCACCAACCATAACCGGCAACCACAAAGGTCTTACCAGCCAGGAGGACATTAGTAGCGCGGATGATGCCATCGATGGTCGATTGTCCGGTACCATAACGGTTGTCAAAGAGATGCTTGGTCATCGCATCATTGACAGCGATAATCGGGAAGTTCAACGCGCCATCGGCCGCCATCGCACGCAGGCGAATCACTCCGGTGGTGGTTTCTTCCGTCCCACCCATGACCTCTGAGAGCTGATCGCGGCGCTCTTTGTGCAGGGTGCTGACCAGGTCGGCGCCGTCATCCATCGTCATGTGAGGTTTGTGATCCAGTGCAGCGCGCAGGTGTTTGTAATAAGTGACGTTATCTTCACCCTTGATCGCAAAGACCGGGATCTCAAAATGATTCACCAGGGCCGCAGCAACATCATCCTGGGTTGAGAGCGGATTTGAAGCAGTCAGGACCACGTCCGCGCCGCCCGCCTGCAGCGTGCGCATCAGGTTTGCGGTTTCAGTCGTCACATGCAGGCAGGCTGCAATCCGCACGCCCTCTAAAGGGCGCTCTTTCGTAAAACGCTCGCGGATTAAACGCAAGACGGGCATCTCGCGCTCTGCCCACTCGATCCGCAAACGCCCACCTTCAGCCATTTTTAGATCTTTTACATCAAAACTTGCCATAGATTATCCTCCAGAGATATTACGAAACTTACTTTGTGATTAACACGTCCAGAGCGCCACGGTCATCGAAATGCTGGCGATAACGTGCAACAAACTCAGCCAATGTGTACGCGTGTTCCTGCGGGCCATGCGTTTCCAGGCAGTAGCTGGCGGCCAAAGAGCCCATCTGGCCGCAAATTTCCCAATCCAACCCAAGATGGACACCGCGCACAAATCCACCCCGGAAAGCATCCCCAACGCCGGTCGGATCCAAAATCTGCCTGGGCGGCACGGATGGGACTTCGATCTTTTGCCCGGCAACATAAATTGCCACGCCGCGCGCCCCCAGGGTCACAACCAGGTATTCAACCCGTTCAAGGATATCCTGCAACTTTAGCCCGGTATGTTTCTGCAGCAGTTCAAACTCATATTCATTTACAAACACACTCTGGGCACCCGCGACACCCCGGCGGAGCTCCGCCGGGTCCGACCGCACCACCTGCTGCCCAGGATCGTACAGATAAGGGATTCCCCTGGCTGTGCATTCCCGGACATATCGATCCATGGCAGCCGGGTCATTAGGAGAGATGATAACCAGCTCTGGGTCAGGATGCAGGTCCAGGATCGACAATTCAGCGGCATGCGTCATCGCGCCCGGATAGAAGCTGCAAATTTGGGCGTTGCCACGATCCGTGTTGGCGAAGAAAGAGGCAGTAAACTTGCCCGGAATTCGTTTTACAAAGGTCGTGTCAACGCCCTTCCCGTCCAGCCAGGCCTGATATTCACCGAAATCCTCCCCAACTGTGCCAAAAAGCATCGGGCGTTCACCTAACAATGCCAGGGTGAAGGCAATGTTGGGCGCCGTGCCACCTCGTTGGCGAACCATGCTGTCGACCAGGAAAGAGACGCTGATCTTATCAAGGTGTTCCGGCAAAATGTGATCGCGGAAAAAGCCCGGAAAAGACATTAAATAATCGTAAGCGATGGAGCCGGTGCAAACGATCGCCATGGTTTCTAACCTCCACGCAAGATGGGCGACAGGTTGGCGTTGAAAGGAGGGTAGATGACCCCCTTTTCTGTCACAATCGCTGTCAGTAGATGATGAGGGGTGATATCAAAAGCCGGGTTGCGCGCGCGAGCGCCTTCTGGCACAACACGCTCTCCCCTGACCTGGATATCCAGGACCTCGTCCGAGGGGCGCTCCTCGATTGGAATCTGTTCTCCATTCAGCAGATCAAGGTCAATCGTTGAGGTCGGAACAACCGCATACACCGGAACATTATTTGCGCGAGCAGCCAGAGAGAGCATATAGGTGCCAATTTTATTGGCAACGTCGCCATTCGCTGCAACCCGGTCTGCTCCAAAGAAGACCTTGTTAACCTGGCCTATGCGCAGTAAATGACCAGCCGAATTATCGGTGATAATTTCGTATGGAATGCCATACTGGTCTAGCTCCCAGGCAGTCAGGCGCGCCCCTTGCAGCCGCGGGCGGGTTTCGTCGACCAGAACGTGGATTCTTTTACCCATTTCATGAGCCATGCGAATGACCCCCAGGGCAGTGCCCCAATCCACCGTCGCCAGCGCGCCGGTATTACAGTGATGGATGATCGTATCGCCATCCTCAATTAACTCAGCCCCGAAGGCAGCCATCCGGCGGTTGATTTCAACATCCTCGTCAGCAATTCGCTGTGCTTCTTCGATCAAGCGGTCACGCAGGGCTTCAACCGTTTCGACTGGCTCAGAAGCGCGAACCATCAACCGCTGCACCGCCCAGGCCAGGTTCACAGCCGTAGGCCGGGCGCCTTTTAAGACTTCAGACGCCTGATAAAGCTCCTGCCTGAGCGCTTCCAGATGGGTAGCCTTTGAAGAACAGGCTGCCAGCGCCAGGCCAAACGCGGCAGCAGCGCCAATAGCCGGCGCGCCGCGGACCACCATGTCCTGGATGGCGCTGGCAACAGCCTGATAATCCTGAAAGGCAATTACTTCCAACCTTCCAGGCAGCAAGCGCTGGTCTATCATCTGCAATTGGCGAAGAGTTGAATCCCACTCGATGGTTCGCATAGATCCCCAAAAAAAACGCCCTCTTCGGAGAGCGTCTCGGCCTCGGGCATATAAAGTTTAGCATGGCTTCAATTGTTTGTCAAAGCATTGACACATCTACTATCATCCAGTATAAGTTGATGAGGCTTCGCATCATTTTGTGTGCCTGATCTGGTCAGCCACATAAAACGATCGAACGACAAAACAGGCTGTCATGAAGAAAAAGCTTTTTCCCTTTTTGATCGTGATTCTTTTAACGATCAGTTGCAACAACCCGGTTGCCGTGAAGGTTTTTGCCACCGCCACCCCGGCTGCCACGGCAACAGCCCTGGCGACGCCGACTGCAGCGGCGACCCCCACGTTCACACCAACCCCCACACCGCCGCCGGCTGTGCGGGTGGAGATCGCCGAGCAGTCACTTTTCCTTGGCAATTATGAAACTGCCCGGCGTGAGTTCCAGAACGCCCAAAACAATACCGAGGACCCCGAGCTACAGGCTGAAGCCGCTTTAGGCATTGGGCGAGCGCTTTATCTCTCAGGCAATTACTCGACCGCAATCGATACGCTCGAATCTCTTGTGGCGACTTACCCCGGTAGCCCGCAAGCTGCTAACGCTTATTTTTTCCTGGCCCAATGCTACGAGGCTTCCCAGAGGTATGACCTGGCGGCCGAAGCCTACACCAGGTTCCTCGAACTGCGCCCAGGCGTCCTGGACGCGTTTATCCAGGAGAAACGGGGCGACGCCTACCTGGCTGCCGGCAACCCGGCCGCAGCGGTCCAGGCTTTTGAGGCCGCCATCCAGGCGCCCCAGGAAGGTGTGACCACCTGGACAGAATTAAAACTGGGCAGGGCCTTTGCTGCTGCGGGAGACTTTTCCAATGCACTCACCAGGTACCTGGAGGTATACAAGACCAGCGACAACGACTACGCGCGGGCGCAGGCCAACTTTTTGATGGGCCAGGCCTACCTGACCATGGAAATGCCCGAACAGGCCTATGCTCGCTTCCTCGATTCGGTCGAAAGCTTTCCCCGCGCTTATGACAGTTATTCTGGCCTGGTCGTTCTGGTCGGCAATGGGATCCCGGTAGATGAACTGAAGCGTGGAATCGTCGATTATTACGCCGCGCAGTATGGGCTGGCAATCGAAGCGTTAACACGCTACCTGGAATCGGGCGAAGCAGCGGAAGCTGTCACAGCCGCAGAAGCATATCACTTTCGGGCGCTCAGCTACCTGGCGATCAATGAAGCCGAAAGGGCAATCGCAGATTGGGACACGATCATCTCCAACTACCCCGGCGACAGCCGCTGGGCGGCAGCGTGGGAAGAAAAAGCCTATGCCTTATGGGCTTACCTGCAACGCCACGATGACGCCGCCAGTACGCTTCTGCAGTATGTCGAGCAGGCCCCCGATTCAACCCTGGCGCCATCTTTCCTGTTCCAGGCAGCCCGCATCCAGGAGCGCGGGGGCAGGCTGATCGAAGCTGCAGCCACCTGGGAGCGGCTGATGGATACCTATCCAGCGGCTGAAGACAGCTACCGGGGGTTATTCCTGGCGGGTGTCTCGTATTATCGAGCCGGCGACCTGGCGAAGGCGTTGACCGTCTTTCAACGCGCCCTGATCCTGGCGAATACCCCCGGTGAGCAGGCCGCCGCCTACCTGTGGACCGGCAAAACCCAACAGGCCCAGGGCGATGAAGGCGCCGCCCGAAATTCATGGCAGCAGGGCGCGCAGCGTGATCCAACCGGTTATTACAGCGAACGGGCAAATGAGCTCTTGCTAAACCGGCCTGCTTTTACCATTGATCAACCAATCGACCTGGGGTATGACCTGGCCGGGGAACGTGCGCAGGCAGAAGCATGGCTTCGCGCCACCTTTTCAATTCCCCCCGAGATCAATCTGGATGGGTTAGGCGAGCTGGCAAATGACCCCCGCATGGTGCGCGGCGGCGCTTTTTGGGAGCTGGGTCTTTACAATAACGCCCGCGATCAATTTGAGCTGGTCCGCAAGTCCCTTTTGAGCGACCCGTCCGGCACATACCGGCTGATGAATCACTTGCTCAACCTGGGCATCTACCGGTCTGCCATCCTTGCCAGCCGCCAGATCCTGGACCTGGCCAATATGGATGATGTTGGGACACTGCAGGCCCCGATCTACTTCAACCACATTCGCTTTGGGGTATATTACAAGGACTTGATCCTGAAAACCAGCCAGGCCGAGAACCTTCACCCATTTTTCTTGCTCAGCGTCTTGCGCCAGGAAAGCATGTTTGAGGGCTTTGCCAGCTCAGGGGCTGGCGCGCGCGGTTTGATGCAAATTATGCCGGCCACCGGACAGGAGATTGTATCCAGCCTGAACTGGCCAGAAGGATATACGGACGATGATCTTTACCGGCCAGAAGTTAGCATCACCCTGGGGGCACGCTACCTGGCCCGCCAGCTCGACTACTTTGACGGGAATCCATTTGCAGCCCTGGCGGCTTATAATGGCGGCCCGGGCAACACGATTATCTGGAAGCAGCTGGCCGGCGACGACCTTGACCTGCTGCTCGAAGTCATTCGTGCCAACGAGACCCGCCAGTATATTATGTTGATCTATGAGAACTTCAACATTTACCGGTTGTTATATCAACGAGGATATTAAACAACAGGGTGAGTGAATCCAATGGCGGTATGCAATGTGGTTGCATACCGCCATCAGGAAAAGATTGACAGGCGAATAAATTAGAGCACCAACCGCATCGGGTCTTCCAGGTAAGCCGCCAGCGCCTGCATAAAGCGGGCTGCTTCGGCGCCGTCTGAAATGCGGTGATCGATGGAGATCGTCGCCTTCATACGCAAACCGACTTTCAACTCACCGTCTTCGACGACCGGCACCTGCATGGCTGACCCAACGGCCAGGATCCCCGCCTCAGGCGGGTTAATGATGGCTACGAAGTGATCAACGTCGTACATCCCCATGTTGCTGATGGAGAAGGTCGAGCCTTCGATATCCTCAGTCCGGACCTTGCCTTCGCGCGCGCGAGAAACCAGCTCGCGCATTTCGACCGAAATTAAACGCAGTGGTTTCAGGTCAGCATCTCGCAGCACAACCGTCATCAATCCGCCTTCGATCGAGACCGCACTGCCGATGTTAATATGCCCGTGCCGGATAATTTCGCCATCGCTCAGGGACGCGTTGACATTTGGGAACTGGCGCAGGGTTAGCGCAACGGCCTTGATGATGAAATCGTTCACCGTCAGCTTCTGATCATCCGGAAGATAAGCGTTGAGCTGGCTGCGCAGTGCCATCAGCTTCTCGAACTTATAGGTTCGCGTGACGTAGAAATGCGGAATCTGGGTCTTTGATTCAACCATCCGGCGGCCAATTGCGGCGCGCAGGCGGCTGACCTTGATGGTCTCATCCTGGGGCGCTTCAAAAGCGCCAGCTGAAACCGGCGCCAGCGGCACGGGAGCCGGAGCTGGCCTGGCAGGCGCCGCAGCAACTGGGGCAGCCGGGGAAGGCGCGGGTGCTTCCACCGGAGCCCGGCCTTTTTTGCCTGCCTGGATCGCGGCTTCCACATCACTGCGGACAATCCGCCCGCCTGGGCCGCTGCCCTTCACCTGGCTCAGATCAATGCCATTTTCGCCAGCCACGCGGCGGGCCAGGGGCGAGGCTTTGATCCGACCGCCGCTCTCCAGCGCCTGCTCTTCAGCAGGCTGCATTTCAGCGGCCGGCTTTTGTGCTTCGCTGGCCGGTTCGGTTTTTTGATCTGCCGGGCGCTCTTCCGCGGCCGGGGTTTCTTCCGCAGAAACCTCAACCTCCTCGCCCGGTTGAGCAATGATCGCTATCGGCGTGCCAACGGGAACGATATCCCCCTGGCTGACCAGGTGACGGGCCATAATGCCCGAGAAGGTAGATTCAACCTCAACCGTTGCCTTATCAGTCTCAATTTCTGCCAGGACTTCGCCCTTAGAAACGCTCTCGCCCTCCACCTTAACCCAACGCACGAGAGTCCCTTCGGCCATATCAAATCCCAGCTTGGGCATCGTGACGGTATCAGACATCTAAGACCTCCTTCACTGCCGCAACCACATCCTCTACCTGCGGCAGCGCCATTTGCTCGAGGGCCCGGTTATAAGGCAAAGGAACCTCTTTCTGCGCCACCCGCTTGATCGGGGCGTCAACATAATCAAACGCTTCTTCGTAGACCCGGGAAACAATTTCGGATCCAACGCCAAAGGATTTCCAGCCTTCTTCAACCACAACCGCCCGGTTGGTTTTTTTGAACGATTCAATCACCGGTTCCATATCCAGCGGGCGCAGCGTGCGCAGGTCGACGATTTCCACCTCAATCCCCGCCTCTTTCGACAACTGGTCCGCCGCCTTGAGCGAGATTTCCAGCATCTTGCTGTAGGTTACAATGGTGACATCCGAGCCGGGCCGCTGGACGGTAGATTTACCGATCGGGATCGTGAAGTCCCCATCCGGTACCTCACCGCGGGTCTGGTAGAGAGTGGCGTGTTCGATGAACATCACCGGGTCATCGCAGCGGATAGCCGCCTTGAGCAGGCCTTTGGCATCTTTAGGGGTGCCTGGGGCGACCACTTTTAATCCCGGGAAATGGGCAAAGACCGCATCAGGTGTCTGCGAATGCGTAGCGCCCAACTGACGACCACCGCCGCCTACCGCGCGGATGACCAGTGGTAAAACAAACTGCCCGCCGAACATGTAGTGGAGCTTGGCTGCCTCATTGACAATATGGTCCATCGCCGCAAAAGCAAAATTGATCGTCATCAGCTCGGCGACCGGGCGCGTACCCGTCAGAGCAGCGCCAATCGCGCCGCCGACGATGGCCGATTCGGCAATCGGGGTGTCTCGCACCCGCTCCCCACCAAAGTGATCGTAAAACCCTTTGGTGACCGCATACGTGCCACCCCAAACTCCCACCTCTTCACCCATGATGAAGACCTTGGGATCGCGTTCCATTTCCTCCCACAGCGCCTGGGAGATGGCTTCACGCATTGTAATTCGGGCCATCTGCTACCTCGCTCTCAGCATTGCTCACTTACATAAATATCTTCGAATAACTGGTCCGGGGTAGGCTCCGGACTGTTCTCGGCAAACTCGACCGATTTATCCACAATCGCAAACGCCTCATCGTCCTGGGCATCCAACTCCTCAGCGGTAGCGATCCCCATCTCGGTCAGGTTGCGGCGGTAGATCCCAATCGGGTCGTTCTCCTGCCACTTGTGGACTTCTTCTTGCTTGCGGTAGCGTTCAGGATCGCCCATCGAGTGCCCCCTGAAGCGGTAAGTCACCGCCTCAAGGAACATGGGGCCACCGCCGCCGCGAATAGCCTCAAGCATCTCTTTCGTTTTTTCATAAACTTCCAGCACGTTCATTCCATCCACACGCGCGCTCGGCATTCCATATCCCTGGGCCTTTTGGGTCATCTCAATCACAGCCGAAGCCCGCTCAATCGAAGTTCCCATGCCATACTGGTTATTCTCGACCACCCACAAGACCGGCAGATTCCAGACCTTGGCCATATTCAGCGCTTCGTGGAAGAATCCGATGTTAGAAGCGCCATCCCCGAACATACACACGGTAACCGCATCATTGCCTTGATACTTGTCACCCAGCGCAAGGCCGGTGGCAATCGGCAGATGCGCGCCAACAATCGCATGACCGCCGAAGAAATTCTTTTCAACGTCGGCCAGGTGCATCGATCCACCTTTGCCCTTGGATGTGCCCGTTGCCTTTCCCAACAGTTCAGCCATCACCTGGTCTGCTGAAATCCCTACGTTGATGGCAAGACCGTGATCCCGGTAGGCAGTGATGAATCTGTCCTGGGGCTGGCGAGCAGCGACCAAACCGGTGCTGACTGCTTCCTGACCGATGTACAGGTGCAAAAAGCCACCGATCTTCCCTTGCTGATACAATTCGGCGGCGCGCTCTTCCAGCCTCCGGATCACGACCATTTCCTGGTACAGTTTAAGATGTTTGTTTTTATCCATGCAGTGGATCCCTCCCACACGATGATATCGAACAATTTCTGGGAAGATCAGGAGATCAATCTTCAACGTATCGCTACAGACTTAATTATATCAGAATCGAAAGTACAGCAAGATAATTGTACAATCGCGCCCAGTCCTCCCTACAAACTCGATATCTTAATAATCGGCGCAGTTTGGCCTGGGACGGTTCCCACTAAACACGCAGGCCAGGGCATAGCCATTCTCAAACCGGGCGATGATCAAAAATTGAGACAGTTCTGGCCCCACCGGAACCGGGCCAAAGAACGTCTCCACCCGGTCGCTCCATGAAAGCTGATAGCTGCCCCTGGCATTTTCCGCAAACCCTCGAACATCCTGGAGCGGTTCTGGTAGAGTCTCGAAGCTGCTGCTTTGCTGGCCCTGTTGGATCATTTCATGAACGTATATAAAGGCCTCCCTCTGGGCTTTGGGATACAAAGCGAACGTGCCCAGAACAATAACCACCAGGGTTAAAAAAGCCGGGATTAAGTAGCGGCGAGCCCACAAGTACGGTCTTTCAGGATCGACCTGCTGCGCATCGACTCCCAAACGGATAATAAAGGCAATTGGCACCATCAGCAGAATAAGCGGTAAAAAGGTAAGCAGCAAAAGAATCAGAGCTGCGCTGAAGAACTCGCCGCCCCAGACACTCTGCAGTGCCAGAATTGAAATCAACAAAGCGGAGAAACTGCCGCCCAACAGCATACCGACATACCGGTTTTCGGGAACCGAACAAATCAAACCGAGCAGCGCCCCCAGGATAACATACTCCACGACATAGCCGGCCGGGGTAGCCGCAGGCGGAGAGAGAGGAATACCCGGTAAATAAATCCAGTTTACCGCCTGGCTGACCAGGGCGTAAACGCCGCCCAACCAGGCGCCAAAGATCACTCCAAAGATCCATCTAGACAGGTGTTCTTTAGAAAACACAGAAATCTCCTTCGCACTGCTTTGCAGGCATGATTGTAATGCAAAACCGGAAAGTTGTTCGGACCATTCTCCACGGATCGCCGATAACAAAATCCGCCTGGGGGATCCAGGCGGATTTTGTCATCAGATCAGGGGACAACCCAACTTAATCGTTGAAAACGTTCCCCTTGCTGTTCTTGATCTGGGCTTGAGCAGCCGCCAGGCGCGCTACGGGAACGCGGAAAGGCGAGCAGCTTACGTAATTCTGGCCAATCTTGTGGCAGAACTCGATCGAGTCTGGATCGCCACCGTGCTCACCGCAGATACCGACCTCCAGGTCAGGCCGCGTGGCGCGCCCTTCCTGAACAGCCAATCTCATCAAGCGGCCAACGCCATCCTGGTCAATGGTCTGGAAGGGGTTCTTGGTCAGGATGCCCTCTTCAACGTACTGCACCAGGAAGTTGCGCTCGGCATCATCGCGGCTGTAGCCATAGGTCATCTGGGTCAGGTCGTTGGTGCCAAAGGAGAAGAACTCAGCCAGGCTGGCGATCTCACCGGCGGTCAGGGCAGCGCGTGGGATCTCGATCATGGTGCCAAACTTGTAATGGAAATTGACGTTCTTTTCATCCATCACCTGCTTGGCGATCTTCACCAGGCGCGGCTGGATCCACTTCAGCTCGTTCACCGTGCCAGTCAAGGGGATCATGACCTCGGGGCGAACATCGACGCCGCGAAGCGCGACATTGGCTGCTGCCTCGAAGATGGCGCGAACCTGCATTTCAACGATCTCTGGCATATAAATGCTCAGGCGGACACCGCGCAGGCCCAGCATGGGGTTGCTCTCGTGCAGGCCGCGGATGCTGGCAAGCAGTTTTTCCTTCTCGGCCAGGCCTTTCGTCTCACCCTTTACGCGCATCGTAACTATTTCTTCGAAGAGTTTTTCTTCGTCGGGCATGAACTCGTGCAGCGGGGGATCAATCAGGCGGATAATAACCGGGTAACCATCCATCGCCTCGAACAGGCCCTCAAAGTCCGAACGCTGGAAAGGAAGCAGTTCGTCCAAAGCGGCCTTGCGCACCTCGCTGGTATCAGCCAGGATCATGCGCTGAACGGTGGGCAGGCGCTCGGGCTCAAAGAACATGTGCTCGGTGCGGCACAGGCCAATACCCTTGGCGCCGTAGGAGCGGGCGCGGCGGGCGTCGCGAGGATAGTCGGCGTTTGTCCATACCTGGAGGCGCGCCGTCTCATCAGCCCAGTTCAACAGGGTCATCAGGTCGGTCTGCTCTTCCAGGTTCGGAGCGGTCAGGTCGAGTTTGCCCAGGAATACTTCACCCGTGGTGCCGTCGACCGAAACCCATTCGCCTTCCTTGACCACCAGATCGCCAACTTTCATCTGGCGCGCGGAAAGATCGATTCGGATGGCTGAGGCGCCAACGATGCAGGGAACACCAAACTGGCGAGCCACCACAGCAGCGTGGGAGGTCGCGCCACCCTCGCTGGTGAGGATGCCCTTGGCAGCTAACATGCCGTGCACATCATCCGGCTTGGTGAACGGGCGAACCATGATCACATCCTGCTTTTCTTCTTTGGCCATGCGCTCGGCGGTATCAGCGTCAAAGTAAATCTGGCCAACAGCGGCGCCCGGGGAGGCATTAACGCCGGAAGCAAGGAAACGGCCCGCTTTACGAGCCTGCTTCTTGCCTTCTTCATTAAACTGCGGGTGCAGCAAAGCATCCACCTGCTTGGGAGTTACGCGCATAAGCGCTTCTTCTTTGGTGATCAGGCCTTCGTTCGCCATATCCACGGCGATCTTGACCGCCGCGCTGGCCGTGCGCTTGCCATTGCGGGTCTGGAGCATCCACAACCGCCCGCGCTCGATGGTGAATTCAACATCCTGCATGTCACGATAGTGCTTCTCGAGGTTGCTGGTGATCTCCATGAACTGTTTATAAGCTTCGG
Source organism: uncultured Anaerolineaceae bacterium (assembly GCA_964490575.1). Classification (GTDB taxonomy): domain Bacteria; phylum Chloroflexota; class Anaerolineae; order Anaerolineales; family Anaerolineaceae; genus DSYU01. The sequence continues at coordinate 30,070 of CAZBDC010000008.1, read as the reverse complement.
GGAGTTCCTCGCCCATCTTGGCGATCGGCTCTGTATTGCGGATACCGGCCACAACGTCTTCACCCTGGGCGTTGAGCAGGTAATCGCCATACATCAAATTCTCACCGGTTGCGGGGTTACGGGTAAAGGCAACGCCAGTGCCCGAGTCCCAGCCCATGTTGCCAAAGACCATGGTAACGATATTCACCGCAGTCCCCAGGTCATCCGGAATGTGTTCTGCACGGCGATAATCGATAGCACGCTTGCCCATCCAGGATTTGAACACCGCTTCGGTCGCCAGCTTGAGCTGCTCGGTCGGATCCTGCGGGAAGTCAACACCCATGTTGTCGCGCACGGCCTGTTTGAAAATCTTGACCAGTTCTTTCAAATCCTCAGCGGTGAGGTCCGTATCGAACTTGTAGCCCTTCTTTTCTTTGTAGGCATCAAAAGGATGCTCGAAAACTTCGTCATCCAGGCCCATCACAACCGAGCCGAACATCTGAATCAGGCGGCGGTAGGAGTCATAAGCGAAGCGCTCATTCTCGGTCAGTTTTACCATTCCCTCAACCGTCTCATCATTCAAACCAATGTTGAGGACCGTATCCATCATGCCAGGCATTGAGAACTTCGCGCCGGAGCGGCAGGAAACCAGCAGAGGGTTCGAGGGGTCGCCAAACTTTTTATCTGCAGCTTTTTCAACAACCTTCAGGGCCGCCAGTTCCTGCTCCCACAGACCTTCAGGGAATTTGCTTCCCGCGGCAGTGTAAGCATTGCAGGCCTCTGTCGTCACGGTAAAGAAAGGCGGGACAGGCAAACCAATGCGGGTCATTTCCGCCAGGTTGGCGCCCTTACCACCTAACAAACCTCGAACCTTCTCCCAATCACCACCAACTTGAGCTTCTGCTTGCTCGAGCTCATTGAACAAATAGACCCATTTTTTCTCGACCATATGACTTCCTCCTGGAAAATTGTTAATCCCTGTCAGGGAGTTAATGTTTTTAAACCCAAAACGCTATGATTCTACCACAAAGATTATGCATCCCACAACTTCTGAGCCACTGCTGGAAAACCTTTTCACCAAATTTTCTGATCAAACCGGGCACGGCATGCTGTTTTCCATCCAATTAAAGATAACACTGCCCTGCAAGACAGATTCATGGTGCCGAACGTCAATAACGGCGCCACTGGATACCAGGCAACCGGCGTAAACCACTGCGAATCCGTCTAATTCTTCTGTAAACAGGTTGAAAGGTAAATTCCCACAAACCTGGAAGATAATAGGAGCTATACTGAGTTTATTGGAGCAAAGGATTTATGCCTCAGGTAAAAATTCTGGTGATTGACGATGACATGGGCATGACTGAGTTGCTTGCACTTTTGCTTGCGCCAGCCTCACCTGACATCCTGTCGGCGACCTCAGGCAGAGTTGGGCTTGAGCTTGCTCGCAAATACACACCAGATATCATCATCCTCGACTTAATGATGCCGGAAATGAATGGGTGGACAGTTTGCAGACGTATTCGCGAGTTCAGCGACACCCCAATCCTGATCCTGACCGCCATGGACTCGCCTGGGGCAATTGCCCAGGCCCTGGATTCCGGCGCCGACGATTATCTGATCAAGCCAGTTTCAAGCGGCACGTTGATCGCTCATCTAAATAAACTTTTACGGCGTTCGAGCTTTGTACTGCAATCTTCATCCGCCGCATTCCGGTAATATAGTAAAATCATAATATCTTGCCCAGAAAACGCTTTCCAGGGTAGAGCAATTCGTTAAACCATAAATTATCTGGGAGTAACGCCGTGCAAACTTGTACTCGCTGCAACACTCAGTCTGCGGATTCCGTTACGATTTGCCCGAACTGCGGGGCGGACTTAAGAGAATATTCGATCCAGGCTGTAACCTTACGGAAATTTCTGGAAAATCCGCGGGTGATTGCGATCAACCTGATCGTTCACGAAGACGCCTGCCCCACCTGCCAGGAACTGCAAGGAACCTACCCTAAGGATCGGGTTCCCAGGCTGCCCGTCGAAGGCTGCTCGCACGAAAACGGCTGCCGTTGTTTTTACCAACCTCTACTCGAGGAAATTTTTCCCTGATCAAACGCTCGCGATCATATTGAGCAACTGTCGAACAGCGCCAGCAACCTGATCCGGTTCCTCCAGCATCAACATATGCCCGGCGTTCTGGATTTCCACCAGCCAGCCCTTTGGCAGCATCTGCGCCATGGTTTGCTGTTTGTCGAGGGGCAGCAGTTGATCTGCCAAACCAGCCACCACTACCGCCGGCACGGAAATCCTGGACAACGAGCCTGTCATGTCACTACGTTCAGCCATGCCTTTCAATGCGCCAACAATCCCAACCGGCGGGGCTTGCAGGATCAGGTTTTTGATGGGCCTGAGCAGTTCCTTCTTGGGTGTCAGGCTGTTAACCATGTCACTGGCCACAACGCGCGCCCCCTTATGAGTCACCGCATCCGCCGCCTTATAACGGGCCTGGCGCCGTTCGGCCGAATCGGCGGCGGCCTGAGTGGCAACAAGACCAAGCCCACAGACCCGGCAGGGATATGCGCAAGAAAACGCCAGAGACACGTAACCACCCATCGAATGCCCTACCACCACCGCTTTTTCCAAACCGATCCGATCCATCAACTGCCGGATGTCCTCAGCCAGCAGGCGCATCGTATAAATATCATCGGTCACCGGGGAACGCCCAAACCCGCGCAGGTCCGGTAGAATCAGGCGAGCTTCGCCCTCCAACAGTGGAACAATCGGGTTCCAAATCGTATGGTCAAACGGGAAACCATGCAGAAAAATTACGGGGGTTCCCTGGCCATGTTCTTCGTAAAATAAATCTACCGGTTTTAATTCCATACCTCTACTCCTCAGTTTTATGGTCGGCAAGAGCCATATCTTCCGGCCGATCCAGACATACCCGCAAGAACGCCAGCGCATCCTGTTTGGTTGTTACCTCGCCAACTGCTTGCGCTTCGTTCAGCGCATCTAAGAGCTGCCCAATCATGCGCCCTGGCTTGAGCTGGAAAGTCTCCATCACCTCATCCCCGGTTAACAGGCGAGGTGGAGCAACAATCTCTGCTCGTTTCTCCCAATAAGCCTCGAGCAGTTCCCGGCAAACCACTAATTCAGCCTGCCAGACTTCCTGAGGCAGGCTGCTTTCGTACGTCCCGCGCGTATCGGCCAGGGAAAGCAGGCAGATATCCACCCCAGCGGCCCCGCTGTCTTTGAAAAATCGGTAAATCGTCCGCCTGGAAGGTTTTTTGATCTGGCCGGTGAGGATTGAGTTCGCCAGATAATGCAGCCGCATATGCTCGCGGACAATCGTTTCAAGCCAGGTACATTCCTGTGAACTGAGCGCCAGTTCTTTCGCCCGCTGCACCACAATGCCTGCCCCCTGCATTTGATGGCCAAGGAAACGAATCTTTCCACCTGGTGCTTCAGTACGCGCCATCGGTTTGGCGATATCATGATACAGGGCAGCCATGAACAATAAGGCCCGGCGAGACCGCTCGGGGACGATGGCCAGGTGACAGTGCTGCTCCAATAAATGGCGGAAACGACCCAACCACAGCACAGCCGAGCCGACAGTTAAATCTGTGACCGTCTCTTCCTGGTAAGCGCCGACCAGGGGCAGCAAAAGCCGTTCCAGATGCTGCACGACGCTGATCGTGTGATCCCATACATTTGAGACATGCGGGGCAGGCTGGGCAACAGCTTTTAGCGCGCTCAATTCGGGCAAAATATAGGCCAGGGCGCCCAGTTGATCGAGAATTCGGATCGCCAGGGATACTTGCGAGCCTTCGAACATGCGAAACAACTCGTCTCGCACCCGCTCAGCCGATACCTGGTGCAGCAGCGGCGCAGCTGACTGGGCCTGCCGGATCGTTTCGGGCGCCATCCGGAACTGAAACTGCAAAGCCTGCCGGACAGCTCGCAGAACTCGCACCGGATCGCTGATCAGGCTGGTATCCGAGCAGGCCCGGACACGCTTTTCACGCAGATCAGCCAATCCGCCGGTGGGGTCGATCAGCCGGTCAGGCTGAGCCACATCGAACGCCATCGCGTTAAAGGTGAAGTCGCGTGCGCGCAGATCTCCTTCCAGGGTTGGGGCGCGCAAAGCCGCGAAATCAAGCAAAAATCGCTGCCCGGGCGGGCCGGCAGGATCCGCTGGCAGGTCCAGAACCACCCGGGTAGTCAGGCGCTCCTCATCCAGCACATACAGGGCGCCATGAAAACGGCGGGCTATCTCATTTGCCAGGGAACGCGTCTCGCCGGGCAGGACAAAATCCAGATCGTGGACCGGGCGCCCTAACAAAATATCCCGTACTGCGCCGCCTACCAGGTAAACCGGACGATCAGGCGTGGAGAATTCACATAAGTTATCCAGAATCCTCTGGCGCAGTGCTTTTTCCATTTGAACGCTCGTTCAAGCTACTTTACAGGTTCGTACTTTTCGAGGTCGACCACACCGATAAAAGGCAGATTCCGGTAGTAGTCATCGATATCCAATCCATATCCAAACACAAATTTATTGGGAATTGTATAACCTACATATTTGACCGGAATCTGGACCTCCCGGCGTTCCACTTTGTCCAGCAAGGCACATACGCACAGGCTACGCGGATGGCGAGTCGAAAGCAGGTCGAGAACCGAGGCAATCGTTCGCCCGCTATCTACAATATCTTCCACCAGAATGACGTCGACATCGTTGATGGGTGTATTGAGGTCCAGGGTAATGCGAACCTGACCAGTTGACTGCCGCTCTCCTGCGCCATACGACGAAACTGCCATAAACTCGATCATATGCGGGACGGTAATATTGCGCATTAAGTCGGTCAAGAACATGACCCCGCCACGCAAGATGCAGATTAAAAGCAAATTCTTACCCTGGTAATCCCGGCTGATTTCGGCCCCTAACTCGGCAATCCGTGCCTGGAGTTGATCTTTATCAATTAAAACTTCCCCAAGAAACTCGTGGTAATCTCTCATCGCATTCCTACCTACCCGCATCAGTCACGCGGAACCTCGTGATGTTCGCGACAGCGCGCCTCATACATCTCCGACGCGCCCACAATAACAACAGGGTCATTATAGTGTGCCGGTCGGCCGTTGACCAGTCGCTGCGTACGGCAGGCCGGCTCACCACACACCATGCAAATAGCCTGCAGCTTATCCACCTGCTCAGCGATGGCCAGAAAGGTCGGCATACAGCCAAACGGTTCCCCTCGAAAATCGGTATCTAACCCGGCCACGATGACCCGAATCCCGCGGTTCGCCAGCGATTGCGCCACGTTCACGATGGCTGCATCAAAGAACTGAGCCTCATCAATCCCGACCACAGACGTGTCTGGTTCCAGGATTTTGAGAATATCAGCCGAGCATTGAACCGGAATCGCACTGAAAGCTGTTCCGGCATGGGAGGTAACTTTATCGGTGTGATAACGGTTATCAATGATCGGCTTAAATACCTGAACTTTCTGCCGGGCGATGGTAGCACGCCGCAGGCGACGGATCAGTTCGTCTGTCTTTCCACTGAACATCGAGCCGGTGACAACTTCGATCAAGCCTTTGTGGTGTTTCATGAAATGGGCATCCTTATGTCTGTGGGCTGGTCATGTCAAACGATTTTGCGGGTCGATTTTTCCCCGCTCAAGTTCAAGTGCCAGGAGGGATATCGCTTCGACAGGTGTCGGGTCTTCACCGCAGGCTATCGCCAGATAATAGGATGTGTAATCTCCTAAAATCACCAGAGTCCAGAGGTAAGCCATAGCGCTCTCGCCTTTTGCGTACAATACATCGGTGTTGATCCCCTGGACCATGAACATCTGGCGAGTCAGATCCAAACGAAGCTGGTTTCGCGGGTGATTTGAGGGCGCAGCCAGGAACAGGGCAATCATCTGCATGAGTGCCCCTTCTGGATGAGAAAGACCAGCCGGCGTATGATGATCTGCCTCGGGCAGTCCCTCGAACCCAGCCCAGGTCTTGGAGACCTGGTTAATCTGAGATTTCCAACGCCGCGCAACCGGCTCAAGGTCGTCGGCTGCCATGATAACCACCCATCGCCCTATCATCTGGCCAGCCAGGCGTTTAGCCGGGTTGAAAGCGACCGGCACATCAGGAAGGAGGTTGGTCAGCTGGTTGCGCAGCGCATGAAGTGCGTCGCGTAAATCCGGCTGCGGGTCGGGGATCAGCTCCATTCTAAACAGGCAGGCAATCAAGAATCCAAAAGAAAATCCTACTGCCTGGCGCGGCTGGCCAGAAAATTCAAACAACCAGCATGGATCGCCGTGTTGTTTGCCAAGCGCTGACAGCCTCCCGCCAGTTGTCAGGACCACTACGCGGCAGCCCCTGGTGTGTGCCTGTTCAAAAACAGACTCTGCCTCCTCGTCGTTTCCCGTATGGGAAGAAACAATTACCAGCGTTCCTGGCCCCCACGCCCAGGCCGGCAAGCTGTATTGGCGGCAGATCGAAATCGAAAGCGGGCACATATTCGAAACATAAGCAGCCGCCAGTTCCAGGCCCGCAACCGAATCTCCCACGCCGGCAGCTACAATATTCACCAGGCCCTCTCGGTCAGGCAGCGGCAAAATTTGGCCCAGATTCCAGGCATTCTCGAGCTGATCCGGAAGTTGATACATTTGATCGATCAGCCCCTGTGAATCCAACCGGCGCATGGCGGCCAAATCTTCAAAACTCATGTTCCCCCCGATCGCGGGCGCCCGATTTCTTTACATCCAAAACCATCTGGTAAATTACCCGGCGCTGCCAGCCAGATTGCGCCGCCAGCTGGCTGGATAACTGTGCGGCAGGCTGGCCGGCATCAAGCCCAACACGCAGTGCTGCCCTGAGTTGTGCTTCACCCCAGGGCTCGTCGGAAAGCGAGCTTGCCCCGCTGACCACCAGGGTAAACTCGCCCCGCGGCTCGATATCCGCGAAATGCTCTCTGGCCTGGCGCACGGTTCCTCGAAATGTCTCTTCATGGAGCTTGGTCAATTCGCGGGCAATCGCGATCTGCCGGTCACCCAACTGCGCTTCCAGATCCTCCAGGGCTTCTCGCAGGCGATGCGGAGTTTCCAAAAAGATCAAGGTGTACGGCAGAGCAGCAACTTCGGTCAGGCGAGTGCAGCGGTCAACACGCTTGCGAGGCAGGTACCCCAGGTAAAGGAATGAGTCGGTAGGCAGGCCCGAGATCACCAGGGCAGCGACCGGCGCCGATGGCCCAGGAACCGGACTGACCGGAAAACCCGCCGCCAGCACCGCCCTGACAAGCTCGTATCCCGGGTCATTTAAGCCCGGGGTGCCCGCATCTGAAACCAGGGCAACATCGCCGCTCGCCAGCGCCTCGAGGAGATAGTTCACTCTACTGAGCTTATTGTGCTCATGATAACTGATCAGCGGCGTATTGATATCATAACGCTGGAGGAGCTTTTTCGTCTGGCGGGTATCCTCGGCGGCAATCAGAACTGCCTTACCCAAAATACCTAACGCGCGCAGGGTAATATCTTCCATATTCCCGATTGGCGTGGCGACCAGAAAGAGCGTACCCATATTTCTCTCGCCTACGGCACAACCCAGGTGACAAATTCAAAATCGATTGTGTTTTGTTCAACATTAACTGCAGAAAAATAGATCCGTCCTGGCAGCCCCTGGGTCGTGCGGTAGCACAGGTAAGAGCCGGGCAGAGTTTTTTGCAGGTCGACCGGGTCTGGGCCCAGGTCCGCCAGCCAGCAATCCAGCAAGCCGGGGGCGTTTTGCCCAAACGGAATCATGCGAGCCCCATTTGCTGGAGCAAGTGAGAGATTCTCTTCCTGCAACTGGATCAATGCCAGATCACTTCCCTCGGCGATCCCGGTCTGCCCGGTATCCAGATCCACACCATCATCCAGCTGTAATGAAAGACTTCCGCTGGCAAACACGATTGGGGTAGGCGTCGCGACGGGGAAGGTTGGCGTGGCGGTTTCCGTTTCTAAAGGCACCACCACGATGCGCACCCAAAATGGGGAGTCGCCATGCGGACCAATACCAAACAGCTGGCCTGACGAATTACGTAGCTTCCAATTGCTTTGATAAGATCCTGGGGTCAGTGGCGCGATCATCTCGATCGTAACTTCAACCGCCTGACCGGGCTTGACTTCAGAAGTTAAGGACTGCGCATGACTGAGCCCCAGGTTATCACCCGAGAAGAAGACAATGGCATAACTGCTCGTCCAGGCGCAGCTTCCGGCATTGACCAACCGCCAGGTTTTTGAAAAATATTCCCCGGGATAAAAGTGAGTATCGTCAGGGACCGTAATATCAATCGGACGACCGGGCTGCGCAACGTCACAGGGCGCCGCCATCACACTCTCAGACAGCACCGGGGGTGTCCCTTCACGCACCTCCCCATCAGAAAACGGCGTAGAGGTAGAAAGCAGCACACCCGTCTCAGTGGCCAAAGGTGAAGTCGTAAACATTTCGGGCGGAGCAGACGGCAGCAAGGTCGCCAGGGCTGTCTTCGTTAAGAGCGCAGAAACTGTCAAATACTGATGGCTGATTTCCTGGTCTTGCGGCGGGCGCAGCGCCGGAGCAGGCAGATTGCACGAGGTGAACCCGCCCAGGATCGCAAGGAAAACGGAAATAGCCATCAGGTTTTTCATATCACAGCGCTTCTCAAATTCTACCAAAGTTTTCCCTGAAACGATCTACCCGCCGTGGAAAGTCGATAGTATTTCTCATTCGATCAGCATTAGGTTTTCGGACTTCATTCATTGCAAAAAAACTTGCCAATCTGATGCGGTTACTGTATGATTGCCTTGACACAATCAGTTGGATTTCGCCTGTTTAAAAAATTATGCCAAGTGACACGGAGCATCTAAACGCCATAACCGAAGACAACGAGTACAAGGGAGATCTTCAAACACTGCTAACCAACGCGTATGATGCGGTAGAACAGGCCCGTCGATACGACCCGGCTCACCTGAGTCTACCGTTAACCACCTACGTGCGTTTGTTAACCAGAGATGGGCAGTATGAAAAGGCCTGCCAGTTTGCCCATGAAGTGTTAACACTTGAGCGAGAAACCAACAGCGCCGTTGAAGCGATTATCGCGCTGGGGATATGCGCTGCCCAAACCAATCATCTCGATCAGGCTGAACAGCACTTCTACCAGGCCGCTGAAATTTCACGGAAAATTGGTTACTCGCTGGGCTTAGCGCGATCGCTGCAATACCTGACCAGCCTGGTTCTTTTCATCCGCGGGCTGTTCCACCTGGCCCTGACGATGATGGAAGAGGCCGGGCTGCTTCATGAGGAACAGGGCAGCAAGCCATGGAATGAGCCGTTCTTGCGTGGCTTGATCTACCAGACCGTCGGGGATCGGCGGCACTGCCGCCAGGTTCTGGATGAAATGGTTCTCCAAATCGAACCCGGAACACGACTGGCCGCCGCCTACTACATCCTTTGGGCTCGCCTTGCACTCGATGAAGAAGAAATTGAACAAGCCAGAGAATATCTTCGGCTGGGGCTGCGAATCGCAAACCGGGCCGGGACGATGGATCTCAACCTATGGGCTCGCCTGGAGCACAGCCGCTGCCATCGGCTGATGAAAGAAGCCCCAGTTGCCCGCAGTTGGGCAGAAGACGCACTTCAACACGCCCAACGATATGGCTCGAAATATTTTTCCGGGCTGGCCCTCATCGAACGGGCCCAGGCGAATTGGGACACGGACGACCAGCCCGGCGCGGAAGCTGACCTGGACAGGGCAGCTCAGGAATTGGGCCCGCTCAATGCAGCATTTGACCTGACCCGGATTCGCCTGCTGCGCGCGCTATGGTACCGGCAGGCGAAACGATCCAACGCTGAAGCAGCATGGCTGGAGGCTGTAAAATACATCATCCGGGACGGCTATGCTTTCCTCCTGGAAAAAGAACAGGATGTTGCTTTTCCCCTGATTGCTGCGCATATGCGCAGTAAGAATCCCGAAGTTCGAACAGCCACTGATGCGTTACTTCGCCACCTGGCCAACGTACTTCCACCTCAACTGCGGATTTCTACCCTGGGGCAGTTTGCTGTCTGGAAAGGCCGGCGACGGATTCCCGATCAAGCCTGGACGCGCCGGAAGGCCGGCGAATTATTCCGCTATCTGCTTCTTCAACCGAACCGGGCCTCCGGCCGGGAAGTTATCATCGAAGCTCTCTGGCCAGACCATGAATCGGACAGCCCTTCGGATTTGCTTCACCAGGCCACGTCCAGCCTAAGGCACGCTCTCGAGCCAGACCTGCCGGACAAATTTCCTTCCCGCTACCTGAAGGTCGAAGGGGATCGAATTTCTTTGCAGCTTCCACCCGGCTCGACAGTGGACTTCGAACATTTCGAACGGGTCCTGCCAATCGCCATTCAAACACACAATGCAGACCGGCTGATAGAAGCGCTCAACCTGTACTCCGGCGAATTGTTTCCATCCGACCGATATTCCGACTGGAGCACAGAAAAACGGATGGCGCTGGCCGAACTGCGCCAACGGGGATTGCTGGCGCTGGCCAGGGCATATCTCGATCAAGGCCAGTATCACCATGTGATCACCTGCACCCGCCAAATCCTGCAGGTTGACGAATGGAACGAGGATGCTGTCTTGTTAGCCATGCAAGCCTACACAGGCTTGCAAAACATTCCCAATGCGCTTCAGATATACAAACAGCTTGAGCAAACCTTGAAAGATGAACTGCGTATTGCTCCCCGGTCGGACCTCCGCGAACTGGCCCAAAAACTGCGCGTCCGGTAGCGCCAACCCCCGGCGGCAGAAGAATGACCCGCCTGCCTGACTTCTCCGCAAGTGCACTGCGCTTCTAACGGTGACGCGTGAGGAATTTCGCAAAGAAGCCACCTTAGCTTCTTAAGTGTCAGTTATTTGTCAGCCGAATCTGGTAAGATGGTTTCAAGGACACAAACTGATGCGAAAGCGGCAAACCTTCTTACTCACCATCCTAGCTTCTGAAACCGAAGATCAATCTTTATGTGGCCGACTGAAGGTTATTTCATCAGGCAAATCTTATACGTTCACAAACCAGGACGAGCTGCAATCCATCATACTTGAAGAACTTAACGAAGAGAATCAACAACCGTTGAACGCCTGCATTTTGGACAATCGACTCTCTCGGGGAGCACTTCCGTCTTCCTGACAGGCGCCAACTACCTTCCTGACTTTGCAATCCTCGACCAAGCGCGGAATTCAGGGGACCGCACTTGAGAGACCCGCCTTTTGGCGGGTCTTTTTTTATTTGCGAGTGCCGCTTGAGGACAGGCCGCGGACCAGATCAACGAACTCAGCCCACTCCTCAGCAAAGAAGTGCAGGGTAACGTTGTTTAGTTCCAGGTGGTAAGTGGTCTCTCCATCCGGCTCATCCGCACGCCAGGCAATGTAATTGTCTGTCTCGGCAATCGTCTGTGTCTTGGGTTCGTTTACGTCTCCCGCCATCTGTTTTCCTCCAGGTTTAGAATCCGATCATAAGGGTCGATACGCTTATTTCAAGCCTGTCATATTCTAAAGAAGCCGACCTCTACCGCCAATATCCGCGGATTACTTCACCCCCGTCGAGCGACTGCGAGGAAATTTCGCGCGCAGGAGTTGAACCCATTCGCGAACCTGGTCGAGCGAAAGCGGAAAAGGCGAAGGGGGAGCAATAGTCTCCATATTTTCCCAGGGATCACGGTCGAATAGCTTGGCAAAAAGATAGTCCAGGATCAATTTCACCGTTGCAAGCACCGGGGCTGCCAGCACAACCCCAATCACCCCAAGCAGATTGAAAGCAACCAGCGCTGAGACCATCACAGCCGCCGGGTGCACGCGCAGTGCATCTGACATGAGGCGCGGCGTGACGTAATTATCCATAAAAACGTCCATCAGCCAGGCCAGCCCCACGATTAATCCCACGTATCCGAGAGGCGGGATCCCAAATACCGTCGATCCCTGGAAGAAAGCCACCAGCCCATAAGTGGTCCAGGCAACGAACGGTCCCACATAGGGGACAAAACGCGCCAGACCAGCCAGCAGTGCCAGCCCAAAGTAGAATTTCACTCCCAGGGAACCCAGGATGACCGTATAGACCCCAACTGTGATCAACACAATCGTCAACTGGCCGCGCAGGAAAGCATTCCAGATGCGGCTGAGCTGCGCTCCCAGGTGTTGAACATCATCCGCATAACCCGGGATCGAGATCGAGAACAGGCGAAATCCCCCACTCTCGACCAGGATAAAGTAAGAAACCAGCAGGATGAAGAAAATCCAGCCCACCAGGGTGGCGGCTCCCGAAGCCACCGACACCACCGAAGTCCCGGCCCGGGTTAAGAGCGGCTGAACCAGGCCCAAAACCCGGCTGGTAAGATCATTAAAATCAAACTGGCTTAAATCGAAAGTAAACGGCCCGATCTCGATCGCCTGGGAAGTTATATCGGCGAAGAATTTTGGCAATCCCTGGATGGCATTGTTCAAAAAGCGGATTAAGTTCTGCACCTGGTCGACCACCGTGAACCCGCCAACTGTCATCGAACCGAAAACCACCACCAGCAGCAGCAGGTAGATGACGGTCACTGTTACCCGCCAGGGGATCTTCAGGCGTTTATTCGCAAACTCAGCAACCGGGTAAAACAGGTAAGCAAGCATAAAAGCCAGGATCAATGGACCAACGATGTTCAAAAAACGCAGCAGCAGAAACGAGAACATCGCGACCAGTGACAGGCCGACAACCAGTTTCGTCGACGAAGTCCAACGAGGCGAGCGAGGTCGTTCCTGCGCTGGATCAGGCGCCTGGGATTGCTGCTCAGACAATACCTGTTCTTCCGGTGGCTCTGTCAGACTCATTCGTTATCTTAATCCCCTAAGGGCAGTACCCTTCTGGCCATACCGGGAACAGGCACCAGAACTCAAGCGGCGCATTCCAGGCAGCGATCGCAATACATAAACAGGACAACAGGAGGATCGCAATAACAACAATCCAAATAATGGGGAAGGGGCGTTTCGCGGGCGCTTCGTATGCCTCGGGTGCATAAGCAGCCGGCACCTGCCCGGCATAATTATCGATACGCGGCTGCGGGGAGAGGCTGCCGGTCGGAGGATAAGCTGACGCAGCCGGTTTGGAAGCCGGCGGCGCGCAGTACATTTGTGCCGGTCCCTGGTTGTCGTAGGCTGGCCGGGATGCGGGACTGACCACGGTCGCGTCCTGGTCATAATCTGATAGTTCAAACCCAAGATTCATCCGCTCGCCAAAGGTAACGGAATCACCTGGCCGCAGAATAACGGGGCCGGCCAGCCGCTGTCCATTGACAAAAGTTCCATTGGTCGAGCCAAGGTCTTCCAGCACATAGCTGCTTCCCTGGACATATAAGCGAGCATGTCGGCGGGAGATTTCAGGGTCATTAATGACAATATCATTGCTTAGATCCCGCCCAACAAAGACCTCGCTCTTCTCTAACGGATATTCTTTGCCTGCTGATGATCCCGAGCGCATCACCATCCGGAAGCTGGACTGCATGGTTTCCTCCTCAATTAAACTCCCAGTTATTAGTGTAATGTCATTAACAGGGATTGTCAATTTTTAAAAAGCCGTCATTTCTACCAAACGTATCTCAGCGCCGAAAAGTTCCGCACGAGCTTCACCAGAAAGCAGCGACCAAATATTGATCTTTTTCTGACATACTTCTAACTTTGTTTATATTTAGATCCGCTATGCTGAGGAAACAGTCATCATTTGTTTTATTGATAGGGAGTTGGCGATGAATCTAGAACGATATACCCAGAGAGCACAGGATGCAATCTTCCAGGCTCAACAACTTGCTCAGGAAAATAATCACCAGAGTATCGAGCCAGTCCACCTTCTCATGGCGCTGCTCGGGCAAGAAGAAGGGGTTGTGCCGGCTGTAGTCACCCGAGTTTCTGGCAGCATTATTGCTTTACAGGATGACATTCAAAAGGATCTGCAAAACCGTCCGAAAGTGTACGGGGGCAACATGCAGGTTGGGCTTTCAAGAGCTGCCAGCGACGTGCTGAACGCCGCGGAGAAGTACAGCCGGGGCATGCAAGATGAATATGTATCCACCGAGCACATCTTGCTCGGGCTAACCGACAGCGTCGAAGCCCGGCGGCTTGAACAATACGGGGTAACCAAAGACGCAATTCTGAAGAGCCTGGTGAGCGTGCGCGGTTCGCAGCGCGTAACCAGCCAGAACCCGGAGGACACCTACCAGGCGCTCGAGAAATACGGTCGCGATATGACCAAGATTGCCCGCCAGGGCAAGCTCGATCCGGTGATCGGCCGCGATGAGGAGATCCGCCGCACGATCCAGATCCTCTCCCGGCGGACGAAAAATAACCCGGCGTTGATCGGCGACCCTGGCGTTGGTAAGACAGCCATCGTCGAAGGCCTGGCCCAGCGCATCGTCAATGGAGATGTGCCGGAAGGGCTGAAAAAGAAACGCCTCATCCAGCTTGATATGGGCGCGCTGGTTGCCGGAGCCAAGTTCCGGGGCGAGTTTGAAGAACGGTTAAAAGCCGTGTTAAAGGAGATTACCGAATCTTCCGGTGAAATCATCCTCTTTATCGACGAGATGCACACAATCGTCGGCGCCGGGGCCGCTGAAGGCGCCATGGATGCCGGCAACATGATCAAACCCATGCTGGCGCGCGGCGAGCTGCATTTGATTGGCGCCACAACCATCGACGAATACCGAAAAAATGTCGAGAAGGACCCGGCGCTGGAACGGCGTTTCCAGCCAGTGCTGGTCGAAGAACCCAGTGTTGAAGAAACCATCAGCATCTTGCGAGGCCTGAAACCCCGCTATGAGGTCCACCATGGCGTGCGAATTACCGACCCGGCTGTGATTGCAGCGGCAACGCTCTCCAATCGCTACATCGCGGACCGGCGCCTGCCAGACAAGGCCATCGATCTGATCGACGAGGCAGCCGCCCGCCTGCGGACCGAAATCGACTCGAAACCCCAGGCACTGGACGAAGTTGACCGGCAGGTCATGCAGCTTGAAATTGAGCGCCAGGCGCTGCAGAGAGAAAAGGATAAGGCCTCGCAGGAACGACTGGATAAGCTGGAACGCGAGTTGGCCGACCTGGGCGAACGCGCCAAAGAACTTCAAATGCGTTGGGAAACGGAAAAACAGGCCATTAAAGAACTGCGAGAGATCAAGGCTCAGATCGATCGCACGCAAACTGAGGTCGAACAGGCTGAGCGGACGGCCAACCTGGAACAGGCTGCCCGGCTGCGATACGGCACCCTGCCCGAACTGGAACGAAAGTTAACCGAAGCCGAGCAGCATCTTGCGTCACTTCAGGCACAGGGGGCGCTGCTAAAGGAGGAAGTAGACGCGGAAGAAATTGCCGAGATCGTCTCGCGGTGGACCAATATTCCGGTGACCCGCCTGCTCGAAGGCGAGATGGAGAAATTGCTGCGGATGGAAGAACGCCTGCACCAGAGAGTAGTAGGGCAGGACGAGGCCATCCGGGTGGTATCCAACGCCGTCCGGCGCGCCCGAGCCGGGCTGCAGGACCCGAACCGGCCGCTTGGGTCATTCATTTTTCTTGGACCCACCGGGGTCGGCAAAACAGAGCTGGCCCGCGCGCTGGCTGAGTTTTTGTTCGATGACGAGCGTGCGATGATCCGCATTGATATGAGCGAGTACCAGGAAAAGCATACGGTTTCGCGCCTGATCGGCGCCCCGCCCGGCTACGTGGGATACGAAGAAGGCGGGCAGCTTACGGAAGCGGTGCGGCGGCATCCTTACCGGGTGGTACTGTTCGATGAGATTGAAAAAGCTCATCCGGAGGTCTTCAATGTGCTTCTCCAACTGCTCGACGATGGGCGCCTTACCGATGGACAGGGCCGGACGGTCGACTTCCGCAACACAGTCATCATCATGACCAGCAACCTGGGCTCTGAGCTGTGGCTTTCGGGCCGCAGTGTGAGCCGCGACGAGATCCTGCGGATCTTACAGCGCAGCTTCCGGCCCGAGTTCCTCAACCGGGTCGACGAGATCGTCGTCTTTCACACGCTCAGCCAGGCAGATCTGCAAGAGATTGTCAAGATCCAGCTCCGGCGCGTCGATCAGTTGCTTAGCGATCGCGGCCTGCGCATCGAGTTCACACCTGAGGCGCTCGCCTACCTGGCCCAGGTCGGGTGGGATCCAGACTTCGGCGCCCGGCCGTTAAAACGGGCAATCCAGCGCGAGGTACAGGATCCGCTGGCCCTGCGCGTCCTTTCTGGCCAGGTTCATGCAGGGCAGACAATCCGGATTGAGAAAGGCCCCAACGGACTCGAATTCAATCAGTAAACCCCCGCAAACAGATCTCTCTCCACCTGCTCCGCTGGAGCAGGTGGAGGGTAAGCGCGCATGTAGGTTTCGTAAGAGCCAAAAAACCGCCTGATGAAGGCGAATGGGCCGTGCATCAGGCGCCCACCACCCTGGCTGGCATGGCAGGCCGTCGCTTCATCCCGCAGCCGGGCAACCGGGCGATAATCAATGCGGGCATGGACGGGAAAATCCTCTTCGACAATTGAAACCAGGTCGATATCCTTGTTTTTCCCCTGCCGGCGAGGATCCTGCCCCAAAAAAGGCATCAGACGCACCGCCAGCCGCAAGATCCCATGCGGGATCGTGTGATAATAAAGTTTATCGGGGTGGAAAGGCTCCAGTCCATCCAGGGGGTGTGATTCATCTGCGGCGAATGCAAAAGCCCGCAGCGTAGCCTGGTGCATGGCAATGTGGTCCGGGTGGCGGTAGCCGCCAATTGGATCAAAAGTGATCACCACCTGCGGTTTGAGCCGGCGGATATAGCGAGCAACCGCTTCAGCTACCTGCTCCACGGGTTGAGCCGCGAGTGCCTGGGGATGGGCATTATCTGGGGAGCCAGCCATACCTGAATCGCGGTAATTCAAGAAAAAGACACCTTTCAGGCCTAAAAGCTCAGCCGCGCAGCGCAGCTCATACTCGCGCCGTTGGGCGGCTGTCTCAAAACCGTGCATAAACCCGCAATCCATCTCGCCTGCCTCACCACGGGTAGCACAGATCAGGTAAACCTCCACTCCCTGCCGGGAATACAGCGCCAGCGTCCCCCCCATGCCGAAGGTTTCATCGTCTGGGTGCGCCAAAACAGCCAATAATGTCTTACTCACGGTCACCTGCCTCCCTACGCTAGACTCTATGAAAGATATACCTTGACCGGACTTCAACTGCCAGGCAGTATATTATCGGGAACTAAATGCCTGCCTAGCGATAGGACGGTAAAGCCAGGGAACGCCAGTCATCTGGCAGTGGAAGACGGGTAAGAATGCACAATGTGTAACGAAGTTCAATTTGATTTTTCATGGATCCACCGCCGATAAGTATATATCCAAAGCCAGCATACGCGATTACAATATGTCTATGGACGTGATTCTGGCCCACGAACAGGCCGACTTCGACGCGCTTGCTTCTATCCTGGGGGCATATTTGATGAATGAGAAGGCCTACCCGGTGCTGCCTCGTCGGATGAATCGCAATGTGCGGGCTTTCCTGACCCTGTATGGAGCCGAGTTGCCATTTATTGACGCCCGCGACCTGCCCCAGGCGCCAATCGAAACAGTGACCCTGGTAGACACGCAATCACTGGTTACCCTGAAAGGGATGAGCCACCGAACCAAAGTCCAGGTGATCGACCACCACCAGCTTCGCCCCGAACTACCGGCTGATTGGACCGTCAAAATCGACCCGGTCGGCGCCTGCACTACCCTGTTTGTCGAAGGCCTGCGCGAGCACAACGGCGAGTTAAACCCAATCCACGCTTCCCTGCTGCTGCTGGGAATTTACGAAGATACCGGCTCGCTCACTTACACGCTAACGACTCCACGCGACTTACGGTCTGCTGCGGCCCTGCTGGAGCAAGGCGCCAGCCTGCAAATCATGTCCCGCTACCTCAACCCGCCCCTGACAGATGAACAGCGCCGGGTGTACGACCGGCTGCTCTCTACTGCCAGCCGGCATACCTTCCATGGCCAGAGCGTCCTGGTCGCCCGTGCAAACGCGGAGGATTTAACCGACGAAATTTCGACCATCGCGCATAAGCTGCGCGACCTGTTGGATCCAGACGCCTTGTTCCTGGTCGTGCAAACCACAGAAGGAATCCGGATCATTGCACGCTCAGTGACCGACGCCATCGACGTATCCAAAGTGGCCGAACACTTTGGCGGCGGTGGCCACGGGCGAGCCGCAGCAGCGTTGATCCGCCTCACCACGACCACACAGGAACAAGGAACACCGGGCTCCCACCCCACTCTGGAAGAAGTATTCCACGAGCTGCTGGATATTTTGCCAGGGCATGTGCGGCCTTCGCTTTCTGTCCGGCAAATTATGTCGCCGCGCCCGCGCGTGCTTGCCCCAGATACCTCGGCCGACCACGCAGCCCGCCTGATGCAGCGGTATGGCTATGAGGGATACCCGGTGGTCGAGAACGGCCGGGTGCGCGGGCTGCTCACCCGCCGGGCCGTAGACCGGGCCCTGGCGCACAAATTAAACCTGCGCGCCGCCAGCCTGATGGATTCGGGTGAAGTGACTGTCCATCCCCAGGATTCCGTCGACCACCTGCGCCGGGTGATGATCGAAAGCGGTTGGGGCCAGGTGCCCGTTGTCGATCCAGACACCGGCCAGGTTATCGGGATTGTGACTCGCACGGACCTGATCAAAACAGCAGAGGTCGCCCCCGCGCCAGGGCGCCAGAACCTGGCCAACCGTTTAGAAGCCGCGCTCTCTCCGGCCAGGTTAGCCTTGCTCAAGCTGGTCGCAGCCAAAGCTCACGAACAACGCCAGGCCATTTACATTGTTGGTGGTTTTGTGCGCGACCTCCTGCTTGGCCGCCCAAGCCCAGACTTTGACGTGGTGGTAGAAGGGGATGCAATTGCCCTGGCGAATAAGCTGGTCGACAGCTACGGGGGGCGCCTGCTCACCCACAACCGTTTCGGCACCGCGAAGTGGACCATCGAAAATATTCGGGAGAAGCTGGCCGTTGACGGCAGCGACAGTCCCTCTCTCGATCCACACGACTTACCGGATAGCCTCGACCTGATCAGCGCGCGGACAGAATTCTATGATTACCCAACCGCCCTGCCCACGATCGAACGAAGCAGTATCAAACTCGATCTGCACCGGCGCGACTTTACCATTAACACCATGGCGCTCCGCCTGGATGGGCGGCATTATGGCGAACTGTACGATTACTGGGGCGGCCTGCGCGACCTGCGCCGCGGCCTGGTGCGCGTGCTCCACTCGTTATCTTTTGTGGATGACCCGACTCGCATGATGCGAGCAGTGCGCTTCGAACAGCGGTTTGGCTTCCAGATTGAAGAACGCACCCGCCAGCTAATCGCTGAGGCCCGGCCTATGGTGCGCCAGGTCTCCGGAGATCGGCTCCGGCACGAATTTATCCTGATCTTGAGCGAAGACCGCGCCCAGGCCATGTTCACCCGGCTGCAAGAGCTTGAACTATTAAGCGCAATCTACCCGGGCCTGGCCTGGCCAGGCAATGCCGGCCCGCTGCTGGAACAGGTTTTGCATGAGGAGCCTGGGCCAAAATGGAACCTGCCCGAGAAATACGGCAACCTGTCTTTGCGGCACACCCTGGGTTTTCTGGTATGGCTGATCCAATTCCCGCTGGAAGACGCCCTCAATGCGGCCGAGCGCCTGCGCCTGCCTGGGGAGGCGAGAGACGCGCTGGATGCAACGGTCAGGCTTCAGCATGATCTTCCTGAACTGCTCCAGGCTCGCCCTAGCCAGGTTACAACCCGGTTGGACCAGGCGCCGCCCCTTGCCCTTTATCTGGTCGATCTGCTGGAACCACCCGAACCAATTCGCGCAATACTGCGCCAATACCTGGAAAAATGGCGCAAAGTACTTCCCGCAACCAACGGAAATACGCTGCGCGCCATGGGCCTCCCGCCCGGTCCTCACTACCGGCTGATCCTGGGGGCGCTTCGCACCGCCTGGTTGGACGGCGAGATAACCTCCATTGAAGAGGAAAACCAGATGCTTCAAGAGATGATCCTACGACTCCCGGATACTTTGTGAACGAACCATGGTGAATTGGAAATTCGGAAAGAAAACCAGCCCAACCGGGCCAGAGCCAACCTGGGCAGACCAGGTCATCATCCGCCACATGCGAGAAGAGGATCTGCCCGCCATGGAGTGGGATGGTGAATACAGGCATTTCCGGCGCATCTACCGGGACGCATACCAGCGCATGAAGCAAGGGCAGTCCCTTCTTTGGGTGGCCGAACTCCCCCAGCAGAAACTGATCGGGCAGGTATTTATCCAGTTCTTTTGCGACCGGCCTGAACTGGCTGATGGAATCAGCCGGGCTTACCTTTATTCCTTCCGGGTACGGCAGCCCTACCAGGGTCGAGGCCTGGGAACCCGGATCATGAACGTTGTTGAGGATGACCTGCGGCGGCGGGGATACGAATACGTCACCTTGAACGTTGCCCGCGATAACCCGCGCGCCCAACAGATGTATGTTCACCGGGGATATTATGTGGTCGCTCCAGAGCCGGGCATCTGGTCCTACCCCGATGATCAGGGGCGCTGGCACCGGGTCGAAGAGCCGGCCTGGCGGATGGAAAAAATTCTCTGAATCGAAATATGTGAGTTGATGAACCGCTCAACACATATAACCAGATGACCCAACATATTCTATGGCTTCTGCAGTGCATCGTACAAGGAACTGCCGCGCAACCCTTGTTGGAGCAGTTGGTCCGCATCTGAACGCCGAAACCAGAGATTGGCTGTCTCTGAACCGGCAGTGAAGGTCATCCCAACATAACCCGGGTTTGGCCCAGGCACCTGTCCAGGGGAAAAATCCTTCAAAACCCGCATGATCTTTTCAACCCATTCTCCCAATGCCTGTGGATCGTCAATTCGATCGACCTGCACACGAACAAAGAAATCGGTCTGCATCGCCAGGAACTGAACAACCTGGTTGGTTTCCGAATCGAAACAATCTTCCCCATAGGCAGTGGCCTCCGCCTCCGCTTCCGCCAATCCAGAGGTGCGGAAAGCCTGGTTTAGCTGCGAAGTCACATCGGGCAGCGAACGGCTTGACCACACATAAGCGCAGCTGCCCGGCGCAGGAGGGGTATCAGTCCCGGTTGGGAGGGGCGTAGGGATTGCGACCGCAACAGGCGTTTCTGTTGGGCCGGGAAACAGCCACTGTGGTGCGCCGCAGCCTGACAGGAGCAAACCAAGGAACATAACCAGAGCTACACCCTTCCAGATTGATCTCATCGTTTCTCCTCGGTTTGCCCATTCGCTTGCCTGCAACCCCGTCCGAGTGCATAAAAACATTAACTTCCCGTCCCCCGGAAACACATCCACGACGCGGGTCTTCCCCAGCGGTCCTGGCTATCCTGGCGGCTCTCCAGCAAGAGAAAACGTTGAAATGCAGCCAGTTCACTGCCGGAGAAACCGGTTTCAGCTGCCTCTCCAGGAACCTGCCAGTGTACGTAGATCAAAAAATAACCACCCGGCGCCAGAATTTTCAACAGGTTCTGGCGATACGCATCCCTTTCTGGCTGCCCCAACCCATGATAACAGCCAATGTCTAAAACCAGATCGTATTGGCCCTGTACGATCTCAAGCCGAGAGACATCGCCAGCGCGGACATCGCCTGTGATCCCGGCCTGCCGAAGCTTCTGCCGAGCCTCCACCACGGCTCGCCGCGCAAAATCCACCCCGGTCACCTGCCAGCCAGCCCGGCCTAGCGCGATCAGATTTGTGCCGGTGCCGCAGCCCAGGTCGATCGCCCGCCCGGGTGGATGCGTTGCAACAAACGCTGTCAGCTCCGGCGGGGTGATGCCGGTATCCCAGGGCGGCGAGCCCAAATACATCAAGGCGAAGTACAGCCGGCGCGGCAGGTAAGGGCCAAGCAAGCGAACCAGCCGCTGACCGGATGGATGACCGAACCAGTTGATGATCCTATCCCAAGCTGGCATGATCAATATCATAATGGTGTTCCATAAAAATGTCAAAACGCAAACCGCCAGCACCCTTTGACAATATCAGCATCCTACTTTAAAATACTCTGTTGAGTATATCAAGAACGAAAAAGAAGGGTCCCTTTCATGAAAGAATATTCAACTGACGCTATCCGCAATGTCGCGTTCGTATCTCACGGCGGTGCAGGAAAGACGACACTAGTCGAAGCACTTCTGCATGCCACCGGCGCGACCACTCGTATGGGCAAGATCGAAGATGGCACAACAATCTCCGACTTCGATGACGAGGAAATCCGCCGCAGCATCTCTTTATACACATCGGTCCTCCCGGTGGAGTATAACGATCGCAAAATAAACTTACTCGACACACCCGGGTTCCTCGATTTCATCGGCGAGGTGATTTCTGCCCTGCGCGTGGCAGATGGCGCGGTTGTGTTAATCGACTCTGTCGGTGGGATCGAAGTAGGAACCGAAATTACCTGGCAGTATTGCGACCGCTTCAACCTGCCCCGGTTGGCTGTGATCAACAAAATGGAACGGGAAAACGCCAATTTCCAGAAGGTGCTCACCGCTCTGCAAGAGTTCTCCACCATCCGGGTTATCCCCGTCCAACTGCCGTGGGGGGAGAAACAATCCTTCCAGGGCGTGATCGATCTTCTGTCGATGAAAGCTTATAAAGGAAACAGCAAGACCCCGGTCGAGATTCCGGCGGAGTACCGCGACGCAGTAGAAAATGCCCGCATGACGCTAATTGAAGCCGCGGCAGAAGGCGAAGATGCTTTACTGGAGAAATATCTTGAATCGGGTGAATTGACAAACGAAGAGATCTGGCGCGGATTGAGCGCAGCAGTGCGCAGCAGCACCTTCGTGCCGGTTTTCGTTGCTTCTGGCGCCAGTGAAATCGGTGTCTTCCCTCTGTTGGATGGCATCGTCAACCTGCTGCCCTCCCCCAAAGAAGTCGGTCCGGCCATTGCAACCGGGCGAGAAGGCGAAGAGCAGCTGCAGCCATCCGACACCGGCCCGCTTGCGGCTTACGTCTGGAAGACAACCGCTGACCCCTTTGTCGGCAAGTTGACTTTCTTCCGGGTTTATTCAGGTACGATCAACTCCGACTCGCGGGTTTGGAATCCGAACAAGAGTATCGAAGAACGCTTGGGGCAGGTGACCGTCGTGCGCGGCAAAGAGACCATCCCGGTAAAAGTCATTCACACCGGTGATATCGGCGTGGTGCCCAAGCTGGCAGATACAACCACGGGGAATACCTTGTGCGATCGCGGTCACTCGCTGATCCTCCCCATGCCTGAATATCCAGGCGCCCTCTACCAGGTGGCTGTCTCACCCAAGACCCAGGCCGATTCGGCCAAAATTTCGCCGACCCTGACCCGCCTGTGCGAAGAAGACCCCACGCTTTCCTGGCACAACGAGCAGGCCACCAACCAGACAATCTTGCAGGGAATGGGTGATCAGCACATCGATGTGGTCATCCGCCGGGCAGAGTCAAAGTTCCAGACCAACATGATTATCGAAGAGCCGCGCGTTCCGTACCGCGAAGCCATCACCAGGAAAGGCCAGGCCATGTACCGGCATAAGAAGCAGACCGGCGGGTCGGGCCAGTTTGGCGAAGTCCACCTGCGGATTGAGCCTCTGGAAGAACTTGATTTCGAATTCGTCAATGACGTTTTCGGCGGCGCCATTTCCAGCAGCTACATGCCAGCAATCGAAAAGGGTATCCGCAATGTGATGAAAGAAGGCATCATGGCGGGCTACCCAATTTCGAATGTCAAGGTTGCGGTTTTCGATGGCAAAGAGCACCCGGTCGACTCGAAACCGATTGCCTTTGAAATCGCCGGGCGCGAGGCCTTCAAGCTGGCCTTCCACGACGCCGGGCCGGTCCTGTTCGAGCCGGTCATGCTGGTGCATATCACCGTGCCGGAAGCCAACATGGGCGACGTGATGGGCGACCTGAACACCCGCCGCGCGCGTATTCAGGGAATGAACTCTGAACGGGGCCTTTCAATCGTGACTGCGCATGTTCCGCTGGCCGAAATGCTGCGCTACACGACCCAGATTCGTTCGATGACCGGCGGCCGCGGTTATTTCAGCATGGAATTCGATCACTACGAAGTATTACCTTCGCACCTGGCACAAGAAGTGATTGCTGCCCGGCAGAAGGATAAGAAAGAAGAATAAGCGTCTTTCCAATTTCTCTTTGATGCGGGGCCGCGTGTGCATGGAACCGCATCAAAGATGTTTCCCCGGAGGGATGGTGTGTAGCGGAAGATCCGAGTCGGCCAAAACACACCATCCCTTCTTTTTTGAAACCCAGCCCGGGTAAGGGAATCTGGTGAACTTGCGCAAAAGGAAGCAGATCCGTTTCGATAGAAGGATCCGGTGGCTGGCCCTGGGATCGGGTCTGGCCGTCTTCCTGGCAGTCTTTACCTTCTTGATCCACACTGCCCTGGGCAACACCCGTCTGGGCGCAGATTTTTATACCTTCTGGCTGGCCGGCAGAGCAATGTTTCTGGAAGGCACCAGCCCCTACAGCCCAGAGGTCACCTTGCAAAGCCAGGTCGGGATCTATGGCCGCCCGGCCGCCGCCGGAGAGGACCAGGTGGCTTTTGCCTACCCCCCTTTCAGCCTGATTTCGATTCTTCCCACGCTGTGGATGGCCTTCGACTGGGCCTACGCCTTCTGGCTGGCGCTGAATACGATGGGCTTCCTGGCACTGCTGTTCTTCCTGGCCCGGCCTGCCAATCGCCCTTTAATACTGACCGCCATCCTGTTTTACCCGGTATTCATCTGCTGGGTCACCGGCAATTATTCGGTCATGATCGCCGGGACTCTCCTGTTGTTCTTCGGCCTGGTTGCCCGGTCCAGTAACTTTTCGGCAGCCTTACAGGTTTTTACTGCACTCGGTCTGGCCTGGTCAGCAGCCAAGCCACAGTTCACCTGGCTTTTTACCATTTTTATCCTGCTGTTTGCGATGAAGCAGCGCCTGCGTGTGTTCCTGGGTGCTTACGTTATCAGCCTGGTCGTGCTGCTGGCAGTTTCCTTCGTTTATGTGCCCGGTTGGGTGACAGAATGGGTGGCAAGGATCCAGATGTACGCCGGCTACGTGCACAGCCGGCCTGTGCTGATTGAACTCCTCGGCGCAGTTCTACCCGAACAGCCAGCACGCTTCCTGGGCGGAGCAATCTTAGCCGGATGCGGCGGCCTGACAGGCTGGTTTTTCTATCGCTGGTGGCAAGGCAGGATGAACTGGCTCAACCTGCTGGCCTGGACCGGGTTGGTCACCTATCTATTTCACCTGCACGGAATTGCTTACGAACAGATGACATTCCTCGTACCCTTCATGCTATGGGCCGGCTTGCAGGAACGCCAAAACAACTGGCCCGCGCGAATCTTCTGGTTTGGCAGTCTGGCTGTCTCTTGGCTGGCATTTGCCGGTGGGCTGGCGATCCCATCCAGCCCATTAAGCCTGGCCGCTGACCGCTCGCCGGTCCTGCTGAACGCAGTTTGGGTAGCCTGGCTGCTGCTGGCGCAAGGGAAGTCTTCGATCCCTCCAGGCCTTGCGGACGACAAGGCTACGCGCATCAGCGCCGGTGGAAATTTCCAGGTATAATACAGTGTTTGCAGGTTGAGGCTGGATGGATTGAAATGGAACTGAATGAATTGACCAATGCCATGCATCGTTTCGTTGAAGCCAAGGGATGGTATGCCCCTGGCAGCCCGCACCCCCAAACGCCCCGCAATCTCGCGATTTCTCTGTGCCTGGAAGCCGCTGAAGTACTCGAACACTTCCAATGGACGGAAAGCACCCGCTCCCAAGACGAACTGCCAGGCGAGCTGGCAGATGTGGCCCTTTACCTTTTGCAATTGTCCAGCATCCTGGAGATTGATTTGGAAAAGGCAATATTGGAAAAGCTAGCCAAAAATTACGGGCGGACCTGGGAACATCCCCTACGGCAGGACGCGTGACCGTGCAAGTGAGCTGCTATGCAGACGAAACTTTCGGACTCGTCAAAAAATATCAACTCTTGGCCGTAAATTCGGCTTATCCAAACATACTTCAGAGGTTTTATGAGCGACGAAAAACTACCTTCGCAAAGCGAAAACTTTTCCGAGTGGTATAACCAGATTGTCCAGCGGGCTGAGCTGGCCGATTATGCGCCGGTGCGCGGCTGTATGGTCGTCCGCCCTTACGGATGGTCGTTGTGGGAAAGCATCCAGGGGGCGCTCGACCGGCGCTTCAAAGCTACCGGGCACGTCAACGCGGCTTTTCCCCTGTTAATCCCAATGTCATTTCTTCAAAAAGAAAAAGAACACGTCGAAGGCTTTTCGCCTGAACTGGCGGTGGTTACCCACGGCGGTGGAGCAGAGCTTGAAGAACCGCTGGTGGTGCGCCCAACCTCTGAAACGATCATCGGCGCGATGTATTCCAAGTGGGTAAAGTCTTACCGTGACCTCCCAATCCTGATCAACCAGTGGGGGAACGTCGTGCGGTGGGAAATGCGCACGCGCCTGTTCCTGCGCACGCTGGAATTCTACTGGCAGGAAGGCCACACCGCTCATGCCACCTCGGATGAAGCCGTAGCAGAAACGCTGCAGATGCTGAACACCTATTTTGATTTTGCCGTTTCTGATGCAGCCGTGCCGGTTATCCCAGGCCGAAAAAGCGCAGCCGAAAAATTCGCCGGGGCAGTGAACTCGTATACGATCGAGGGAATGATGCGCGACACCCGCGCGCTTCAGTCCGGAACCTCGCACTTCCTGGGGCAAAACTTCGCCAAAGCCTTTGATATCCGCTTCCTTGACCCCACGAATGAGCTCCAGTACGCCTGGACGACTTCCTGGGGCCTCTCCACGCGATTTGTGGGAGCGATCATCATGACCCATGGCGATGACCAGGGCCTGATCTTGCCACCAAAACTGGCGCCGATCCAGCTGGTACTGGTGCCAATCTTCCGCGATGACGCAGAAAAAGCCAAGGTCATGCCGGTGATCGAGCGCCTGCGCCAGGAACTGTCCCCTTCTTTCCGCCTCCACGTCGACAACCGCGAGAACCTGACCCCTGGCTTCAAGTTTCATGATTGGGAAATGCGCGGCGTGCCGCTGCGGATCGAAGTAGGCCCCAAGGATGTCCAGAAGGGCACTGTCGCCCTGGCCCGGCGCGACCGCCCGGGAAAATCCGGCAAATCGTTTGTCTCTCAGGACCAGTTGGCCGGCCAGATCGCCGAATTGCTGACCGAAATTCAAGCGTCGATGTTCGACCGGGCCGTCGCCTTCCGGGATGCGAATATCCACGATCCCCGAGACTATGATGAGCTGAAGCAAGTTGTCCAGAACGGCTGGGCATTTTCATGGTGGTGCGGCAATCCAGCCTGCGAAGCCAAAGTCAAAGAAGACACCAAAGCCACGACGCGCTGTATCCCCCTGGACCAGCCCGGAGGCAGCGGACCCTGCATCGTGTGCGGCGAACGGGCAACGGAGAAAGTGTACTTTGCGCGCGCCTATTAACTTCTTGGGCAATCCTGCTGCGGTGGGACGCCGCCGCACATAAGGCCAGCATGCCCGCCGTAGAACTCACAAAGCTGCGCGTTCAAATTAACCGCCTGATCACTCAATTCGACAACCCGGCCGGTTTTCTCAGCGCTTTAAAAGACCTTTTGGATCTGTATGCCAACCGGGCCTATCGCCCTGGAACGGCCGTACAGCCTCAGCCGCTGCTGCCAAGCTACCGGGTAGCCCCCCTGATCACCCACCAGTTGGAATTGGAATTGAGCCGGACCTGCAACGAGAATCCCCGGCAGGCCCTGGAGGTAGTGGAGATGTTGTGGCGTGACACACACCTCGAAACACGCCAGCTTGCGACTACCCTGTTGGGCACGATCCCCGCCAGCCACGTCGACGGAGTCCTGGCGAAATTGCGTGCCTGGAGCCAGCCGGAGGAAAACTTCCGCATGTTGGATGCCCTGTTCCAGAACGGAACGCTTGCTTTGCGCCGCTCAGCACCGGGGCTGCTGTTGAAACTGGTCGGGGAATGGGTATCCAGCTCACAGAGCCAGGTTAAGGCAATGGGTTTACGCGCCCTCACGCCGCTGGTGAGGGACGAGCAGTTCGAAAACCTGCCGCCGGTGTTTACCATGCTCAGCCCGCTGGTTCAGGACATTCCCGCCAGGCTTTACCCCGATCTCCTGGTCATCTTTGAGGCCCTGGCACGGCGAAGCCCAACAGAAACGGCCTACTTCTTCCGCCAGGTCCTTTCCAACGCGGGCAGCCCGGCCACAACCCGGTTGATCCGCCGTTGCATGCCTTTATTTACGCCCACGCAGCAGGCTCAACTGCGCGCAGCCCTGCAAGCGGCCAGCCCCCTGCCCGGCCTGCAATAACAGCCGGTCAGTCTGAAAGCCTTCCGGATGGATAATTTTTTGGACTCCGTTCGTTTCATATCAAAACGGGATCAATCTTGTAGACCTTCCCGCAGATGGCAACCTCTGGTATAATCGCCTGCACGGACTGGTCCTGCCGGCGGCTTTTTCTACCCGGAAAGGCTGCTGGTATGGAGACCTGCAAAAAACTTTGAAAGGCAGATGTCATGTCGTTAACAAAAGAAGAAAAAGAAAAAATGATTGGCGATTACCACCGTCATGAAAATGACACCGGTTCGCCGGAAGTGCAGATTGCCTTGCTCACCACCCGCATTCTGCAGTTGACCCAGCACCTGCGCGAGCACAAGCATGATGAATCCTCGCGCCGCGGCCTGCTCAAGCTGGTCGGCCAGCGCCGCCGGCTGCTGGCATATCTACGCCGCACAGAGTTTGCGCGTTATGTTGCCATAACAGAGCGCCTGAAGTTGCGAGTTGCCAAGTAAGACGTTCGCAACCAACCCGGGTAGATGGTGCGAAAGTAGCCCATCTACTCGGTTTTTTTAGATGAAAGAGCGTTTTAAGCATCGCTATTGTGGGGAACCAACCACCGAAGTGATGTAAACCAGTCACCGCCGGTCGGGAGTTGAAACTTGAAGATGAAGTGAGCCTTCGTGGCAACTCAATTCTTCTTCAGCTTTCAATCCCTGACAGGGGCGGTGAAATACAGAGGGAAAAATGAAACCAGAAGGAAAACAATACTCAACAGTGATTGGCGGCCATGAAATCGTGCTTGAAACCGGCAAACTGGCCGGCCAGGCCGGCGGCGCCATCACCATCCGGCTAGGGGATTCTATGGTGTTCGCTGCGGCGACCATGTCCTCAGAACCCAGGGAAGGATTTGATTTCTTCCCATTGACCGTTGAATACGAAGAGCGCATGTATGCGGGCGGGCGTATCCCCGGATCGTTCTTCCGCCGCGAAGGCCGGCCTTCCACGGAGGCCATCCTGACCGCTCGCCTGACAGACCGGCCAATCCGGCCCTTGTTCAACAAAGAGATGCGGAACGACGTGCAGGTCATCATGTTCTCAGTCTCTGCCGATACCGAGAACCCGTTGGATATTCTGTGCATTAACGCCGCGTCAGCGGCCTTGATGATCTCGGATATCCCCTGGGCTGGTCCGGTCGGTGCAGTAAGGATCGGGCGAATCGGTGGCGAATTTATCGTCAACCCAACCTACCAGCAGATCGAAGTTTCAGACCTGGACCTCCGCCTGGCGGGCACGCGAGATGCTATCTTAATGGTCGAATGCGGCGCCGAGGAAATCTCAGAAGATGTGATGATCCAGGCACTGACCTTCGGGCACCAGGCGATCCAGCCGATCATCGAACTCCAGGAACGCATGGCCGCCGAAGTCGGCAAACCCAAGCGCGAAGTTCCGCTTTTCGCAATCGCCCCTGAGTTGATCGAGCAAGTCTACCAGCGCGCTGCCGGAGATCTGGAGCAGATTCTGGCCCAGAGCATGATTAAGGCCGAACATAATTCGGCGATCGATGAGCTGCAAGCACGCGTGGTCAGCGAACTGGCCGGCGATGACCTTGAGAAAGCGGGCCAGGTGAAAGAAGCTTTCACAGAGGCCTATTCGCGTGTGGTACGCGCGCGTATCAGATCGGAAGAGCGTCGTGTAGGGAAAGAGTGTAGGATAGGGTGTA
>CAZBDC010000007.1:50772-58651 GCA_964490575.1 uncultured Anaerolineaceae bacterium | reverse complement strand
CGGCGACGCTCTCACCTTCGCCGTGGCCAGCGGGCCCGCCGGCGGCACCCTCGACTTCCAGCCCGACGGCAGCTTCACCTACACCCCGCCGGCCAACCTCACCGGTGACGTCACCTTCACCTTCACCGTCTCCGACGGCCTGGGCGGAACCGACACCGGCACCGCCACCATCACCTACCAGCCGGCCAACGACCCGCCGGTCAACACCACGCTCCCGACCATCAGCGGCACCCCGCACGTCGGCCAGCTCCTGACCGGCACGACCGGCGCCTGGAACGACGACCTCGACGGCGGCACCACCACCATCACTTACACCTACCAGTGGCAGCGGGCTGACACCGCCGCCGGCGCCAACCTGGCCGACATCCCCGGCGCCACCAACCTCACCTACACCCCGGTCCTGGCTGACAACGGTAAGTACCTCCGCATCACCGTCACCGCCACCGACGACGGCGTCGGCACCCCGCCCACCCAGAGCGCTACCGCCAGCTCCGCCTTCGTCCTCATCGCCAACGCCGCTCCCGTGGCGGATGACCTCACCCTCACCAAAAATATCGATGAAGTTGTTACCGGCCAGGTCACCGCGGCCGACGCGGATGGCGACGCTCTCACCTTCGCCGTGGCCAGCGGGCCCGCCGATGGCACCCTCGACTTCCAGCCGGATGGCAGCTTCACCTACACCCCGCCGGCCGGATTCATCGGCGATGTCACCTTCACCTTCACCGTCTCTGATGGCCTGGGTGGAACTGACACCGGCACCGTAACGATTTCTTATCCGAATCCCAAACCCTTCAAGATCTACTTACCGATCATCGTGCGTTAGAAGAGAAACGAAAGGCTTACTGGCCAAAGCCAGCGTTACAATCGAGGTATCGTACTGACCGAGTGAAAATCGGAAGTTAGAGAGAAACAAAGTAGGGCGAACGCATTGCTTGTGTGGTGCGTTCGCCCTACCAATCCAATCTGACCCTTTGATTGAGATCAGGAACGAATGGTGAATAATATAACCCCTACAAAACAAACGACCTGCCCAAATTGTGGCGCCGCATCCCTTTCGGCTTTTTACGAAGTTCAAAAAGTCCCGGTCCACAGCGTGCTGCTCCTGGAAACCTTGGAGGAGGCAGTAAGCTATCCCCGTGGCGATATCCGCCTGGGACTTTGTAATGCCTGTGGGTTTATAACAAACATGGCCTTTGATCCCGGAGTCCACGAATACTCAGCCAAGTATGAAGCAACCCAGGGATATTCTTCCACATTCAATGCCTTTCACCAGCGCCTGGCGCAATCGTTAGTGGATCGCTATCACTTACAAGGTAAGTCAATTATCGAAATTGGCTGTGGACAGGGTGAATTCCTGGAGCTTTTATGCAAGATAGGCAACAATACCGGGGTCGGATTTGATCCAGCATATGTGCCGGAGCGCAGCCAGGTCAAGTTCAACCCGAACATTACCTTTATTCAGGATTTTTATTCCGAAAAATACGCGGGGTACCAGGCCGATTTCATCTGCTGTAAGATGACTCTGGAACACATCCATCAAACCGCCAGCTTCCTGAACACGGTCCGCCGTTCGATTGGCGACCGCGAAAATACCATCATCTTTTTCCAGGTTCCCAATGGCCGGTATGTGTTCGGTGAGACCGCTTTCTGGGATATCTACTACGAGCATTGTTCCTACTTTAGCAAAGGTTCGTTGGCCAGGTTATTCCGCAAGACCGGCTTCGAGATCATCGATCTATGGACAGACTACGATGACCAATATATGATGATCGAAGCTCGCCCGGGCGGGCAAAGGGAACAGCCCCCCCTCCCCCAGGAAGAAAGCCCGGCAGAAATGGCCAAAGTGGTGGAAGATTTTCGATTCAACTACGCTCGTAAAACAGCCGCATGGCAGGCGCAACTGCGTTCTGCCAAAGAGAATCATCAGAAAATCGTTCTATGGGGTGGAGGCTCTAAGGGTGTGGCTTTCTTAACCACCCTGGGAATAACCGCCGCCGAGATTGAATATGTGGTGGATATCAACCCTCATAAGGCTGGAACCTACATGGCAGGTACCGGGCAAAAAATCGTTACACCTGATTCCCTGCTAACCTATCAACCGGATACCGTGATCGTCATGAATCCCATTTACTGCCGGGAAATATCGTTAATGCTCGAGCAGCTGGGAGTGAACGCGAACCTGATCGGCGTGGACAGCATTGAAGGATAAGCCGTAAATATGAACCAGAATAAAGAGCCTTTCCAGAACTGTCCGGTTTGTGGCAGCAAAAACATTCGCCATCTCATCCACATAACCCAGGCGCCAGTTCAATGCAACGTCCTCTGGTCTACCCGGGCCAGCGCTCTCGCGGCTGCCCGCGGGGATATCCAGCTGGTGATTTGCCACCAGTGCGCTCACGTTTTTAACCTGGCGTTTGATGCCAGTAAGATGGGTTATGCTGAAGGATATGAAAATTCGCTTCACTTTTCCCCTCGTTTTCAGCAATATGCTCTTTCCAAGGCTGCAGAACTGGTCGATCGCTACGATCTTCATCACAAGGATATTCTGGAGATTGGCTCTGGACGCGGCGACTTTCTAAAAATGCTGGTTGAGATGGGCAAGAATCACGGCGTGGGCTTCGACCCAAGTTTCGCCGGGCTCCCGCCGGATGAGACCATTGCGGGAATATCTTTTATCCAGGATTACTACTCGGAAAAGTACAGTGACTATCCGGCCGATTTCATCCTCAGCCGGCATGTCCTGGAGCATATCCCTGAGCCAGACCAATTTTTATCGATGCTTCGCCGGGTAATCGGAGACCGCCTGCACACAGTTGTATTTTTCGAGGTCCCTAACGTAATGTTCACCCTTCATGAACTGGGCATATGGGATGTAATTTACGAGCATTGTTCATACTTTACCGCACCTTCCATCCGCAAAGTTTTCGAACGAAATGGCTTCGAAGTGCTGCGCACACAAGAAACTTTTGAAAACCAGTACTTGACTATCGAAGCTCGCCCGATCCTCGGAAAGCCCACCATCAGCCAGCCCGATCCAAACGGATTACAGGCCATCTTCCAGGATGTCGACACCTTTGCTGACAGCTACCGTGAGAAAGTCGCCTCATGGAAAACGCGCTTGGAGCAGCTTCGCCAGGCTCATCAGAAAGCCGTTGTCTGGGGCGCAGGTTCCAAAGGGATCACGTTTTTGAATGCGTTCCAGGCCCAAGATGTCATCGAATACGTGGTGGATATCAACCCGCGCAAAGAAGGCATGTTTATTACAGGCGCCGGGCAGAAAATTGTTCCTCCGGCATTTCTACAGTCTTATCTCCCCGAGTATGTCATCATTATGAACGCGAACTACAAAGAGGAAATTCAGTCACAGCTGGAGCATTTGAACGTACCAGCCCAAATTCTGTTAGCCTGAGATCTCATTCGCCCTGTCAGGGGGATTAGTAGTGGATTAGAAAACGAAAGATTTGTGTAACAATTTTCTTACCTTTTTGTTAATCTCATAGGGGGAAACAGGTGATAAAACATACTTATCTGTTAATAAGAATTTTGCTACCCACTTGTTTTCTACCCCGATCGGTCAAAAGTAGGAATAAGCATGACTATCTCGCGTCAACGAATCGTAAGCAACGTTAGCTTCTTAATGGTTTCCCAGGTAGTTGGCTGGGGGCTGAATCTGCTTCTGATTATTTTCCTGCCAAGGTACCTGGGGGCAGAGAATTGGGGGCAGCTTTCTCTGGCAGGCTCACTCTGGACAATCGTGAGTAACTTTGCGACCTTTGGGATGGATACATATCTAACGCGCGAAGTAGCCCGTGATCACAGCCAGCTTGATAAGTTATTGAGCCAATCGATCCTCTTCAGATTGTTATTTTTCATCGCGGGTGCGATCTTTTTAAGTATTTATCTACAATTCACTGACTACAGCGTAGAAACACTCCTGATCATCACAATTCTGGCGATTAACTGCCTGATGACCCTGATGGGAAATGCCATAGGCGCGATCGTACAGGCGCTTGAACGAATGAAAGTCCTGGCATATAGCAGCATCATTAGTCATTTACTGGTCACAATCTTAAGTTTTGCAGCAATATTTTTGGGCTTTGGGGTCATCACCATTGCCTGGATCAATAGCATCGTGGCAGTCATTGTTTTGGTTTTTTTAAGCTTTTCTCTCATTCGGTTACATCCATTCAAATTTCATCTAACAGCAGAGAATTACAAAGGTTTTCTGGCTGCCTGCTTCTCCTTTTTCCTTCTCTACATCTTCATCAATCTTTATCACCAAATGGATATGGTCGTGATTTCTTTGCTGGTTGATGAAAAGAGTGTGGGTTTGTACAGCGTTGCCGATAGGCTGTTGGGTTCAATCTTTTTTGTACCAACGGTGTTCATGACCGTGTTATTTCCCACCTTCTCACGGCTAAGCAAAGAAAGCCCTGACGCATTATCAGGGCTTTTCCGCAAGGCATTTAACATGATGATTTGGACGGGAACTGCTCTTGGGTTGGGCACGTTGATCATTTCCGACCAGATTGTTCTGCTAATTTACGGTTCCGAATTTCTGAAAAGCGGCCCAGTTCTTGCCTTGAGAGGCGTGATAACGACCTGCACTTTTGCAAATATTATTCTAGGCATGTACTTTATGTCAATTGATCGACAGAAATCCTGGCTTATAGTTCTGGCAATAGCCACCTTTACCCAAATTCCCCTGAATGTGATTTTTGTGCCAATTTTCGAAAATACTTATGCCAATGGCGCCCTTGGGGCAGCGCTTTCATGTGTGATTACCGAGGCCGGGATGATGGTCGCGGGCATATCATTACTGCCCAGGCAAACCATCAACCGGCGGACATTTTCCTATATTCTTCGAACCATCGTGGCAGGGGCAGGCATGGTTCTGGGCAGTTGGTGGATTCGAGATGAATTCATCCTGTTCCCAGTGGTCGTTGGAGCTGTCATATTTGTCGCACTATCCTTTTTCCTCAAGCTCTTCTCTGGTGAGGAGTGGCAGCTTCTACTAGAAATGATGATGTCGGTTAAATCAAAGGTAATGGGTAAGTTCGCAAACACCACTGGTTAATTATCAGGGTGGTATTTTGATCTCAAATAAATCTACTTTATTGAGGAAATAAATGGTTCCTGGCTCTATAAACCGTAACAATGGTAAACTTTCTCGCACAGTCGCATATGTACACGACACGACTGCTTACGGCGGCGTTGAAATTTTTTTGCTTCATTTGATCAATCACCTTGACACACAGCGGTACACACCGGTTGTGCTGGTGCCCGGTTATACCGATGAGTATCGAAGCAGCCCGCCCCGATTTATTCAACAGGTTCAAGATCTTGGTGTTCCGTTGATCAGAATGCCTATCCGGATCGAAATTCCGGTTATGGGTTGTTTCAGCCAGATTCGGGAAATTAAAAAGCTAATCCAGGACAGCGCATTCGATGTAATTCACATCCACACCTGCCGGCCAACTGGGGCAAGAATTCCCACCATCAGCGCCTGGCTATCCGGCGTGAAGGCGGTTATCCGTACAGAACATATGGCGCCATCTGCCTTCCTGAAACCCCTGACGCCGCTTGAAATCATGCCGCTGGATAAAATGACCGATTATATCTTGACAGTTTCAGATGCCAATTTGGAAGAACAGGTAAAGCTGCTCCACCGGGACCGGAAAAAGCTATATCGTTCTTACGCCGGAATTGAATTTGATCGTTTTCAACGCGAGCATGATGCCAGGACAGCCAAAAAGGAGATCGGGCTCGATCCTGATATTCCAGTCGTTGGCATGGTCGGTCGACTTTCTGCAGAAAAGGGACACACCCATTTATTGAGAGCAGCGCCTCGGATCATTCGGGAGTTCGGTCCGGTCAAATTTCTAATCGTAGGCGACGGCCCAATCGGGCAGGAAATAAAACAGGCCGTTACAGACCTTGGCCTGGACGCTTATTTCCATTTTACCGGTTTTCTTCCCGACCCTAAACTTCACATGGAGGCTATGGATGTTGGAGTAATGCCGTCGATCTCTGAAGCTTTTGGCCTGGCAGTATTAGAGTTTATGGCCTTGGGGGTGCCAACGATCACCAGCTCGCTACCCTGCTTTAAAGAAGTGATTATTGATGGAAAAAGTGGTATAATTACTTCGTTAGAGGAAGAAGATAACCTTGCCAATTCAATACTCAAGTTGCTAAAAGAGCCAGAATTGGCTTCCAGGATTGGCCAGGTCGCCTCGAACCATGTTCCTTCGCATTTCAGCGCTCAGCGCCTGGCGCAGGACATGATGGATCTCTACGATAAAGTGATTGATTCGAAATCTTTTACGTAGATTATTAAAGGCAAAAAATTAGGGGGACTACATGAATAAGCGTAGCTTTAAGATCGCCTTCTTTCTATATATCATCCTCATCTTGAGCTTTTTACAGGTCAGGCCTGGAAACGCACAGGGTGAAGTTGGCATACCTACCCCCATACCACCCGCTTTTCCAGCACCAGCCCTTGCATCCGATGCGGATACAATCGTACCTGATTGGCGAGACATCACCTCGGATCCTTTCAACCTGCAGCCAGCCAGCGGGATTAGCAATCCTGTCCTGACCAAATCTGACGTCACAGACGTTGAGGCCGCTTTTGTCGCGGATCCCTTCCTCTACCACGAGGGCAATGACTGGTACATGTTCTTTGAAGTATTTGAACATCCGACCCAGCGTGGACGGATCGGCCTGGCCCGCAGTTCAGATGGCTATAATTGGTCCTACGACCGGATCGTCCTGGCGGAGGATTTCCACCTTTCCTATCCCTATGTATTCAGTTACAACGGGAAGTATTACATGATCCCGGAGACCTACAATGTGTACCAGATCCGTCTCTATGAAGCTCAGAACTTCCCTTACGATTGGGTACACGTGGCGACTCTCCTCGAGGGGCATTATTGGGTCGACACCTCGATTTTTTATTATGATAATACCTGGTGGATGTTTTCCACTGACACATCCAGGCTGACCGGCTTCCTGTATTACTCCGACAACCTGACCAGCGGTTGGGTCGAACATCCTCGCAGTCCTTATATTTTGAACGACAGCAGCAAAGCCAGTCCTGGGGGAAGAGCCTTTGTTTATAATGGCAACCGCATCATCCGCATCGTCCAGAAGGATGACGTTTCTTATGGAGAACAAGTCCGGGCATTCCAGGTAGACGTGCTCACAAAGACAGACTATGCTGAGTCCGAGATCAGCGAGAGCCCACTTCTGATCCCGGGTGGAACGGGCTGGAATGCAGATGGAATGCATCACTATGATCCCTGGTGGGATGGCGACAACTGGATCGCGGTTGTGGACGGGATCAACGATGGAATATGGTCGATCGGGATTTATGAGGCGACCAACACATCTTCACCGAACGGCGTGATCGATTCCCCTGCAATTGATCAGACCATTACTGTGGGCCAATCCGTACTGTTTTCCGGGTCAGCCACCGATCCTGACAATAACCTGCCATTCAGCTATCGCTGGCGGTTTGGAGAAGGATCAGGCATCCCTGATGCGACTGTGGAAGATCCAGGGCTCGTTCAATTCAACACTGCTGGCACGTACAAAGTGACCTTTACAGTAACCGATGCAAACGGCCTTTCCGATCCATCGCCCGCTACCCGGACTGTTAGCGTACTTTCAGAAAATGCTACCCCTACGCCACTTCCCGGCACGACAGAGACACCGCTGCCCCCTCCTCCCCCCACTGCCACCCTACCTGCCGGACCCACGCCCACCGTGGTTCCCGGGATCGATCACTCCCTGTGGAACGACAGCGTGGTCCCCTCAACCACATGGGTGAACGAGCCATATGCGATCGAAGTGGGCGTCAAATTTATCCCTGCGGTTG
>CAZBDC010000007.1:47194-50672 GCA_964490575.1 uncultured Anaerolineaceae bacterium | reverse complement strand
CACCACCGACAGCCACCGAGGTCCCACCTCCGCCGCCCACGGCCACCGAGGTTCCTCCGCCGCCGCCCACCAACACCCCGCTGCCTCCTCCACCACCGACAGCCACCGAGGTTCCACCTCCGCCGCCGACGGCGACTGACGTTCCGCCGCCGCCGCCCACGGCCACCGAGGTCCCACCGCCACCACCCACGGCCACCGAGGTTCCTCCGCCGCCACCGACGGCGACTGACGTTCCGCCGCCGCCGCCCACGGCCACCGAGGTTCCACCTCCGCCGCCCACCAACACCCCGCTGCCTCCTCCCCCACCGACAGCGACTGACGTTCCGCCACCTCCGCCGACCAGCACGCCAACGGCAATCCCAGAGGTCGATCACTCCCTGTGGAACGACAGCGTGGTTCCTTCAACAACCTGGGTGAACGAGCCATATGCGATCGAAGTGGGCGTCAAATTTATCCCTGCGGTTGACGGTTACATCACGGGGGTCCGGTTCTATAAAGGCTCGGGCAACACAGGTCCGCATGTTGGCAATTTATGGACTGCCACAGGGGAACGGCTTGCTTCAGCGCAATTCACCAACGAAACCGCCTCAGGCTGGCAAACGGTCACCTTCCCCGCTCCAGTCGCGGTGAGTGCAAACACGACCTATGTGGCATCTTATTTCAGCAGCCAGGGCAACTTCGCGGTTGACCGGTCGTACTTTGATACGTCATATACCAACTATCCCCTGACCGCTCCTTCCAGCGATTTGTCAGGGGGCAACGGCGTATATCGCTACGGCAGCGACGGAGGTTTTCCTCAGCAGTCCTACGTCGCCAGCAACTACTGGGTAGACGTGCTTTTCCGCATGAATCAACCCGAGCCCACGGCGACTGAAGTTCCTCCGCCGCCGCCCACCAACACCCCGCTGCCGCCACCACCACCGACAGCCACCGAGGTTCCTCCCCCGCCGCCCACAGCTACCGACGTTCCTCCGCCGCCGCCCACCAACACCCCGCTGCCTCCTCCTCCACCGACGGCGACTGACGTTCCGCCACCTCCGCCGACCAATACGCCACTGCCTCCGCCGACAGCCACCGAGGTGCCGCCACCACCACCCACCAACACTCCAACACCTACTGTTGTGGTGACGTCAGCCCCTGATTTAATATTTGCGGATGGTTTTGAATCTGGAGATTTCCAAAACTGGTCTTCAAGCGTCGTGGATGGCGGTGATCTGTCAGTCGAACCAGGTGCAGCCCTGATCGGTAACTTCGGGGCCCGATACGTTATCGACGATAACAATACCCTCTACGTAGAGGACCAGACTCCTGCTTCTACACCCAGCTACCGCGCTCGTTTCTATTTCGACCCAAACACGATCACAATGGTAAGCGGGAATTCGCATTACATTTTCTACGGATACTCTGGAACGACCGTCGTCATGCGCCTTGAGTTCCGCTTCTACAGTGGAATGTATCAGCTGCGGGCCGCGTTAGTCAACGATTCTACGTCCTGGACGACGAGCAACTGGTTCACAATCACCGATGAGGTTCATTTCATCGAATTGAGTTGGGCAGCAGCTACAGCCCCCAAGACAAGAAACGGCTACCTCACGCTGTGGATTGATGGGATCCAGAGAGCCAATCTCTCTCGAGTGGATAATGATACTCGCCGGATCGACAACATTCAACTCGGCCCGGTTGCGGGAATCGACAGCGGAACCCGCGGGACCTATTTCTTCGATGCCTTTGAGTCACGGACACAAACTTTCATCGGTAATTAACCACCAGAATTACAAATTCAGCATACTTTTCACTGTGCGCGGCCTGCGCGGCAGACCGCGCACAATGAAAAGGTGATATATTTATCCAGTCATTAAGATGTGAGCTTTTAATCGATAGGGAGATAAATGATCACATTACTAATTTTTCGCTTTTTCGAGAGCTACTTCCGCCACCGGTGGTTGTACCTTTTGCCGATCGCAATAATGATGATAGCAGCTGGCATCTTCCTTTCACTCAGCAAACCGAAGTATATTGCCAGGGGTAGCATTTATGTTCAAACGGAATCCTTTCTTTCCGCCTTAAATTCAGTGACTACCAACGACGCTTCCTGGTGGGCAACTCCAGCACAGGCAGTAACCAGCGATATTAATGAGCTGCTTGCAACCGACGCATTTATCCGCGCCGTCATTCATGAGACAAACCTCGAAGAAAGCATGAGCCAAGGATCTGGGGTCGTCTCCGAAATTATTAGCGAAGTTCGCAAGAGCATCTGGATTGTCCCGCTTGGTGAAAACCAGATTCAAATCAATGCTGCTAATGAAGATGCCCAGGTCTCGTACCAGATCACAAATGCTGTGCTCAGCAATTTTGTGCAGTGGCAGGTAAACGCCCAGCGAACCGAAGGTGAAGCGGCTCAAGCGTTTTTTGCCGACTTAATCAAGGTTTATGAGGCCGAGCTTGAAACTGCGCGCGAGAATTTAAGAACTTACCTGACTGAAAACCCACCCCCACTGCGCGGAGATCGAACAGAAATCGAGCAGTTGGAGATCGAGCGATTGCAAGGAGAGGTCGAGATCGCCAGTTCGCGGTATCTGGGCGCATTGGAGAAGGAAGAAAATGCCCGGTTAGCTCTGGCCCAGATTGAGGGTGACACGCGCCAGTCTTACACCATCATAGACGCGCCAACCTTACCCGAAAAACCTGCTGTCTCGCGTAGAGAGCTTGCGCTGCAGTTAGGCATTTTCCTTGCAGTTGGGGTCGTGTTGTCCATTGCTGCGGTTACTGGCAGCATGGTCCTGGATCGAAGCTTTCGCTTCCCCTTTGATGTTCAATACGGCATCCACCTGCCCGTCCTGGCAATGGTCCCTGATTTCACCGCTGAACCGAAACCCACAGGAATACTGGCCCGCGCGCGGGTGAAGCTGCCAGGCAGCAAAGCGAAGCGGAAAACTGACCTTACTTCTCCCCCGACCATTGACGCGCCCGAACCAGAGACAATCGAGAGCACATTTCAGGTTGAAGAACAAGTCAAAGTAGACGAAACAAAAATCAATTCTGATATCGCAGTTGGATGACCTTTGGATCAAACACCCGGCAGATGTAGATGCTAGAGCCGAAATTGCTCTGCCTTGATTTACTGATTGAGGAAAACTATGAGATTATTGAATTGGCGAAACAAACGAGAACAGCCCACTTCAGAGCCGCTGGTCGTCCCTAATCGAGATGGAACGGCTGCGTTGACTTTACCAGGCGAGGTCGTTGACAGCATTCGCTATATCTACACCCGAGTCGGGCAAAAAGACCGTATCCCACCATGCCTTTCAGTCATCGCCGCACTGCGCGGAGAAGGCGTTACCACGATCTCTCAGGCACTGGCTGCCACGATGGCGCACGATCTCAGGGCGCGGGTATGCCTCATCGACTTAAACTGGTGGTGGCCTTCCAACTCCCCATTGACCGATCCAGAGAATCCAGGCCTGGCTGCTGTTTTCGC
>CAZBDC010000007.1:0-47184 GCA_964490575.1 uncultured Anaerolineaceae bacterium | reverse complement strand
CGCTCACCTGGCCGATGTAATCGTCCGGACCGGTTGGCGAAACCTTTACTGCCTTCCAGCAGGCACAATGCCTCGGGATGATCGCCCAGTTGTCGCCCACAGCCGTTACCTAAAGGGAATGCTGGATGAGCTAAACCAGCAGTTTGACTATTTGATCCTGGACATCCCCGCGATCCTCGCCACCAGCGATGCAGTTTCACTGGCTTCACTTGGATCCGCCTGCTGCCTGGTCATTCGCCAGGGAGTTACTCGGGTTGAGGATGTCCGCCTTGCTTTGGATGAAGCTTCCCAGTTAACGATGCTGGGGGTGGTGTTGAATCAGTTCACATTGAAAACGCCAAAACAGATTCTGAGGTTTATGCCAGCCAGGTAACCGATCCGTCGACACGATGAAGATATTTATTGCGTTTTTGAGCTTTAGTTTTCTTTTTGCCCTGATCTTTTGGCGCACCCGGCCCGCACGCCGCTCATGGATTTTGCTTTTTGCGTGCTTCTGCATCGCTTTTGCTTATTACTTCCTTAATAAACTGTAAACCGCCGCGAGAAAATGCTCAGTCTTCTATTTGGCACAATCCACCCTTACTCGGTACGCTCCCGGGCGCTTCGAAACAACCTGTCTTGGCTTGCCTGGATTCTTGGCGTGCTGGGTATTTCCGGCATGCTCGGTTTATTAATGCTTCTCCGTGGACCTACGCCGGCGCTGATCGCCTGGCTGGTATTCCTGATTGGCTTATCAGCCATCCTGTACCGGCCTCGCTACGGTCTTTATATGATTTTGCTGTTCGGTCTGGCCGGCGACACCCTGCTTACGCCCTGGTTTCCCTTTACCAAAAATTTCTCCAGCCATGAGTCGATTTTATTCCTGCACAACTCGGCGATTATCAGCCCGCTCGAAGTATTTATCGTAATGACCTTTCTGTCCTGGTTTGGACGAGGTTTGGGGCAACGCAAGCTGCAGTTCCACCATAACCCGCTGATGTGGCCCGTCTTCATCTTCCTGGTGTTTGTAATTTTTGGCCTGGTTGTTGGAATAGGAACGGGCGGCAATGTAAACATTGCCTTATGGGAATCCAGGCCGCTTTTTTACATGGTGGCGCTTTTTTTCCTGGCCAGCAACCTGCTCGACAAACGAGAACACGTCAGCCACCTGATATGGGCGGCTATGCTTGGCCTGTTTTTTGAGGCGATCAGTGGCAACCTGACTTTCTTGATTAAGCTAAAGGGTAGTTTTGCCGGGGTAGAGGCGCTAACGGACCACAGCGCAGCAGTTCATATGAACACGGTTTTTATTTTTGCCCTGGCTTCCTGGTTATATAAAACATCTTCAGCCAAGCGTTTTGGGTTATTATTAATGCTTCCTCCTGTTCTGATCACTTACCTGGGGAACCAAAGAAGGGCCGCTTTTGTCGCTCTGGCGCTGGCCTTGGTCTTAATGGCCATTATTTTATTTAAAGATAACCGAAAGCTTTTTTGGATGATCCTTCCCGCCGCGTTTTTAATTTCTGTCGTTTACCTGGGTGTTTTCTGGAACAATTCCGGGCCGCTTGGCCTGCCTGCCAGGGCGATTAAATCCACTCTTTTCGAAAGCCAGGCCAGCGCGCGAGACCAATCTTCGAATTACTACCGCTTCCTTGAAAATATCAATACGAGTTTTACGATCCACCAGAAACCTTTAACCGGTGTTGGATTCGGTCAAAAATTTTATGTGATCGTTTCAATGGCTGACATCAGTTTCTTTGAATGGTGGCAATACTTTTCGCATAATTCAATAATTTGGATCTGGCTTAAGATGGGTGCTGGCGGGTTCATCGCAATGCTCTACATGGTTGGATCGGCAATCATGGTTGGAACAAGCGAAACACTGCGTATGCCACATAATGAAATCCGCGCAGTCGCTCTGACCGGAACCCTTTATCTTGTCATGCATTTTACATTTGCGTATGTCGATATCTCATGGGATATCCAAAGCATGCTTTATGTTGGCACGATCATGGGATTGTTATGTTCAATCAGGCGGATTGTTGAAAATCCAGTTCCACTTCCTTCCAAACGATGGCCCTGGCAGCCAGATCCACAGCCTGCGCCAGGCCTGGTTGCATAAAAGACCGCTTAATAAGCAAAGAAAAACCTGTGAATAGAATCCGAAAACAAATCATCGCTGAAGCCAGAGTATTCCATCCAAGATTACTGCTGGCCCAATTGCTTCTGGCCCCGCTACCAGCCTTTACGGGCAACGCGATCCGAACCCAGGTGCTGAGAATGTTTGGATTTCAAATTGGCAAGCGAACAGCTATTTTTGATGTCCCAATCATTTCAGGTCCTGACGATATTTATAAGAAGCTGACCATTGGAAACAATTGCTTAATCAGCATCCAGGTTTACCTGGATCTCGCGGACTCCATCACCATTGGAGATGGAGCCGCGATTGGGCCACAGACCATGATGGTAACGGGAAGTCACGCAATTGGAGAGCCACATTTTCGGCTCGGGCATATGATCCCAATGCCCATTTCCATCGGGCGAGGCGTCTGGCTCGGAGCACGCTGCACAATACTACCAGGCGTAACGATCGGCGATGGCGCGGTTATCGCAGCAGGCTCGATCGTGACTAAAGACATTCCGCCCAATTCCCTGGCGGCAGGTGTGCCGGCAACCATCAAGCGGAATCTGGAATGAGAGGATAAGCGGTGGACAAGGTAAGTCTCCCCAAGAAAGCAGCGACACTTTCTTTCCAATACCTGTACAGGAATGCATTGGCTGTGCTAAATGCCCACTGGCATCTCCGGCATGCAACTTACCTGGGGAAAAAAGTCAGGGTCTACGGCCATCCGGCAATCACGAATTGGGGCCGGATGATCATCGGAGACCGGCTTCAGTTGGTTTCCAACGTCGCAAGAACTGAGCTAGCCGTCCTGGAAAATGCCACACTCGAAATTGGCGAAAGGGTCTTTATAAACTATGGATGCTCGATCGCAGCCGCCAGATTCGTGCATATTGGGTCATTTTGCAGCATAGGCACCTATGTGAATATTCTCGACACAAATTTTCATCGCCTGGAGCCGGAGATGCGAGATCAACGGCCAGAGCCAGAACCTGTTTTCCTGGAAGATAATGTCTGGCTTGGGGCGCGTGTCATCGTACTGCCGGGGGTCCGGATTGGCACAGGCAGCGCAATCGGCGCGGGAAGTGTCGTGACCAAGGA
Organism: uncultured Anaerolineaceae bacterium; assembly: GCA_964490575.1. Classification (GTDB taxonomy): domain Bacteria; phylum Chloroflexota; class Anaerolineae; order Anaerolineales; family Anaerolineaceae; genus DSYU01. The sequence continues at coordinate 43,982 of CAZBDC010000007.1, read as the reverse complement.
CATTCCCCCAAGGTCTCTGGCCGTTGGAATGCCAGCCAGGGTCATTCGGACTTTATAGTGAATTCTCAGAAACCTTCTTCTGATCCTATCAAACAAAATGGAAATCAGCGTAGTAATTCCGACTTATAACCGGTTAAAAAGTCTAAAACGCGTACTGGATGCCCTAGAAAAACAAACTTATCCGGTCGAGCAATTTGAGGTGCGTGTTATATCTGACGGATCGACCGATGGAACCATCGAATATCTCCAAAATCTAAAAACGTCCCTGAACCTGTTCCCTGTTCAACAGCCGAACGGCGGGGCCGCTGCTGCGCGCAACCTGGGTATTCAGCTTGCCAGGGCAGAGATTATCATCTTCCTGGATGACGATGTTGTTCCCACTCCCCAGTTCATCAACGAACACGCTCGCCTCTTCCATGAACATGGAATGAATATTATTGTCTTAGGACCCATGCTCTCCCCGGCTGGTTTCCAATATTCTCCCTGGGTGCAGTGGGAACAGGACATGCTGGTTAAGCAATATGAAGCTATGCTTCAAAATAAGTGGAAACCCACCGCCAGGCAGTTTTACACCGGGAACTCGTCTGTCGCCCGACGCTTTCTTACCGAAGCCGGAGGGTTTGATCCATCTTTCAGGCGCGCTGAAGATGTCGAATTGGCTTATCGTTTGGCCGAAAAAGGCCTGACCTTTATTTTCAACCCTCAAGCGATTGGCTACCATTTTGCCATACGCAGTTTCACCTCATGGACCAATACACCCTATGCATATGGACTCAATGACGTTATCTTCAGTGAAAAAAAAGGCCAGAACTGGTTGATCCCAACAATCCAAAAAGAGTTTACCAGCCGTCATCCATTCACGCGTGGCCTGATCAAGCTCAGCCTTGACCGCCCGGTGCTGCGCAAAATAGTCGTTGGGATCATGAAACAGATTGGAGTCGCCAGCCACCGGTTGAACAGCCTGCGGTTGTCAAATATTTCGTTTAGCGCCATTTTCAACCTCCTTTACTATCAGGGAATGGCTGACCAATTGGGTGGGCGGAAAGTCTTTTTTGAAAGAATGGGGCAACAGTAAGAGGAGCCACTATGCTTCGGATTGCCTTTATCATGGAGCAACATCTCGGGCACCTTGCCTTTTATCAAAACATCCGCCGGTTCATTGCCGGTTACCCGGATATCGATCCGACCTGGGTCGAGATTACTTACGCACCACAAAGCAGCCTGCTGGAGAAAATACCGCTCCTTCCCAACCGGATAAAAGGAACCATTGCCGGACATGTCGAAGTGCGGGCCGGCCTGGAACGAGGATCTTACGATGCCCTGGTGTTTAATACCCAGGTGCCAGCTGCTTTAGCCGGCAACCTGTTAAAAAAACAACCCTATATCATCTGCACAGATATTACACCGATCCAGTACGACCAGATGGCTGCTCATTACCACCACCATCCAGACCAGCCGGGGATCATCAGCCGGTATAAACATCAGGTAAACACAAAAGTCTTCCGGCAAGCCGGACGCGTTTTGCCCTGGTCAACCTGGACCCGAACTTCTTTGATCGAAGATTATGGAACTTTGCCAGAAAAAATCGAGGTTATCCCACCCGGGGTCGATCTCGATACCTGGCGACCGGGCGAGAGAAACACTTCTGGGCCGCTTCGGGTACTTTTCGTTGGCGGAGATTTCTATCGCAAAGGTGGGGACCTGCTTCTGGAGGCCTGCCAGGAAATCCCCGAAGGTCTTGTTGAGCTTGTGCTGGTAACACGTTCTTCCATTCCTGAAAAGAACTGGATTACCATTTATAATAACCTGCAGCCGAATTCGGCCAGGCTGATTGACCTGTACCGTAACTGCGATGTATTTGTTTTACCAACCCAGGCCGAGGCCTTTGGAATTGCTGCAGTTGAAGCCTGCGCCGCAGGGCTTCCGGTGCTTGCTACGCCCGTAGGCGGCCTGACTGACATCGTCGATGATGGTATCAATGGTTACCTGATCCAACCGGATCAGCCAGAGTTGCTTAAGAACCACCTGCTGTCTCTGGCGCAGAATCCTTCCTTACGCAGCCAGATGGGTCGTGCATCCCGTCTAAAAGCTGAAAGGAATTTTGACGCCAGGGCCAATGTTTCTCGAATGGTCGATATAATATACAACCTTACGGGCTGTAATCCTCCCTGACACGGTGGAAGCCCATCCCGAATCAACCAATTCGACCGCCAGGTCTTTTGGGGGCAACTTCACTGATCAAATGAACATAGGCTCGACATAACTTATAAAAGTGTTTGGGGGAATAAGATGCCAGTAAGACAAGTACAAGCAAATGGAAACGGGGGCCGGCTCGTGGGAGCTTTGGCTCTGTTCATTTGTTGCTTGATGCTCATAACAGGCTGCCAGGGCAATTCGCAGCCATCCCTGGCCCCAGAAAAGACCACCCTGGCAGCCGTATCCGAGACCCCCGAAGCTGCGATAAACGCCCCTACTCTGGCACCATTTTTCGTCTCCCAGGAAAATACCCCTACACCTCAGCCTACTTCGCCGCCTCTTCCAACCCAGGCGCCGCCCATTGAAGAAAATATTCCGGAGACAAAGACTACCTCCATCTCAATTTATTCAAATGGGTTAAATCCTGACTGGGAAATCGTTCAAAACACAGAGGTGCTTGTCACTGAAACCGGCAGGCCCAACACTTATGAAGGGCGACTGGCTTTACAGGTAACTCCATTGCAAGACTTCGGACAGTTCTTCATTCGATTAAAACCAGAGGCAAAACATTTTTACCCAAGATCGAAGGTGCTTGCCCTGGTCCTGTGGGTCAGCGGTGGTCCCAATTATATCGATACCGATGATCTTGCCGTTACTGTCATCGGAAGCAATGATTTCCGCTATTGGGTAGCAGATGATCGATCTGTATTCGATGGCCCCGACTCTCCTTTTTCCGAGACTCGGTTATACTATTTAGGATTAAGTGATGCGATTCCACCGAATTCATGGGCAGAAGTTGTGAACTGGCTGAACGACCGTGAATTCGATCCGGAATATCGATATGTGACTGGTTTCTATATCAAGAATGACGAGGGCTTTGAAGTCCCTTATTATATCGATGAAATTTCATTAATGGTGATAGACGATCAACCAGAGCCATTCGAATTTCAAGACTCTCCCCCGAAACCAATTCTACCGCAATAACTCTAGAGGCGAAAAAAAAATGAGGTTGCTAGCAAAATTATGATCAAATCAAATTCCACGTTAATTTTCGCCGTCTGTTGTCTTGTGGTGATCTTGCTGGGAGGCTGCGACCGTATCCTTCCGAGCCAGGCAAATCATCAAGCCACCCCGGCCAGCCTGCCCACGCCCACGTTGGCTTCCTTTTTTCAGGTCCCGAAAGAGACAGAAACTGTCCCAGGAACCGTCGAAAATATTCCTACGGTAGAGCCTGTTCTAACCAGTCCCCCTAAAACGCCCACCTCACAACCAGTTGACCTGGTAGTCAACGTTAACGTCAATCGAGATGTCCACCCCATCAGCCCGCTGATCTATGGCGTTGCGGGTGCGCCCGCAGAAGTTCTAGAAGACTTAAGACCCACCTTGAACAGTTGGGGAGGAAATCCCAGTTCACGCTACAACTGGAAAGTTGGCAACGCCTGGAATGCCGGTCGCGAATGGTTCTATCGCAATGGCAACCTTGGCAATCCAGAGGGCTCAGTTAGCGATCAATTCATTCGAGAAGCCGCTGAGGCGGGGGTCCAGGTCCGGCTGGCCTATCCAGCCCTGGGTTGGGTTGCCAAAGACAGTAACAGCAGCACCTGTTCGTTCCGGCTGGCCGATGGGAGCTGTGGTGACGCGAATGGCGCCAGTTGCCTGGAACCCGGCTCAATTGCTTCGCCAGGTATCACCAGTGTGCGCAGCGACACTGCCTTTATCGTTGAATGGATGAAACACCTTTACGAAGAACAAGGCTTTGATATCCAGTTCCTGGCTTTTGATAATGAGCCGGAGCTGTGGGGGGTAACGCACTACGACGTCCACCCAACCTGCACCACTTACGAGGAAATCCTTTCTAAATACATTGAGTATACAAAGGCGATCCATCAAGTAGCACCAGAGGCAAACTTCGTCGGTCCCACTACCTGCTGCTGGCAGTATTATTGGAACTCCATGGCAGGAGAAGCGGATAAAGCCAAACATGACAACCAGGACTTTTTACCCTGGTTTTTAGACAGCATTCGCCAGAACGATGAAGAACAGGGCTGGCGCAGCCTGCACGCATTGGATATCCACTATTATCCCGAGGGCATTCACAACGACGAAGTGGATACCCAGATCTCGGCGCTCAGGCTTCGCAGCACCCGCTCCTTGTGGGATAGCACCTATGTGGACGAGTCCTGGATCGCGCAGCCCGTCAATTTGATCCCCCGCATGCAGCAGCTAATCGAGGATCATTACCCGGGCACAAAACTTGGGATCAGCGAGTGGAACTGGGGCGCCGATAATACCATGAACGGGGCATTAGCGATCGCCGATGTGCTGGGCATCTTTGGAAAAGTTGAACTGGACTACGCCGCATACTGGACTTACCCTACCCAGGATGGTCCAGGGTACAACGCGTTTAAGCTGTACACGAACTTCGATGGAAATGGCAGCCGGTTCGGTGACACCTCAGTATGGTCTGACACATCGGATCGGGAGACCGTTACCAGTTACGCTGCCCTGGACAGTGCTACGGGCAACCTGCACCTGATGATAATCAACAAGAGTCCAACAGATGCGCTGAATACCCAGGTGCAGCTAGAAGGCTATACGCCACAGACCCAGGCCGCCCTGTTTGGGCTGGACAAAGCTCAGCCAAAGGATATTTTGGAAAGCTCGCTCGACGACATTTCTGGGAGATTTAATATTTCCTTACCACCCTATTCCATCACGCTCCTGGTTCTTCAACCGCAGGTGCCCTGAAAGTATGTATCATATTGGCTTTATCATCGAACAGGCCTTAGGGCATATCACTCACAGCCAAAACCTGCGAGAAAACGTGCGCCGGGATCCATCGGTATCGTCCCATTGGGGCCTGCCAGCCTGGGAAACCAGGGGAATGGCGGCCAGAATCCCGGTTTATAAAAGCAACTGGACGGTGCGAGCCGGCCTGCGAGCCCGCCGCCAGGTGGCGCAAATGGCGCGGGAAGCCAGGTTGGACGCGCTCTTTTTCCACACCCAGGTTCCAGCCATCCTGGCCCAGGACTGGCTTCAGCGCATCCCCAGCATCGTTTCACTGGACGCCACGCCGCTTCAGTATGACCGCTTGGGCGAATTCTACGGGCACCAAACGGACCCGGCCTGGTTGGAGAAGCTAAAATGGCGGTTGAACCGGGACTGCTTCAGAAAAGCGCAAAAACTGGTTACATGGTCTGAGTGGGCAAAACAAGGGCTGGTAGACGAGTACGAAGTGCCCGCGGAAAAAGTAACTGTCATCCCACCCGGGGTGAACCCTGACGACTGGGCCCGGCCTGAACCGCGCATGCCGAAGAATGGGGCCGTAAAAATCCTCTTTGTCGGGGGAAACCTGGAGCGCAAAGGGGGCAACCTGCTGATCGAAGCCTACCGGGCCCTACGCGGTACAACTGGCGCTGAAATCGAGCTGCACCTGGTCACAAAAGACACCCTCCCTTTTGAGGCGGGTATTACGGTCTATAACAACATCCAACCCAACAGCCCGGTGCTGAAGAAGTTGTACCATGAAAGCGATATTTTCTGCCTGCCCACCAAAGGCGATTGCCTGCCGATGGTGCTGTCTGAAGCAGGGGCCGCCGGGCTTCCAATTGTGTCAACCCGCGTGGCCGCCATTCCCGAGATCGTACAGGAGGGCCGGAATGGATCCCTGATATCACCAGACGATCTGCCTGGACTGATTGCGGCCCTCAAGGATCTAATCGCCAATCCGGACCTTCGGGATGAAATGGGTAAGCAAGGGGTTATGATTGTCCGGCAGAATTATGATGCGGTGGCAAATACCCATCGCCTGCTCGAACTGCTCAAAGAACTGATCCATCAGGAACAGCCTGGGAAGGCCGCCCGATGAACGACGTCCTGCTGACCGTTTCAGGGACCATCGCCCCGGATATCGAGGCCCAGATTGCGGAGGGCAAGCGCCCGGTGGCTGATTACATCGCCATGGCAAAAGCCTTTCAGGCCGACCTGATCGACTATCCAAAGGCGCGCCAGCTGACCGGCTGGTTCGGCCAGTTGCTGGAAAAAATTGGCGGCGCAAACCTCCTTTTGGCCTGGTACTGTTACCGGTTGAGAGGTCGCTACCGGGTGCTGTTCACCGACGGCGAGCAGGTCGGGATCCCGCTGGCATTTTTGTTGAAGTTCCTGAATTTTGGCAGGCGCCCCCGCCATCTTATGATTGCCCACATCCTGTCGGTGCCCAAGAAAGCCCTGCTCTTTGACTGGTTGAAGCTGGCAAGTCATATCGATATCTTTTTCCCTTACGCCACCTGGCAAAAAAGGTTCATCGAAGAGCGCTGGAACGTTCCACCCGAAAGAGTTCAATTTACCCCCTTTATGGTCGATGCCAGCTTTTTCTCCCCCGAGAAGGCGGCCGGGGATGGTTTCAGTGCCGCCCATCCCGGGCGTCCAATGGTTTGCGCGGTCGGTTTGGAATTCCGCGACTACCCCACCCTCCTCGAGGCCGTTAAAGGACTGGACATCCAGGTGGTAATCGCGGCTGCCAGCCCATGGTCAAAGCGCTCTGACACAACCGCCGGTCAGGAAATCCCGGATAATGTGATGGTGCGCCGTTTTTCGCAATATGAGTTGCGGGATTTATATGCAGCCAGCCGGTTTGTCGTGCTGCCACTTTACAATGTCAATTTCCAGGCCGGGGTCACCTCCATCCTGGAAGGCATGGCCATGGAGAAAGCCATTATCTGTTCGCGCACCCCGGGCCAGACCGATGTCGTGATTGAAAACGAGACAGGGCTGTATGTCCCCCCCGGAAATGCAGAGGCGCTTCGAGCCGCGATCGTGCGCCTGATTGAAAACCCGGCGCTGGCCGAGCAGTTTGGAAAAAAAGGCCGCCAGGTCATCCTCGAGCAAATGAGTCTGGATCGGTATGTGGAAAGATTGCAGAAGTTCGTAAAAAAATAAGCGATGACCGCCAATGAACCCGGCCAAAGAGGGGCTCACCCATAAGGTTAGCCCCTCGATTTTTCACAAGAGCACAAGGCGCTTATTCCCATGTTATGTTTCTTTTTCCTGATCAGCTATACCATCCTGATTCTGGCAGCCACATTGTTTCCGTTTGAGCTGGTGGTCAACGGCCCGGTAACACCTGCCGGTATTTTTGCCGCTCTGGAGTGGGATCTCATCAGCCGGTTTGCGCTCAAAGATTTTCCCCGAAATGTTGTCCTGTTCATTCCATTTGGATTTTGCCTGGCTTACCTGGTGCGCAAGTGGAACAGGTCGCTATTTCTAAAGGGGATGATCGTCCTGACTGCAGGAGCATCATTATCCCTGTCAATTGAGATTCTGCAACAATTTATTCCGTTCCGCTTTTCGGCCTTTGCAGATATCCTGGCAAATACAGGAGGTGCTTTTCTTGGCCTGGTGGGCTGCGGGTTGTGGCAACGCCGCGAACTCCAAAAAGTCAATCGATCCCTCGATCAATGGCTGCGCTTTCTCCCGGCCCGGTGGCTGGTTATTCTTGCTTTGATTTATATCTTCCTTCTCCCAATCGGGATAGCCAGCCTGCAGCGCGGTTCACTTCTCACAAACTGGGATAACACCTTCCCACTGCTGTTGGGCAATGAACGGACTGGAGATCGCCCCTGGCAGGGGATGATCTCGGCTTTCTATTTCACCAACCGGGCGTTCAGCGCCGATCAGATCACCCGGAGTTTTGAAGAAAGCGGCCCAGCTGCCGTACCAGATGCATCATTCCTGGTCGGGTACAATTTTTCAGGCACCGAACCGTTTTCGAACAGTCCGGATCGATTCCCCGTGCTGGCCTGGAAAAACGAGCCCACAGCCCTTGAGGATGGCGAGGGAATTGTCATTGATTCAAACCATTGGCTAGAATCATCTGCCCCGGCAAAAGAGCTGACAGACGCGGTAAAACAAACCTCCCAGTTCACCCTGAGCCTGGTTCTTGCCTCGCATGATTCTACCCAGACCGGGCCGGCGCGGATTTTCTCCTTATCATCCGACCCATATCACCGGAATTTGACCCTTGCGCAAGAAGCCGACGACTTAATCATCCGCCTGCGAAATGGAACGACCGGCGAAAATTCGACCCACCCCGAGATTATCGTCCCGAATATTTTTTCGGGCGAGGACAAACAACACATTATCCTGACTTACGATGGCAAGACCCTCAAAGTCTATGCCAACACTATCCAGAACCTGTATCAGTTTTCATTTTCGCCTGAGGTCAATCTTTTCTGGCGTTTCGCCTTGCTGACACTGCCACAAATAAACGGGATTCAGGCGGGATCTGCCAGTTTAATCCTCTTAAAGCTGCTGTTCGGCGGCCTGATCATGTTTCCGCTAGTGTTCCTCTTGCTCATTCACCATGGGAAAAAAAGGCAACTGCCATCACCAGTTGAGCAGCAGCGCTGAGAGCAGCGCAGACCGCTCTGCCAGAGAGTCAACCAACACATATTCACGCCCGGAATGCGCGCCATCCCCAACCGGCCCCAGGCCATCCAGCACCGGGATGCCCAACGGAGCAACAAAGTTCGCATCGCTGCCCCCACCGGTGCTGCCTTCCGTCAATTCCAATCCAACCGCCCGCCCAATCTGGCGGGCTTTTTCAAAGGTGCGAAGCATGGTTTCATCGCGCGGCATGGGCGGACGGTTGAGATGAATGGCTGCCTCCAGCTCCACTCCAGTCAAAACGGGCCGGAGGGCCTTCGCCCATGCCTCCAACCGGTTGTAGCCATCCAGGGTTGCCACCCGGAAATCCACCTGGGCCCGGGCTTCATCCGGGACGACGTTGGTGCGCGTGCCGCCGCTGACGATGCCCACGTTGACCGTTGTACCGCGATCATAGTCGGTCTGCTGCTGGGCCGAAAGGATGTGGTGCGCCAGTTCTTCGATCGCATTGCGTCCTTGCGCGTGATTTACCCCTGCGTGGGCAGCCACTCCCTTTACACGCAGGTCAATCAATCCGGTCCCTTTGCGCGCTGTCTTTAAACCACCGTAGGCCAGGGCCGGCTCCAGGCAGAATACCACCGCAGCCCGCCGGGTTTCTCGCTCGATCAAAGCGCGCGAAGTCAGGCTGCCCGTTTCTTCATCTGAGGTAAAGAGGGCAGTCACCGGCCGGCCAGGCCACACCTGCTGCTGCTGAAATATACGAAAAACTGACAGCAGCATCGCGATGGAGCCCTTCATATCCAACACGCCCGGGCCGTACCGTCTTCCATCTACCTCGTGAACCGGCCGGTTCGCCAGTGTGCCCAGATCATAGACCGTATCCATGTGCGCCAGCAGCAGAATTCCGCCCGGCCCACTGCCCCAGCGGCAAACGATGTGATCGCCGGCGGATTCCTGCGGCACCGTCAGGATCACACCCCCCAGGTCTTCCAGCTCGCGGGAAAGTCGCATCCCCAGGCGATCCACAGCACTTTTTACAGTAGAAGGTGATTCGATCTCCACCAGCTCCGTGAGCAGAGAACAGATGGCAGTTAGGTCCTGCCTGAAAATATCGGTGGAGAGAATCTGCATGCTGGCCTCCTGATCGAAAACGGTGATTGCGATTAGCGTGGTTTTTCCAGAAGTTCAATGATCCGCTGCCTGGCCGAAGGCCATTCGCTGGCGAGAATACTGTAATACACCGAGGAACGGATAGTTCCATCCGGCAGAATCATATGGTCGCGCAGGACTCCCTCGCGGACGGCTCCAATCCGTTCGATGGCTTTCTGCGAACGCTCATTCCGCAGGTCAGTCTTAATCTGGACCCGAATGCAGCCCAGGACTTCAAACGCATGTTGGAGAAGGAGAAACTTGCATTCGGTATTGACGCCCGTGCGCTGGTAAGCAATACTGTACCATGTTCCACCAATTTCAAGCGCGCGATTTCCCGGCTGGATATCCATGTAGCGGGTCATTCCAATCGCCCGCCCCGAACTTCTATCGACCACGGCGAACGGCAGGTCCGTGCCGCGAGCCTGTTGTGCGAGCAAGTATTCGATCAGTCCCAGCATCTTTTCCTGGCTGTCAATGGTTCCATACCGCATGTAAGTCCAGATGCTGGCGTCCTTTCCGGCCTCGGTCAAATCCGCCAGATGAGCCCGGCTGAGGGGAACAAGTTCAACGATCCTGCCGGACAGGGTCAGGGGATAGATCTGCATTCAACCTTCCTTGTCAAATTTATTTCTTAGGCCTTGCGCAAGCGCAAAATCAGGCCCGATTCTCTCCAAAAGATAAGCCGGCCCACCCTGACGGGTGAAGCCGGTTACCCGGTAGCCGAACGAGAAGAACCGGCACAACAAATCGCGCGTCTGCAATCGCCAGGCCATTGCCAGCCCCGGGTCGCTCCTGGACAGGCCGATAAAATCTTCAGGAATGGGCATCAGGACCTGTAGTTCATCCAGGTCAGTCTGGGGGGCATCTGGCTGACCGTTCGTAACGGTGAAGGCCAACCTGGCGCCTGGAAACCCATTGTCAGCCGGAGGATGCTCAACCCGCTCGCATACCCGCGGGCTGTCGAGATGCCATTCCACCAGCAGCCGGTCGGTCGGTGTGCCAGCATCGATTCCCTGCATGGCGCCGTAGTAATCGGGCAGGTAGGTCGAAGAAGTCGCGCCAAGGCGGCGGATGTTGAGCTCCGCATTGGCTGCCCGCAGCGGGTCCACCGTCCATCGAACCAGAGTGATCCCGCGCGCCAGGCACCACTGCCGCTGAAACCACTTCAACTGCCGGCCGATGCCCTGTCCGCGCCAGGCCTGGAGGGTGCACAACATCTGGGAATGAAGGGCATTGGCCTGGCGCGTTGGAAAGCCAAAAACCAGGCCGATCATCTCGCCGCGCGCATCGAACGCGCCGGCCAGAAGCCCACCCTCATGCTGGACTGGGATCAACAGTTCTTTGGGATGAGGTGTAATTTCGCTTCCCCATACCGCGAGCTGGATTTTCTCCGCAGCGACCATGTCCTCGTGCTTGTGCAGTTCACGGATCGCCACGACGCCCTGCCGCGTGTCAAACCGGATCATGAGCGAAAAACCTCGCGCGAGATGGTCAGCGTCTCCAGGTAAGCACGATTGGGCGTAACGCCAATTCCCGCTCCTGGCGGGACGGGCATCAGGCCGTCCTGAGTTTCAAGCGGCTCGTTGACAATATCCTGCTTCCAATAACGACTGGCCGAGCTTGTGTCGCCCGGTTTGGTAAAGTCTGGCAGCGTGGCCAGGTGAATATTGTGAGCCCGCCCAATACCGCTTTCGAGCATTCCACCGCACCAGACCGGTACACCAAAGGATTGGGCCACGTCATGCACTCGCCGGGCAGCCAGGTGACCGCCAACCCGGCCCACTTTGATATTCATCACCCGCCCGGCGTCGATTTGCAGCGCCTTGCGGGCATCCTCCACAGAAAGGATCGATTCATCCAGGCAAATCGCGGTTTTCAACTGCTGCTGCAGGCGAGCATGATCGAGAATGTCATCGTACGCCAGAGGCTGCTCGATGTAGTCCAGGTTGAAAGAATCCAGCTCTTCCAGGAGGGGAAGATCGGCCAATGAATAGCATGAGTTGGCGTCAACGGTCAGGATCGCGCCTGGGAAGGCCTCCCGAACGCTGGCAATCAATTTAACGTCCCAACCCGGCTTAATTTTTAGCTTAATCCGCCGGTATCCTTGCGAAAGATGCCGGTCGACCAGGTCGCGGGTGGCTTCAAAGGACTTTTGAATCCCCAGGCTGACCCCAACCGGGATCGCCAGCCGGCTCCCGCCCAGCAGCCGGTACAGCGGCTGATCCAGGCATTTTGCCCAGAGGTCCCAGGCAGCCATTTCGACCAGCGCTTTGGCCATCCGGTTGCCGCGAAAGGGCGCCAGAAGGGTCGGGATATCTTCGGGCGAGGAAATATCCTTTCCAATCACCCTGGGCAAGAACACAGTTTTGAGGAGAGCAACCGCCCCACCCACAAATTCCTCGCGGTAAAGAGGGAGTTCTTCCATCACCCCCTCCGCATAACCCTCTAACCCTTCGCCAAACAGCGTCAGCAGCGGGATCGTCCGCTCCACCTGGATTCCAAAAGAGGTTTCAAAGGGACGAAGCAACTGCAGCTTTATAATCCGTAATTCGGCCGCGTCAATTTTCATAAGTCACCTGATATTCAGTCCACTGCTCTGTTTTACCGCCGCTCTAACAACTTTCTTCGATCAACGAAAGCGTTCGAGCAGGCATTTATTATAACCGGGACGCTTTCCACATATGTTTTATAATTAGAAAATGGATTTACCCACTGTAATCTCTCCCACATTAATCGAATACTTGAAAGATACCTACCAGCTGCGCTGGGAAGGCCTGCACGGTTGGGGACACTGGGTCAGGGTCTGGGAAAATGGACAGCACCTGGCTCGCCAGAATGGGGCCGATCAGACAGTCGTGGCCCTGTTTGCCTTTACCCATGATATGGCCCGGCTCTCGGATCACGCCGACCGCGAGCATGGCCCCCGGGCAGCCCGGCGGATCCAGGAGGAAATGCAAGGTGTCTATTTCCACCTGGAACCACAGGCCCTAAAGCAGCTTGTAACCGCCGTTGAACTCCATACCCGGGGACTGCAACAAGCGGATCTGACCATCCAGACCTGTTGGGACTCAGATAGGCTCGACCTGGGTCGGGCGGGCATCCGGCCCAATCCCAACCGGATGTGCACGCGGGAAGCCCGCGATCCAGAAACGATTGCCTGGGCTTACCAGCGCAGCCTAAACTGGTACAGCGGGTGAATTCTGGGCCGGGAAAATCGTAAAAGCGTTCGCTGGAAGGCTGATCCATGGGAAATAACGCCAGGCGACAAATTCTTATTCTATCCGGGATTATCGCCTGGATCCTATTCGTCCTGGCAGGATATTATTACTTCCATAAGCCCATAACGGTTGAAATGATCGCTGCGCCCGCGCCGGGACTGCTGGACCTGCTCCTCGTTTTCTGGTTTGCCGGGTTGAGTGGCGGGCTTGGCCGGCGGCTTCTGCATGCCGGGGCGGTTTCAGCGCTTGAGCGGGCTGTTCTCCAGTTTGCCCTGGGCAGCGGGATCATCAGCCTGGTTTGGTTTGCAGCGAGCCTGCTCGGGCTGCTGCGCCTGCCGCTCGGGCTGCTCTTGATGCTGGCAGGAACCACCTTTGTATACCGGGATGCGCTCGCCTGGTTATGTGAGTTCCGTGCCCTGGGCGCAAGCTGGCGGGAATCAACGGCCGTTGAAAAAGCGCTGGCTCTGATGGTGGCCGGGCTTCTTTTTTTTCAGTTATTGATTGCCCTGGCCCCACCGGTAAAATGGGATGCCCTGGCGTACCACCTCCAGCTTCCGCGCCAGTACCTGGCGGCCGGAAGATTGTTCTTTACCCCCGAAAACCCCTATTGGGGACACCCCCAACTGGTTGAGATGTTGTTTACCCTCGGGATGTCCATCCACCGCGCCGAGACGGCCGCCGTGTTGAGCTGGAGCGCAGGGTTTTTCAGCCTGATCGGCATATTCGGCCTCACCAGCGCCCGGTCTGCTCGGCTCAGGCCTGGCAAAGCCGGAACGAGCGCCGGATGGATCGCGGTAGCTGCGGTTGTCGCCGGGACCACCTTCCGCTTCCTGTTGGGATGGTCTTATGGCGAGCCTTTTTCCATCCTTTACGGCCTGTCGGCGTTGATTGCTTTCTTTCAGTGGCTCGACACCCAACGGCGCAGCTGGTTTTTGTGGGCCAGCGCGTTCTGTGGCCTGGCAATTGGGACCAAGTGGACCGCCGGCGTACTGCCAGCCGGGATTTTCCTGGCCACGCTGTTCTTTTACAGGCAGAGCCGTTTGACCTTCAGGGACCTTTTGCTCAAACTCTGGCTGCCAGGCGGGGCCATCATTCTCGGAATCACAGCGCCCTGGCTGATGAAAAACCTGGTCGTCACCGGAAACCCGCTCTATCCATACTTCATTGGCACACCCTGGTTCGATTCGGCCCGCCTGGCCTCGGCAAACCCACCGCAAGAGGCCATCGATTGGTGGCTGCACCTGCTGCTGCCAATCTCCGCCACCTGGGCCGGCATCGATAGCACGCCTGGGTTCAGCGCCGACCTGGGGCCGCTGCTTCTCCTGCTGTCCACCATCGGCGTTTGGGCTTACCGGCGCATTCCTGGCGTCCAGGCCAGCGTTATTGTGCTGTTTCCAGCCGCCCTGGCGATGGGTCTGGCCAGCCTGCGCCTCGGCCACTTGATGCAAACCCGGCTGTACTACGCGCTCCTGCCAGTTGGGGCATTCCTGGCCGGCCTGGGGTGGATATGGTGCCAGCCGCTGAACATCCTGGGGTAAGGATGCGGCGGATCTTTGCAGCCATCCTGCTGCTGGTGCTGAGTCTGGCTCTCTGGCAGGACAGCCAATGGATTGGGACAGTGACCCCGGGCCGCGTGCTGCAGGGTACCCAGACAAGGCAGTCTTACCTGGAGAATACGTTGGGGGTCCACATCCTGGCCATGCAAAAAATTGCCAGCCTACCGCCCGATTCAAGGATCTTGATGCTGTGGGAACCGCGCGGATTTTATGCCCCGCTCAACGCGCAAGCAGATTTATGGATCGACCGCTGGCGGACAGACCGGCGGGAATTGAAAACCGCGCCGGCGATCCTGGCGCGGTGGAAAAGCCAGGGCTATACCCACCTGCTGGTTTACCAGCCAGGCGTTGAATTGATCCAACCGCCGGCGGGAGAACCGCCTGGCGAAGATTGGGTTGTTTTGCAAGAAACCCTGCAGTTGCTTTCGACGCCCACCTCGATTGGCGGCGTGTACGATTTATACGCCCTGAAGTAAAACCGGTCGCCTACTCGTGCAGCGAGCCATCCGGAAGAATCGCCCCAGACAATGACTTTGCCTGGAAAAGCTTGTAATCCGGGATCGTGGAGCCGGTCAGGTTCGCGCCGGTCAGATTCGCGCCGGTCAGGTCTACGCCGCCCAGGTTTGCCGCCAGCAAGTTTGAATAGCTAAGATCAGCCTCAGAAAAATCCGCCTCTGCCAGGTTCGCTTCCCGGAGATCGGCCCCGCGTAAATAGGCGCCCCGCAGGCGAGTCTTTCGCATCTCTGCCCCAACCAGTTTTACATTTTCCAGGTTGCACCCCCCCAGGTTGGCTTCGCGCAGGTTGGCCCCAGACAAGTCGCAATCGCTCAGATTGGCATGGCTAAGCGTGGCTCTTTCAAGATCCACACCGCGCAGGTCCGTGCCGCTCAGATCAATCACGCTGAGCCATAAGGGACGGTATTGGTTCAAAAGGACATAAATTTCATATCGGCTGAACTCTGCCACAGCACACCTCACAAACGCAGAGCAATAAGATGGATTACGCTATTCAATACGATAGTCCCAGGTTCTCAACCCAAAGCGGCTGAGATAGATGGGGATACTTCGAAAGGCAGGATTTTCCTGTTCAATTTCTCGAACCATTGCCCGGCGTGACCAGGATGACTCGTTGCACAACAGCGTCAGCGACCCTCCTTCGCCGCCTGCCCCATTAACTTTCCAGCCCACGGCCCCGTAAGCCCGGGCAATTTCAATGACCCGTGCCGCATCCTCGTTCACCAGGGCCGGGTGCAGGCAGGCCTGCGCCTCCGTGTTCTCAATCATCGCCCGGCCCAGCGCAGAAAAATCCCCACTGTAAAGCGCGTCCCGCGAGGCGCGGGCTGTTTTGCGCAGATCGCTTAACTGCGGGCAGTCCGGCCCGGCATTTTCGAGGCCATGAATGACCATTTCGTGGACCTGCGAAGACACATGCGACTTACCCAGGTAGACCAGCACCAGTCGGCGCTCAAGCTCCCACCAGATCGAGTTTGGCACCTGGATCTGAGAAACCGTCGCATATGGGTATTGGAACATCTCAATATAATTCACCCCACCGTACGCTGAACAGATCTGATCCTGGATTCCGCACTGCTGGTGAAGCATATTTGTCTCGACGTAATGGGCGGCGAGCGCCACTTCGTGCGGCGTCATCCGCCCGGGCGTCAGGCAGTCGAGCGCGCCGATCAGCGCAACCGTAACCGCCGCGGACGTTCCCGTCGAGGCGCCTCCAGGCGCGTCGGAATAAAGCGTCACCTCAAAAGCCAGATCCCCCGGGACGTGCATGTAATCAATCGCCGCTTCCAGGAGCGGGTGCTTGCTCCAGCCAACATGCTGTTCAGGGACCACCGCGTACCTTTCCCCATAATTCTCAGCATGGATAATGACACGGTCCTCCTGACCTTCTCGGTATGGGTAAACTTCGATCTGCGCCTCAGCGTACGGATAAACGCCGATATTAAAAATTGTCCCATGCCCGGCGAACCAGGTATCGGTCCATCCCCCGTTATCACAGATACGGATTGGAGCAACGCTATTGATAATCCGCAGCGGTCGTCTGGCCCCTTTAAGATTCATCCATTCCCCTGCTTTCGACAAGGCCGATAGGCCCGGCTGTATTCATCCTGGTGAAACACGCAAAAATCACTCAAGTCATTCACCCGCATCATCCAAAATACATCCTTTGGAACGCTGATAAAATTTTACACCCGATCTTCAGAAAGAACTATTTTTCCGAGCCACCACTAAATAGCTGCCCCCCAGAAAAATCGCGTGTCCCTGCCGCAGCTGGCGCAGTTCCCAATTCAGCCAGCGCATCAACAGCCAGCCGGCCGGGCCGGAAAGACGGGTATGTTCCTGCTGGTAACGGCGCCAGTCATCCCCTTTCCGCCAGCCTAACCGGGAGGGTAGGGCGCGCATCAACAGCACCGGCAGCGGCAGCATCGAAAAGATGTAGCTGGCAAATTCAACCTGGAAGCCGGTCCGCGCCAGCATCCGTTGGACCTCGCCGGCCGAATAACGCCGGAAATGCCCGGCGTAATCATCGTCCACCGACCAAAGCAGGCGAAAAGCCGGAACGCTCAGGTAAACCCGCCCGCCGGGAATGAGAAGCGGGTGAATGTCCTGCAAGAAAGCCTCATCTGCGCGAATGTGCTCCAGCACGTCGAACAGGCCAACCGCGGGGAGGGATCCAGGCAGAAACTCTGCGTCCTCCAAAGTCGAGCAGATCAGCGGGTCCAGGCCGCGCCGGCGCGCATTTTGAATCCCATGCCAGCCTGGCTCGACAAGCACGACCGGGAACCCAGCCTGATTCAGCCCACTGGCGACGTATCCATTTCCGCCGCCGATATCAAAAACAGCGCCAGGCGGCGGGCAGCGCTGCATTAGAACCTGGATGCAGCGGTTGCGGTGCTCAAACCAGAACGAATCCTCTTCCAAGGCCAGGCAGTTTTCATTGCCTTCCTGCGGGTACGAAACTCCGGCCCGGCGGCGCGAGACCCAGATGCCATCTGGGTTCTGCTCAAGATTGCTGGCGATTGCAGCCAGGTTAATTTCTGCCATTCCTGGTTGCATCCCGGTCCTCGACCCAGCCGCACAGAGGGGCATCTTTCAATCCTGGTTATCCCTCTTCTGCAGTTCGATGATGTTCCCTTTTATGCCGGTCGCAGCTCCGACCCAATCCTCTTCCAGGTGGCGTTCGGGGAGAACAGGCTGGCAGTCAAAGACCCGTCCATAAAAATCGGCCAACAGGTGCCAATCCCTGGCAACCAGGTTTGTATGAACATAGCGTGCCTGAACAGACATTACCCGCCGCCCCCATTCTGGCGGCAGTAACGGCTGTCATACAGTTCGGGATCGAAGATAGCCCGGCGGCCTGGGCATCCCTCGCGCGGGCAGAGCTGACAGCTTTCAAAAGCCACCTGGGTGGTAAACCGAACCCCAGAGACCGTTTTGGTGGGTGTCATCAAGAGGCTGTCGGTGAGCCGGACGCCAATCCTGCCGGCGGAAGCACCAAAAAGGCTGAAGAGCGGGCGTTGTTGCTCGATCGGCCAATCCACCAGGGAGCCAGGGCTCATCGAAGCCATCTCCCCCGGTTGATAGCGCGCTTCCAGGTTTTCGACCAGCGCGCGTAAAGCGCAAAACAATGCAGCCTCTTTTACCGCCTCGGCCCAAAAGCCCACCAGCATATCGTCGATCCCGTCCGCCCATTCTTGCAGTTCCTGCCCGCAGGTGGCCAGGTAAGGAAAGACCCGGTAAGAGCCATCCAGATTAACCCGCAGCACCCGGCTGTCAAAGCGAACTCTTGCGATACTGACCCAGTCCTCTCCCCGGTCGGTCACGTAACCCAGAAGGGAAAAGGCTTTGGGGCGCGCAATCGGACGGGCCGTCTCAATCATTTGCAGCAATTCTGCATGGCTCGCGCTGCCCTCCTTGATCCGCAGGCGTTTCATCAACCGGGGGACGTCGGGCTTAAAAGGAATTTCATCCAAAATGTGTGCGGTCAGAGATTCACTCATCCGCTCGTTCCTTTCTTTCTTGCGATTCGCTTTCCTGCAATGTGGCCACAAGCGATTCGCCTTCCTGCACCCCAAAACGGCTCTCAGGGTTGGCGTCTCCCAGGATCCATTCTTCCAGCAGGCGACCTTCGTAATCCGACAATTCCAGCCTCGCCCGCCGGCACAGGGCGCGGATATTATTGAGCACAACCCTGGCCAGGTCCAGTTCGGTATAGCTGCCCGGACGCTTGCCAAACCGCACCCCGTCCTGAAAAATGATCCCTTTGAAAATTAAGACCAGGTCGCCACGCGAAATCGTTTCGCCCTGTACAGCACACCATTCGCTGACTGCTTTGGAAGACTGGTAAGTGTTGTACACCTTTTCACCCGACGAAATTTGCCGGAGCTCGTGGACAATCCCGCGAAAAGCCCACCAATACTGCCCGGTAGTCAGGTGAGGCACACCAGTCACCCGGCTGACCCGCTGAATAAATTCCTCCAGGTTAGGCAGCGATTCGCCGTAATCCTCATCTTCTTCCCCTTCCTCATCGTCCTGATCGTAATCCACAGGCATTTCTTGCGATAAATACTGGCCTGTCTCCCCGGCAGGCGGCTGCTGATCCTCCAGATCCTCCTCTTCTTTATCCGCGATGAAGGATTCCCCCTGCGGTGTAAGCGCTTCGACCATCTCCGACACCTGCCCGCGTGACAGCCCTGGATGCAGGTGACGGCTTGGATCGAATACGTATCCGGGTTCGGGCTGAGTAGTGATCTCGAGATCCGGGTCACCGATGCTTTGCAGCAACCGTTTAAATGAGCCTGCCCCGGCCCACTGCGTTTCGAGCACCCGCGCGCCAAGCCGGCTGACGACATACTGGGAAGCGCGCGCCAACAGAATAGCCTGGGCTGAATTTGCCACCAGTTCCTTTACAACAGAAGTGATCTGGCGGCGCAGCCGGGCCAGTTCAGCCTTGCTCGTCTTTTCTTTACCGGCCGGCTCTGGCGCCCCTTCTGCTTGAGCGGGACGTTCCGGCGGCCTGATGGGCCGCCCGCCTGGAGGGCCACCCGCGTTGAGCAAAGGAGCCATTTCTAGCTTTGGCGGCGGCTTCAGCACAACCTTATACAGGGTGGAGTTCAAGCGGACCAGTTCGAGGCGGGGTTCCGCGCATACCAGCGCCTCGGCCAGGCGCTGAGATGTTCCAAACCCGAGCCAGTTGGTGCTATCGCGAAACTCGCGAAAATCTTTTAAGATATCCGGTAAATCCGCCCCTACAACCTCGCCTCCATCAGAGGTGGTCTGGAAAACGCGCGCAGCCATATCCTTGAGTAAATTGACCGATACCCGCCCGCGGGATTGGCTGCCGCCGCCGGATACGTCCGGGCTAACCCCCAAAGCATCTTCAATAAACTCTTCTTCGCTGATGACCAGGTCACAGGCCGCTTTATAGGCCGGCGGCATAAAATCAATCGCCAGCGTTGTTGTCCGGCGGTCGTGAGCGCGCAGGCGCAGCAGCACCGGCATAAAATCCGAATCGCCGGAAAAGATGATGAACTCATCAAAAAATGTTTTGTGATTGAGCGTGTCGAGGATATCCATCACCATGTAGATATCCGAGCTGTTCTTCCCTGTACGCGTCAGGCTTGGACAGTCAATCACGGAGAAAGCTGCACTGGTGAAGAAAGACCGGAAACGCCGGAAACCCGCGTCCGGGTTGGGATAACAGCGCCGGATCAAAATCGAGCGCTGCCTGGGCTCGCCGCTGCTGCCTGGCAAAACAGGCAGCCCTTTTTCCAACCAGGCCAGCCAGTGAGCCGGGTCTGAAGCAAACCGTTCGGCGGCCTGTGGGTCGGATTTGCTCAATCCGATATAAATATTATCAAAATCCACAAAGAGGGCGCTTTTGATGGGCGCCGGGAAAACAGGTGATTGATCCATAAATAACGATCCTGCAAAACCAATTTAATGAGCGAAGCTAACCTCAATCCGGTACCGGCGGCTCTGGTGAGGCTGGAGAACCTGGAGCGTTCCCCGGTCGCGCTCGGCGCTGCGCCCGCTGACGTGACAGTTCGCCGGCTCAATGCCAATCACGTACTGCCCTTCCCCCATCATCTTCCACTCCACCAGGACGGGATAATCGGCCAGCGCATAACGCCAGGAGACACTCAGCCCCCGGCCCTGATTGAAAACCGGGTTCGACAGGCAAACTTCCACCTGCCCATTGATATCTGCTTGCAAATCATGGTAAAAAACCTGCTCCTGGTAGCCAGCCTGGGGATCCTCAAAATCATGACAACGATCCAGCCCGGTCCGCGCCAGGTCATCGCGCGGCTCTGTCGCATGCTCGGGCAGCTTCAGTATGGTACTGGCATCTACCAGTGGAAAACCAAGGTTGAAGTGCTGGAGAAACATATGCGGAACCGGTTCAAAGGCGTGATTTTCAATTGTATCATCAATCCAGAACCGGCTTCCGTCTATCCACATACCGATCCTGCGGCGCAGGGAGATATCTTCGCCAAACATGGCCGCCTGGCGCACCGTCCCCTCGACCCAGATAAAGTAATCATCTTCGTCCCATTCCCCGCCCCAATGCACCTCCCTGGCCGGGGTCCCAGCCACGCGCCCGTGCTGTCCGAGCAACTCGCTGCCATCCTGGCAGGGCGAGCCCACTTGAGTCAGGCCGCAAGGGGTTAAAAATCCGCCTGGCCAGGTGCGCAGCCAGCCTGTGCCTTCGGGCTCGCTGTATGCCGGGTGGGCGACCCCAACCCCATTCATAAAGGCCAGCGGAACGCCCTGGAACAGCAGGTCGGTAATGGCCATGCCGCGGTCGGTCACAACGACAAGGTCCAGGCCAGCCGCGTTGCGCAACCGCACAGCCCGCACTCCCCGGGCAGAACCATCCACCATCTCGAAAGGCTCCACCTGCGCCAGCTGGCGAATGTCGCCCACCCGGCGCAAAATCTCCTGCTTTGAAATCTTGCTTCCCCACAAAACTGCCATCCTGCCTCCTGAAACTATCGATTTGCCTGCGCCTGATCCAGATCACCTGATCTTCTGGGCCAGACTTTATCTTCTACCGCCTGCCGGACCCGCCCAAATTTGATCCTCCTCCTTCCAGGACCAACCGGGCGCCGCGAGTGCCACCGGGAGGCGCTGCCAGCCAGCCCGGATGCGCGCCAGTGTATCCTCCCAGGAGCGCAAACCGCTCAGGGCATCGGCGGCTTCCACATTACAAGCGCCAACCGCCACAGCCGCCGTGAGAGCCTGGCGAGGTGAAAAATCGCGCAGCAGCGCGCTGAGGAAACCGGCAATCGTCGCGTCGCCGGAACCGGTGGTTCCCACCACATCCACCCGGAAACAGGGCGCCCACAGTGCCTGGTTGGCCCAGGAAACCAGGTCGTTGGGGGCTGCCCGCCCCATGCCCTGCAGGCGATCCAGGCCAGCCGTCCGGAGGTAAGCTCCCTGGCTGCCCAGCTTGATCATCACCATCCGCGCCCCCATCTCCATCAACTCGTCGCTCAAATCTGCCAGGAGGCCAGGGGAAAGCAAGCTCATCACATGGCCCTCCGGCGCCCTATCGAACACCGTGCGACGCAGCATGAAAAGGATCTCTTCGAAGCTGGGGAGGAACAGGTCGATGTTCGGCAGCGTCACCCCCAGAATTTCACGCCAGTCGACCTGGCCGCTTTCAGAAGCCGGGTCGGGGAAGGACATATCCAGAGACGTGGTCACGCCGGTAGCTTTTACCCGGCGAAAGACCTCAGCCAGTTCCGCCCCACCAGACAGGTACATCCGGCGCATGATCGGCGGATATCCAAAGTGAAACAGGCCTGCCTGGGCTGCTAAATTGAGATCGACATCCTCAGCGCTGAAATAATCATTGGCGCCCGGGCAGTGTAAGAAAATTCGGTCCATCCCGGGCGGATTGATAATGATCGTATAAGAGGTAGGGACAGCCGCATCGGTCACCAGCCCCTGAGCCAGGCTGCCGGACGCATCCGGAGCGTCAAACTTCTGGACCAGAGATCGCACAACGCCGCCAAAAGGATCGTCTCCCACCCTGGCGATCAGCCGGGTGGGCACGCCCAACCGCACGAGTGCCAGCCCTGTATTGGAAACCGGACCGCCGGTAGAAAACAGGGCAGGGCCAACGTTGATCAGATGTCCAGGCCGGAACAGATCAGCGAACAGGCCTTCTGCCATATGATCCAGCGCCGGAATCACGTCCAGGCAAACGTGCCCTGCCACAACCGCACTGAATTTTCCGGCCATCTTCACCTGCCTTGCGACCCAGGCTGCCAGCCGGGATCACCTGTTATGACGATAGTAACGAACATAATCCTTGGTCAACAGATACAGGGGCGATTCATCCTCAACGATTTCAGGGAACCGCCCGACCGGATCCAGGAAGCGGTTATCCCGGTTGTCGTCGTTGACCAACGAAACTTCTCCAACCAGGACACGCTCATCAGCGCCCCAGAATTTATGGTACAGGCCAGCCGGCAGCGAGATACTTTCACCCGGTCGCAGTTCAACGATCTCTCCAGCCCGGACGGTGTAGACAACCCCATCCATGCTGACTTTTACGGGAGATTCTTCGTCCAGAACTTCGTCAGGAGTCGAATTATACAGTTGGATCAGCAGCCGCCCACCGCCCCGGTTGATGATATCTTCCATCTTGACCCAATGGAAGTGCATGGGCGTCACCTGATCTACGTCCACAATCATAACCTTCTCGGCATACAGCTTACCCTGTTTGCTGGCCCAGTTGCGCGGATGACCGTTGCGGACCGTAAACAAAAACAGGCCAATATTTTTGAAATCGCCTTGCCCAAAATCTGTGATATCCCAACCCAACTGGTTTTCGACAATCTCAACTGCTTCCGGCCCGATCTCGCGCCATTTACCTGCCGTCCAATGAGCAAACGGGGGGAGGTAATATCCCCGGCTTAGGATGAACTCATCCGCAGAACGCATAACAGCATTAATTTCAGAACGTTTCATCGTCAGATCACCTCCAAATCATTAGCAGAGGGTAAAACCGGGAACGCCACGTGCGGCTCAAGCTGGTACCAGAAAGACGTTGAGGCGATGTCATCCTGCCGCGGGTGATACCGGCCCTTTCCTTCCAGCGCCGAGCGCCAGCCAAGATCCTGGATGGTCACCTTCAGATCCTGCTGGAAGCGAATGGGGTCCATGATGTGCCAGCGATACATCCCAAAACGCTGCTGGTTGACATACAGACCGTCTGATTGAATGACCTGGTGCATGCCCAGGAAAGGAGTGGAATACATGCAGTACTGGCCTTTGGGTTGCTCCCAATCCCAGGCCCCGCCGAAATAGTCTTCTGTGCCGGTGCCGCAGATTGTCGGCCATTCACCATCCCCATCGATATAAAACTTAATCTCGCCCTCACCCCACCAGCCATTGTTATTAACACCGACCGCCAGGTAAGTTCCTACGTAATGGCCCTGCCCGCGGACGCCGTCCAGCAGGGTATGCACCTGCATGGCGGGCAGCGGGTTATTTCGCCGCCACTGGGCATGGAAATACGCGCGCGTCGCGGGTACCTCGGTCAGGCAGTAATCCACCTGATAGTAGAAACCTGGGATCTCATCGGGCGTCAGGTTCTCCAGCGTCAGGCGAGCATGCTGGCGAAACGGCATTTCCCAATAACTGTTAAACCCACCCGCCGGATTTACGGCGACCGGCAGCGAGCTGACGTTAGCACGCTCGCACCAGCCGTTGCAGAAAAAATCGCCTAACGGAACTTCGATCGAGGGGTGCTTTTCTCCATCCCAGTACGCGCGCAGGACAAGTCGGCGCCAGGCGGTTGGATGGACGGTGCACCAGATGTGCTGGATTGCGCCAGGGCCAGCAATATCCGCCAGGGTAACCAGCTCGTGCCCGACAATCCGGATCGAAGGCGACACTTTCCATCCGCGGCCTAATTCACGTGCTGCAACCGCTCCTGTTCCCTCAACAGCCATTCCACCTTTTCCCTTTTCGCCAGCCGGGTTCTCCGCGCTGATCGAGCGAGTAACGGCGTTCGACAGTTCAGCCAGGTTTCCCAGGCTCATCCCCAATCCATTGAATACCGGGTCCATTGTTGACTCCTCGATTGAAAAAACGTAATAACATCGCCAGGGATATCGAGCCAGACAGGCCTGAGCGCTGTTTTGCGGCCTGATCAAGCCTGCCGCCGTTATCCAGCCGGTTTTGTCATTATAGCTCCAGTTCATAAAGCCGGGCAAGCGGGGCAGCCTGCCGATCAGGCAGTTTTCTGCAAGCCGGGCAACCTGACCGAAAACCTCATCCAGCTCTGTTTCGGGGTAAAATCTGAGCATGTTTGTCTTTCTTTCAAAATTCCTGCCACTTTTTGTCTACCCGCTGGGGCTTTCGTTCATCCTGGTTGTGTTGGCGCTGTTCCTGCACCGCAAAACGCGCCTGCGGACTGCGCTGCTGGCAGCCGTCGTGATTATCCTGTATCTCAGCAGCAATCGTTGGGTATCTTATACCTTGGCCCGGTCGCTTGAATGGCGTTATTTGCCTTTAGACCCGGTTCCACAGGCAGAGGCCATTGTCGTGTTAGGTGGGGGCACCGAATCGGAGCAGTTTCCTCGCCCAATGGTCGAGGTCAATTCTGCGGGAGACCGGGTCTTATACGCCGCTAAATTATACAAAGAAGGGCGCGCGCCGGTCATCCTGCTCAGCGGCGGCAACATCACCTGGCTGGGCGGGCGGAGCATGACCCCCGCCGACGAAATGGCCCAGATCCTGGCGATGATTGGCATCCCCAATCAGGCCGTCTGGCTTCAACCAGAATCGCGCAACACCTACGAGGACGCGCTTTACTCAAGCCAGATACTGAAAGAGAAAGGAATCCGGCAGGTTCTGCTGGTCACTTCCGCCATGCACATGCCGCGCTCGGTGGCCCTGTTCGAGCACCAGGGCATCCAGGTCATCCCCGCCCCGGTGGACTTTACCATCACTCAGGACGGGTGGGAGAACCTGAACACCCCCGACCTTCAGGCCATGCTAGTCAACCTGGTGCCGAATACCAGCAGCCTTTCGCTGACGACCAATGCAATGAAAGAGTACATCGGCCTGCTGATTTACGGACTGAGAGGTTGGTTGTAGAGGCGTTTCGCAATACCTGAGCCGCGCAGGATTCACCGGGTGCGGAAATTCTGCCAGCGGTAGCGCAGCCATAACACCAGCCACTCGCCCAGCGACTGCCGCCAGAGCTGGCTGGCGATCCGCACGCACATTGCATCGGGCGGGCGCGGGCTATAAACCGTTTCTCGATAGAGCCGGGTAGCCTGGCGCAGGGCCTTCTGAAGCCGATCGTACCGGTCGAGCCGCGCCCCATACAGCGCCAGGAACTCATCCGGCGTAATACTCGGGACGGCGGATAGCCCAGCCCAGGTCAGCGCCCGGCGAATGCGGTGGTACAGCCCATCGACTTGCAGCGCAGGCGCCTGGCGGGCAGTCGAAAACATGCGCAACAACCAGAAAGGCAGCGCCAGCAGCCCAATTACAGCGATGACCACCAGAACGACCCGGTAAGGCTGCGACTGCGGGGTTGGCATTTCCGCCTCGGCAAGCGAGGGAGGTGCTCCACTTGGCACAACGCTTTCCTGTGGGTACTCGATCGGCGCCCGGTAAGCCGTCGGCTCAAACTCCACCCAACCATAGCCAGGAAAATAGACCTCGACCCAGGCGTGGGCGGCCGAAAGCGGTACTCGGTATGCACCGCGCTGGCGGTCATAATCGCCCATGGCATAGCCGGTCACGACCCGCGCGGGCACGTCGACCGAACGCAGCATGACGGCCATCGCAGTGGCATAGTGGCTGCAAAACCCCCGCTGCTGGTCGAACAGGAAGTAATCCACAACATCTCGATTTGCCGGGGCAGGCGCCACCACCAGATCGTAAGGGAAATTCTCGCGCAGGTAAGCCTGGATCTGCAGAACCTTCTGGTAGGGGTCTTCGGCAGAGCCAGCCAGGCGGCGAGCCAGCATCTGCACCCGAGCCGGGAGGCTTTCAGGGAGTTGGAGGTATTCCCGGGCAATCGAATCCGGGTAAGCCGCCTGGGCCGCAGAAAGCTGGTTGGCAGTGACCCGGGTGGCCTGGGAGATGATCGAATATGTGGTCTCTGGCCCAACAACCAGCCGGCTGCCGTCTGCCTGGGTTGCCCGCAGCACCGGGCCGCCGGCCGTTTGGAGCGGGTCGTTGACCGAAAACAGCTCGCCGGTATGCCTGGCAACCACTTGAAAATCCTGGCGCAGCAGGTAGCGCCCTGCCAGCGGCTCGATTTCACCCGTGGGCTGAGGAAAATTTTCCTCCGCCAGGGATGCCTTTTCCCATCCCCGACCGGTATAGCGGCTGTAAATGCCGCCGCGCCAATAGTGGATGGGCTGGCTTTGCAGGGGAGTGTTGATCGCCACTTCCGGCGGCAGCGGCGGCGGGTCGCTGGTTGTAACCCACATAACCGTCTCGTAGCCCTGGGCGATTGGGCTGCCAACCTGGCCCAAGTTCGGGACGTTGACCGACACGTCGGAAGCCCCACCGGCTGCGGGAGGCGGAGAATTGACACCTGAAAACAGGCGTTCGGCCGTTTCTGAAGTCTGTTCCTGCCGCTCTTTCAACCATTCTGAAACAATCTGCCAGCCCTCCGGCGTACCAGCCAGCGGGCCAATGCGAGCCAGCAGGACGATAATCAGCGCCGCAATGACTGCTGTCACGCCCCATTCCAACCCAAGCTGTTCCGGGTAATCGACCCCGCGGCGCTGCCAGTCTTCGTGCTGGCGGCTGTAAGCGGTCCTGGCGACCAGCAGCGCGGCGGACAGCAGGAAAACCGCGTATCCTATCAGCGGCTGCTGGCTCAGGTGCGCATTAATCGCAAAAAGAAGTCCGATTGGCAACAAACCGCTCAACGCCCGCCGCCGGCGCAGCAATTCCCACATCAACCAGGCGCCGCACAGCGCCAGGAGAAAACCCACCAGCAGCACAAATAGCCCGGTATCTTCGATATTCTGACCGGATTGGAAAGTCTCGACCCACCCCCCCGCGCGCAGGTAAAACTGAAAAGCACGCAGGTTTAGCTCATTCAGCAGATCGGCGGACAGGCTTAGAACCTGTCCTGTAGAAGGTACAATGTCGGCCGTTAATTCAATGGCCGACAGAGCCGCAATCAGGATGGAATAAAACGCTGCAAACAAGCCCCTGTAGCGCGAGCGGGCCAGGAGCCAGCCGAGCAAGATTCCGCCGGTGAAGGCAGCAATTAATTCCTGGTCGTCGCTCACCCAATTCGCCCTGTCCAGGCTGTAAGACACTGCGCCGGTCAGCGAGGCCAGCAGCACAAGGAAGACCCAGTTCCGATTCACAAGGCGCAGCAGCCAGCCAAACAGTCTTTCGTGCATCACCGCTCAGCGCTCCATCTCACCGCCCAAATCCGGCAGGGAATTATGCGCTGCCAGAACGGCCGCTCGCGGCGCTTTACGAGCCACGACCCGGCCCGTCCCTAAAACAGCAAACTCCCACCGGCTGATCTCGCCGTAATACCCGCTGATGGTGCGCACATCCTCCTTACGCAGTAGGTGAGCTGCCAGTCCCTGCTCCAACAGAACCCTCACGAAATCAGCCGCCTGCCCTTGCCCGCCAAATGACTGCGGATCGAGCAGGATTACCTCTGCTTGCCCGCTGCTGCCCCGGCTGCGGGAAATCTGCCGCAGCGGCCCAATCCACTTCTCGGAAAGAGAAGGCGTAACCAGGATCAACAAATCGCTGCCGGATACGAGCGCCCTGGCCCGGTTCAATACATCCACCAGCGATCGCCCTGGAACCGCCTGCAGTGGAGCCAGGGCCTGCAAAATGCTCCACAGGTGGGCGTAGCCCTGGCGTGGAAGGACAGCCAGTTCAGCTTCTGCGTGGGCCATCAGCCCTACCGTCAGGTTCTGCTGGAGCAGTTCGGCTGCCAAAGAGGCGACGACCGTGACCATCGTTTCCTGGCTGGAGGTCTCATCCGCGCCAACATGGCTGCCGGCGTCAAAATCGGGTACGAGCCACACGCGCGAAGCTGCCTCTGGCGCAAACACCTTGACGAAAGGATGCACCCGGCGGGCTGTTGTTGGCCAATGAACATGGCGCAGCGGGTCTCCGGGCTGGTACGCGCGGACCGTGTTCGAGGCAATGGTCTCCGCCTGTAGGGGCTGATTTAGTGGGCGATGGTCGCCCAGCGCGCCCCGATGCGGCAGAATCTGCTCAGGAAGTACAGCCAGCGGTGGGTAAACGAGAATTTCCTGCTGCTGAAGATACAACTGGCGAACCAGAAAAAGGCCAAACGGCTCCCCCAGGCGCAACTCCCACGGCCCCAGCTTGAAGACACCCCTACGCGTGCAGACTGTATGCGCGCGCCATTCCACCCGGCTGTCTGGGTCCGCCGCCCGCGCGCTGGAAACCGTATACCCTGGGATGTTCGAACGGTCGACGAACTCTGCCCACAGGACCGGGAAAGGGGTCTGGTTGTTGAGGTTGATCTGCTCTTCCAGTTCATCCCCCACCTGCATGGCCGCGTAGCGCAACCGCCGCCGGCCGCGAACCTGCTCGGCCATCTGACGAGACCAGATAAACGAAACCAGGATCATCCCACCCAGCGTGATGGCGCTCATCATCACCACCGGAGAGGGCGCAGAAAGGTACCAGACCAGGGCCGCCAGGAAGGCCAGGAGCGGAAGCCAGGACCGGACCTCAATGGTGACGATAAGGGCACCCTTATCCACGCGCCAGATGATGCGCGGCTCCTGGAGCCACCGCCTGAAACCTTGCTGCCAGGTTCTCAAGAACGTGGACATGCCATTTATTTTAACACTGTTGCCAAAGAAACCTGTTTCTACGAACGGCAGAGCATCCGCTGCTTACCCAATCCGCAGGTGTTCTTTCTTCACCTGCCCATCCCGGATCCGCCAGATACTGGTCGCAAACCGCTCGATAAACGCGCGGTCATGAACCGAGACCAGCACAGTGCCCGGGAAGGACTCCAGGGCCGTCTCAAACTGCTGCCGGGAAGGGATATCGAGATGATTGATCGGCTCATCCAGCAGCAGGCAGTTGGCACCGCTAACCACCAGGCGGGCCAGGAGCAGCCGGGCCCGCTCTCCGTAGCTTAATTGGCTGGTGGGCAGGCGCACCTGTTCGCGATAAATCAAGAAATAATGCAGGAAATTAAAAATTTCGCTCTCGTTCATCGGGGCCAGGCGCTGGATCACTTCCAGGGGACTTTCCGCGGGGTCAAGGATTTCCTGCTGCTGTGGCATGTAGCCGATACGGACGCTGGGGCCAACCGAGACCGTTCCATGCGACAGGTCCACTTCACCCATCATCGCCCGCAGCAGCGTGGTCTTCCCGCTGCCGTTTGGGCCTACCAACGCAACCCGCTCACCGTACTGTAAAGTTTCGGAGACCTCGCGGAACAACCAGCGCTGGCCAAAAGCTTTGCCGGCCGCCTTCAACGCAATCACCACCTGGCCGCTGCGCAGGTTGGGAGCAAACTGCAAGCGCATGTGCTCGGCCTGGTCAGGACGTTCGACCCGCTCATCCGAAGCCATATAGCGCTGGAGGCGCTTTTCTTTGGATTTCGCCCGCTGAGCCACTTTTTTGGCCAGCCGGCGCAGGTGATCATTGTTGGTCCCTCGCTCGGTTGAAAGAGCATGCTCCTTGGTCCGGCGGATATCTTCTTCCATGCGGCGGATTTCAACCTGCTGGTCCTTCCACTGTCCCCACTGTTTTTCCATCTCCCGAGCTCTGGCGTCTTCGTAATCACTGTAATTGCCCGCATATTCACGCAGCGAATGCCGGTCAGGATCCAGTTCGAGGATGCGCCGAACCGTGTGGTCGAGAAAACGCCGGTCGTGCGAGACAACCAGCACGGCGCCCGGGTAACCCGAGAGGAACCCCTCCAACCATTCCAGCGCTTCGATGTCGAGGTGGTTAGTAGGCTCATCCAGCAGGAGCAGCCCTGGCTCCGCCACCAGCAGCCGGGCCAGGCCGACCCGCGTCCGCTGGCCTCCGCTCAGGTGATTCATCCGGTCCGATTGGGCAACATCCTGCAACCCCAGGCCATGCAGGACCGAATCGACCCGGTTCTCAACGCTGTAACCGCCCAACAACTCAAACTGGGTGAGCGCCTCGCCATACTCCGCCAGGACAGCCGGCGAGGAGTCGTGAGCCATCTGCTCGGCCAGGGCTTCGACCCGCCGGTGCACTGCCTCAAAACCAGGAATGCCTGACCGGACGAAATCACCGACCGGCATGGCAAGCGCCAGGTCAATCCCCTGGGGCAGATACCCCAGGCTGGCTTCCGGCGCCAGGAAGACGGTGCCCTGGTCAGAGGGCTCTTCACCGGTCAGGATCCGCAACAGGGTAGATTTGCCGCTGCCGTTTGGACCTACCAACCCGGCCCGGTCACCCGGGTTGATCGAAAAGGTCACATTGTCCAGAATAGTCTGGACTCCGTAGGATTTAGATACCTGGTGGACTTGCAACATCAAAAATACTCCAATAAACAAAATAACAAAAAGTCATGGACCTGGAGCGGCGCCCATGACTCATATCCATTTGATAATTTTGATCACGACAAACAGGCCCACGCCAGGAAGCGCGGACGCAGCGCTGCCGAAAGCTCAGCAGCAAAGGCGTCCAGAAAATGTCAGGCCTGATTCTCCGTCATTTATCAATCCTCAGCAGAGATGATAACATGCCCACCTGCGAGCGTCAAGCCACTTCCGAAGCCATCTCAGCTTTCCGGGTTCTACCTGCTCGGTCGAAAATCGCCAGCCCGGCAAAGATGATCAGCATCCCGAGCAGCATGGTCGGTGTAACCCGTTCGCCCAGGAAAATGACGCCCAGGCTGCTGGCGATTAGGGGGACAATATACTCGGTTTGCGAGGCAATCGTGGCGCTGAAACGCTGCACGATCGTCAGGTAAAGCAGAAAAGCCAGGAATGTGCCTGCCACTGCAGCGTAGAACACGGCCAGCACGCCGCTAATGCGCACCGCGCTCAGGTCATATCCGACTGTAAAAGCCGTCAGCAGGCCGATCACCAGAGCGCCGGTTATGATCCGAATGCTGGTGACGACAAATGGGTCTTCCTTGCTCAGCCAGCGCCGGGCGTAGACCAGGCCGATCGAGTTGGAAGTAACCCCGACCAACGCCCAGGCATAACCGCGCCAGTCAGCCTGCGCCAGTTCGGCCAGCCCGGTCTCGCCGCGCAGCAAGAGCAACCCCGCGCCGGCGAACGCCACCATGCCACCCAACAAGCGCTGGCGGGTCAGCCGCTCGCCTGTCAGGAAGAAATGGGCCAGCAGCGCGGTCTCCACCGGAGAAAGCGTGGTCAGCAAACTGGTGATGCCGCTGGACTGGTAGCGCAGCGATTGGGTAAAACCGGTCATGGTCAGTGCCGTCCCGATCAATCCATAGATCCCCGCCCGCAGCCACAGGCCCGGGTCGTGCGGCCAGATGCGCAGGCGAAAAACGAGATAGCCAGCCAGGAACGCCAGGGCCCCGCCCGCCAGCCGCAGCGCGACGTAAGCCTGGGTTTCAAACTGGCCCAGGCTGAAGCGAGTGACCACCAATGTTGAACCGAGTAAAGCGCCGGTCAGCAGCACAGCAGGGAAAGGCGATTGAGCCAGCCATGAACGCATCGTGGTTGTAACCTTTAAAGAATTTTGTCACGCAGCCCGAGAGAGCAGCCCAATATCATCGCGCAATGCAACTATCCATCCATTTTACCGCTCATGCCCAATAAATTGAGATGAAATATCACTTTCCGCCTATATTGACAAAATTCAAAAATTCGGCTATTATTTTCTGTGTAATTCAACAAAAATCAACAAAATTCAACAACATCGGATGCTGATTTGACTACCTTCGAGAGACGATACCGACTTCTCAACCTGCTGCGCGATCAGCCCGGGATTCGGGTGCCTGACATTGCCAGGTTGTTAGATGTCTCCGAAGGGACGGTCCGCAACGACCTGAAAGCGCTGGCTGAATCGGGCCAGTTAACCAGGGTCTGGGGGGGTGGGATTCCGGTGGAAGAAGAACGCGGCGTCAGCCCGGCCTATACGGCGCGCGCGCGCATGAACCAATCCGCCAAGCGCTGCATCGCCCGCATCGCCTCGCAATTGGTCGAGGACGGCGATTCGCTGCTCCTCGACGCCAGCACGACGGTCTTTCACATGGCGGGCTTTCTCCAGGAACGCCAGAACCTCACGATCATCACCAACGGCATCGAAGTGGGTCGCGAGCTGGCCCGCAACCCTTCCAACACCATTATCCTGCTGGGGGGCATCCTGCGAACCGATGGGACCGCCATTACCAGGCCATCCAACGAATTTCTCCTACACGATCTGCACATCAAAACTGCGTTCATGTCCTCCAGCGGCTTTTCGATCGAAAGCGGCCTGACCGAAGTGGACCTGAACGAAGCACAGTTCAAACGCTCGATGGTTGCTTCCGCGCAGAAGCTGGTGGCGCTGATCGATTCGAGCAAGTTCGGCCAGGTGAACCTGACCTCCTACGCGCGCACAAACCAGGTGGACCACATTTTTACCGACTGTGACCTGCCTGATGAATGGAAAATCAAGCTGGAAACGGCCGGGGTCGCTTATACCCTGTGCAGCGAAGCCATCGAAACCATAAGTCTTAAACCAATGGAAACGGATACCACCGCATGACAGACATTCATTTTTACCTGGGAAACAACGCAATCGATCACCTGGTCCAGTACTGCGAAAAACACAACCTGGCGCACTTTTTACTGGTCGCCGACGCCAACACTTACCCAATCCTGGGCCAGGCCGTCGAAAACGCGCTGAAGGCCAGGGCGTGGGATGTGAAATCAGTCGTCTTTCACGAGCCAGAAGTGATCCCCAACGAGGATTTTATCTTCCAGGTGCTCCTGCAGGCGGACCCACTCCAGCGCACTTACCTGGCGGTCGGGTCCGGAACACTGACCGACATCACCCGCTTCGCCAGCCACCGCGCCGGGCGGCCCTTCATCTCCTTGCCCACTGCCCCATCGGTGGATGGGTACACTTCGCCCAGCGCCTCGCTGGTCGTTCGCAACGTCAAGCAGACGGTGATCTCCCAACCTCCGCTGGCAGTGATTGCCGACCTGCCAGTCCTGGCCGCCGCCCCCCAGCCGATGATCGCGGCCGGGTTTGGCGACATCCTGGGCAAAGCGATTGCCCTGGCCGACTGGGAGATCGGGCACCTGCTGTGGGATGAGCCCTACGATGCCGGGATCGCCCAACGCGTGCGCGATACGCTGGACGCCTGCGTTGCATCTGCCGCCGAGATCGGGCAGGCCTCTCCGGACGGGGTTGCAAAGCTGATGACCAGCCTGTTCGATTCGGGCATCTGCATGCTCGACTTTGGCAATTCGCGGCCCGCCGCCGGCGCCGAGCATTACATGTCGCACGTGCTGGAACTGAAGCTGCTACGCGAGGGCCGGCCGGCCGTCCTGCACGGCGCCAAAGTCGGGCTGTGTTCCATCCTGGTCTCCGACCTCTACGACCAGCTCCGCCAGATCGACCGCGCCGATGCCGCCCGGCGGTTACAGGCCGCCGCGCTGCCCGACCGGGCCGCAGAGGTGGCTGCCATTCAAAAGATTTATGGCCCCATCGCCGAGAAATTGCTCGTCGAGCAGGCGCCCTTCCTCGATCTGACGCCAGACGCCTGGGATCAGCTCAAAGTGCGCATCCTGGCCCACTGGGAAGAAATCCAGGCCCTCGCCAGCATGGTGCCCGCGCCAACCCGGTTGAGCAGCCTGCTGCGCCAGTCCGGTGGGGCCACCCGGGCCGCCGAACTGGGGCTGTCAGAGGAGGAAGTATGCCAGGCCCTGGAATACGCCCATTTCTTCCGCAACCGGTTTACCATCAGCAAGCTCGGACGAATCCTTGGGCTGGACCTCAATGCCCCATGCAGCCTGGCCGCCTGACCAGGACATTACCGAAAAGGACTTTCTAAATTATGGATTTTCGAAGCAGGTACGCACAGCAGTTGGAGATGTTCACCCGGGTCTGTCACCGCCTGGCCCACAACATGTATGTGACCGGCTACGGCGGCAACCTGGCCTGGAAATTGGAAGACGACCTGATCGTCATCACGCCAACGCAGATGAACAAAGGCGCCATCCAGCCCCAAGACCTGGTTTTTATCGACCTGGCAGGGCGCGTTTTAGACGGGATCCGCCGGCCAACCGGCGAATGCCCGATGTATCTCAAATTCTTCAATGACCGGCCCGACATCGTCTCCGTGATCCACTGCCACCCACCGGTCGTTTGCGGGATGGCCATCAGCAAAGGAACGAACTGGCTGATGCGCCCGCTCTTCCCCGAGACCACCACGGAAATCGGCCCCGTCCCGGTGGTGCCCTATGCGGAACCCCTCACACAGGAACTGGCGGATAACTTTTCCCCTTACCTGCAAAAATATAACAGCTTCATCATGGAAAACCACGGCCTGGTAAGCATGAGCCGGGGCGATATTGAATGGACCCTGCTGAACGTCGAAGTGCTTGAGTCGACCGCCCAGAGTGTGATCGTTGCGCTCCAGGCAGGCGGGGTCAAAGAGCTTGACTTCGATGCGGTGAAAAGACTTGGAAACGTAATGCGAGCACGCAACCTGCCCCTTTTCGGCGCGCCCGGCGCAAACCAGACTCTGGAGGGAATGTACTTCGATGAAAACGGCTCTGAACGCTAAACAACTGGAAGACCAGATCAACAGCTTTTCACCCACAGAGCGCGCCGCCGCGTTGGCCGCCCTGGTCAGCCTGGCCCATAATGGGGTGGTGGAAGTGGCGCCAGAAAAAGATGTGGCCAACATGCACTGCCACACATTCTTCTCCTTCAACGCCTACGGCTACTCGCCCAGCGGGCTGGCCTGGCTGGCGAAGCAGTCCGGCTATGCGCTGATCGGAATCGTCGATTTTGACGTGCTGGATGCGGTGGATGAGTTCCTGGAGGCCTGCTTCACCACCGGCGTGCGCGGCAGCGCCGCCCTGGAAACCCGTATCTACATCCCCGAGTTCGCCACGCGCGAAATCAATTCGCCCGGCGAGCCCGGCGTTTTCTATTACATGGGCATTGGCTTTACCTCCAGCCAGGCGCCGGCGGCTGGCGCGCCGATCCTGGCCGATATGCGCAGCCGGGCCGAGCAGCGCAATCTGGCCATGGTGGAGCGGATCAACGCTTACCTTTCCCCGGTAGCGATCGACTACCGCCGGGATGTGCTGCCGCTCACCCCGGCCGGGAATGCCACCGAACGGCATATCCTGGCCGCCTACACCAAAGCAGCCAGCGACCGGTTCGCCGACCCGGCCCCGTTCTGGGCCGAGAAGCTGAAGCTGCCCCTGGAGCAGGTCACTGCCCTGCTGCAAAACACCCCTTCTTTCCAAAATACGGTCCGCGCGAAGCTGATGAAGCGCGGAGGCGTCGGTTATGCCCAACCCGGGCCAGACACGTTCCCGAGCGTTGACGAGGTCAACCAGATGATCCTGGCCTGCCAGGCCCTGCCCTGCGCCACCTGGCTGGACGGCACCTCCACCGGCGAGCAGGCCATGGAAGAACTGCTCAACCTGCTCATCGCGAAAGGTGTGGCTGCGCTCAATATCATCCCGGACCGGAACTGGAACATCAGCGACCTAGAGACCCGCCGCATAAAAGTCAACCACCTGTACCGGGTAGTCGAGCTGGCCCAGAAGCTGGACCTGCCCTTGATTGTGGGCACCGAAATGAACGCACACGGCCAGAAGCTGGTGGATAACTTCGACCAGGCCGAGCTGCTACCTCTGCGCCAGGCTTTCATGGATGGGGCATACTTTATCTACGGCCACACCGCCATGCAACGAGCCGCGGGACTGGGATACCAGAGCGACTGGGCCAAAACGAACCTGCCCACCCGCCGCGAGCGAAATGCGTTTTATACCCGCATTGGCCGCCAGACGCCGCCAACCCAGGAAGGACTGGCCCGCATCAGGCAAATTGGAACCGATGCTTCCCCCGCAGATTTCTTTGCAGCCGGATAATTCGCCGGAACCGCAACCTTTGGCAACCACAATTTATTTCTGGAGGATCCCGTGACTGATAAACTTGAAGAATACCGCCGTTGTACCACGCCGCTGCCCGCCAATTACCGTCTCTGGCCGCTCTATGGCGCTGGATTGGAAAACTTTGGCAAAGATGGCCAGACGATCGAAGTGCCGCTCAACACCTATGGACCTGACGAACTGCTCATCCGCCACGACGCCTGTGGGTTATGCTTCTCAGATATCAAAGTCATCACCCAGGGCCAGAATCACCCGCGCATCTTCAAAGATATGAAGATCGACCCGGTCGTGCTGGGGCATGAAGTCTCCATGACGGTCGTCGGCGTTGGCGAGAACCTGAAAGACCGTTATAAAGTTGGCGACCGCCTCTCGATGGAGCCCGAGGTCGTCAGCAAAGGCCGCGTGCTGGCCTACGGGTACTGGTTCCAGGGCGGGCTTTCGCAGTACTCGGTCATTGGGCCGGAGTACTACGACAGCGACCTGGGCAATAACCTGATCCTGGTAGAGCCCGACACCGGCTACGCGGAAATCGGCCTGGCCGAGCCGTGGGCGTGCGTGGTGGCGGCCTATACCCTCAAGTACCGCACCGGGTTGAAGCCGGGCGGTTCGCTGTGGGTGGTCGGCGCGGGCGACCAGCGGAATTTCACCATCGGGTCCGGGTTTGACGCCGATTCTCACCCCAACCGCCTGCTGCTGACCGACGTTCCGGAAGCGTTCGCCGGGTGGCTGAAGCAGCGCGCCGCGGAATTAGGCGTCGAGGTGATTGACGTGCCCACCCTGGCCGACCTGCCGGTCGAGTTCGTCGATGACATCGTTGTGCTGGGCGCCGACCCCGACCTGATTGAGAAAGTCAGCCCGTATCTCGACCAGTTCGGCGTGCTGGCCATTATGGCCCAGGAGCCGATGGCGCGCAAAGTCAGCGTGGATGTAGGCAGGATCCACTACCACCGCTGGGTGTATGTTGGCAGCACCGGCCTGGATATCGCCAAAGCTTACAGCGCTGTTCCCGTACGTTCGGCCTTGAAGCCGGGCGGGAAAGCCTGGTTTGTGGGCGCAGGCGGGCCGATGGGGCGCATGCACGTCCAGCGTGCGATCGAATTCCACAACCCACCCGCCACCATCGTGTGCAGCGACGTCAGCGATATGCGCCTTGAGGAGCTGTGCAGTACATTTGCCGACCAGGCGCGGGAGAAAGGCATCCGGTTCATCTGCCTGAACCCGATGAACAAAGCTGATTACGAAGCCGGAATGGCCGAGTTTAAGCAGGACGGCTTCGATGATATTATCGTCCTGGCGCCGGTCGCGCCGGTCATCGCCGACGCCGGCACCCACCTGGCCCAGAACGGGGTGATGAACATCTTCGCAGGCGTCGCGCGCGGGACGATGGCCGGGCTGGATCTGAGCGAGGCTTATCTGAAGAATACGCGTGTGATCGGCCACTCGGCTTCCGGGATGGAAGATATGCTGCTGGTGCTGGTGAAAACCTACACCGGCGAGCTCTCCCCCAACCGCGCGGTGGCAGCGATCGGCTCGCTGTCGGCGGCTCGAGATGGCCTCCAGGCGGTCAAAGACGCCACGCTGGCCGGCAAGGTCGTCATCTACCCCAATATCAAAGAAATGCCGCTCACCCCATTGCCCGAGCTAAAAGAGAAACTGCCCTCCGTCTATGCCCTGCTGAACGAGCGCGGCGAGTGGACCAACGAGGCTGAGGCCGAATTCTTGCGGCTGATGCTACCGTAAACGATCTTACCCAAATCTTCTCAGGATACTTCAGGAAATGAACCTTATGGAAAAACCATTACAAGACCGAGTTGCCCTGGTAACGGGTGGCGCGCAGGGACTGGGCCAGGCCATCTGCTGGCGGCTGGCCCAGGAAGGCTGCCACGTGGTGGTCGCCGATATCAACGAAGCGAAGGCGCAAGAAACCGCGGCAGCGATTACAGGCAGGCGCACCATGGCCATCAAAGTTGATGTGACCGATGAGGAATCCGTCAGCGCCATGGTCGACCGCACCGTCGCGGAATTTGGCCGCCTGGATATCCTGGTAGCCAATGCCGGCATCCTGATCGCCGAGGACATCACCGACTTTCCGGCAGAGAAGTGGATGGCGGTAATAAAAGTCAACCTGTACGGGTACTTCCTGTGTGCCAAGCACGCCGCGCGGGTGATGAAGGCCCAAAATAAGGGCGTCATCCTCGAGATCAATTCCAAGTCAGGCAAGAAAGGCAGCTTCAAGAACTCCGCCTACGCTGCCTCCAAGTTTGGCGGGATCGGTTTCACTCAGAGCATCGCGCTCGACCTGGCCGATTATAATGTCCGGGTAAATGCAATCTGCCCCGGCAACCTGCTCGACTCCCCGCTGTGGAACGCAGGCCCAAACTCACTCTTTAAGCAGTATGCCCGCAAATGGAACATCAGTGAAGAAGAAGTGCGCAAAAAATATATCGACCAGGTGCCGATGAAACGCGGCTGCACCTACGATGATGTATGCAATGTCGTCGTCTTCCTCGCATCTGACCAGGCCAGCTATATGACCGGCCAGGCCATTAACGTCACCGGCGGACAAGAAATGCGCTAGTGCGCAGTAATCATCAATCATCAAGGAGAATAATGGCATGCTAACCGGAACAAAATCTACTCAACCCAATTTATCCCGCATGGAATACGTATCCGCCATGATCGAAGAGCAGGGCCTGACCAAAGAGGAACTGGTCGGCTACCTGCGCCAGGTTATGGAAATCCGCGCCCTGGAGAACAACATCGCCAACCTGCTCAGCAAAGCTGTCCTGAAGGGCGCTTCGCACCTGTACGCCGGTCAGGAAGCAGTGGCAGTTGGCGCAGTCTCGGCCCTGCGCGATGATGATTTCATCACCAGCACCCACCGCGGGCACGGCCACGCCCACGCCCACGGCGACAAGGCTGCCCGCACCCCCGAGGCGAAACAGGAACACTATAACAAGATGATGGCCGAGGTGCTGGGGAAATCCGGCGGGTACTGCAAGGGCAAAGGCGGCTCCATGCACATCGCCGATGTCGAGCATGGCAACCTCGGCGCGACCGGCATCGTGGCCGGCAACATCCCCGTGGCCGTTGGCGCCGCCCTGGCCCAAAAGCTGCAGGGGACTGACCGGGTGGTGGTCTGCTTCTTCGGCGATGGCGCGACGAATACCGGCAACTTCCACGAGGCGCTCAATATGGCCAGCCTGTGGGACCTGCCGGTGGTGTTCGTGTGCGAAAACAACCTGTACGCGATGTCGGTGCCGTGGGCCAAAGCCAGCAAGCTGCCCGACGTTTCCAGCCGGGCCTGCGCCTACGGCATCCCGGGCGAAACGGTGGATGGCATGGATGTGCTGGCGGTGCGCGGCGCCGTGGCAAAGGCCGTGGAACGGGCGCGCAAAGGCGAAGGCCCAACCCTGATCGAAGCCAAGACCTACCGCTGGTACGGTCACTCCCATTCTGACCCGCGCGCTTATCGCACTCGCGAGGAAGAAGCCGAATGGAAAAAGCGCGACCCGATCACCGTGATGAAAGAAAACCTCGAATCGGTTAAACTGCTGACCGAGCCCGAGTTTGAAGAACTGGAAAACGCGGTGGATCAAAAACTGGAAGTCGCCATGACCTTC
Organism: uncultured Anaerolineaceae bacterium; assembly: GCA_964490575.1. Lineage (GTDB taxonomy): Bacteria > Chloroflexota > Anaerolineae > Anaerolineales > Anaerolineaceae > DSYU01. The sequence goes on along the minus strand of CAZBDC010000007.1, from coordinate 3,750 downwards.
AGCGAAGCCTCGCCTGAACCCAAACCCAATGAAGTGGATACGGACGTATACGCCCCGTCGAAATTCACGGCCGCGGACGTGGAAGCCGAGCGCAAGCTGCGCGAGCGCATCCGCCAGGATGGCGCCGGAATGCGCCAGATTTCCTATGCCCAGGCCCTTCAGGAAGCCATGCGCGAGGAGATGAAGAAAGACCCGCGCGTCTTCATCATGGGCGAGGATGTCGGCCTGTACGGCGGCGCATACGGAGCCACCCGCGATCTGTACGCCGAGTTTGGCGAGCTGCGCGTGCTCGACACGCCCATCTCCGAAGCCACCATCGGCGGCGCGGCAGTCGGCGCAGCGATGGCCGGAATGCGCCCGATCACCGAAATCATGTACGTCGATTTCACCCCCCTGGCCATGGACCAGATCGCCAACCAGGGCGCCAAGAACCGCTATATGTTCGGCGGCAAGACCAGCGTCCCGATGGTCGTCCGCACCGAAGGCGGCGCCGGGCGCGCCATCGCCGCGCACCACTCGCAGAGCCTGGAATCGTTGTGGACCCACTTCCCCGGCATCTACGTGGTCATGCCTTCCACGCCTTATGACGCCAAAGGCCTGCTCAAAGCCGCCATCCAGGATGACAACCCGGTCATGTTCATCGAGCACAAGATGCTCTACAAAGAAAAAGGCCCGGTCCCTGAAGAAGAATACATCATCCCCTTCGGCGTGGCGGATATCAAGCGCACCGGCAAGGATGTGACCCTGGTGACCTACTCGCGCATGGTCCTGCGCGCGCTGGAAGCAGCCGAAAAGCTGGCCCAGGAAGGCATCGACGTCGAGGTGATCGACCTGCGCACGCTCAAACCGCTGGATATCGACACCATCGTCGCATCGGTCAAGAAGACCGGCCGGCTGGTAGGCGTCACCGAGGCCTATGAGAACACCAGCTTTATCAACGAGGTGATGGCGCAGGTCAACGAAAAAGCCTTCGACTGGCTGGATGCGCCGATGATCCGGGTCGCGTCGGCCAACGTGCCTGTGCCGCGCGCCGAAGTCCTCGAAGACGAGGCCATTCCGAACGAAGGAAGGATCATGGCGGCGTGCCGGAAGGCGGTGAGCTGATGGCTGTTGAATTCTTTCTCCCCAAGCTTGGGCAGACCGTCGAAGAAGTGACGCTGGTGAAGTGGCTGGTCGAAGACGGCGCCCGGGTCAGCCAGGGCCAGGAAGTCTTAGAAGTCGAGACCGACAAAGCCGTCTTCCCGGTCGAAGCCAACGGTAAAGGCTATATCCACTTTGGGCCGTATCAAGAAGGCCAGGTGTTGCCGGTGCTGACCGTGGTGGCGATCATCGGTAAAGAGAATGAGAAATTCGCGGTCAAGGGGGCTGGCGGCGAGGAACCGGCGCCTGCTGCGGCCGCGGCGGAGCTTCCCGCAGCCGAGTCCGAAGCCGCCGCGCCCGAAGCCGCGCCAGCGGCCCCGACCGAGTCCGGGCGGGTGTTTGCCTCGCCGCGCGCCCGCAAGCTGGCCGGCGAGAAGCACGTCGACCTGGGTCAGGTTGCGCCGACCGGCTGGGGCGGGGAACGCATCGCCGAGCGAGACGTGGTGGCCTATCTCAGCCACGTCCCCAAGGTGACCCCGGTCGCCCAGCGCATGGCCGCCGACGCCGGCGTTGACCTGCGCAGCGTGGCCGGCACCGGCCCAGGTGGGCGGATCGTCAAGGAAGACGTCGAGCGCCTGATGAAGCCGCCGGCTGTGGCTCCGGCTGCCGCCGCCCCGGTCGCGCCCGCCGCGGCCCAACTGCCGCCCGCCGAAGTGGTCGAGCGGGTTCCGCTGAAGGGCGTGCGGGCCATCATCGCCGAGCGGATGGGCGCCAGCGTGCATACCACCGCCCGGGTCACCCTTCTGATGGAAGTGGACGCCACCGAATTCGTGGCGGCTCGCGAGCGGATCAAAGCTAAAGTATCCGAGCCGTGGGGCTTTACCCCCGGCTACAACGATCTGCTGGCGAAGGCGGTCGCTACGGCTCTGCGTAAATTCCCCTACATGAACGCCCGCCTGGCCAGCGACGCGATTGAGATTTTGGGCCGGGTCAACATCGGCATGGCGGTGGATACCGAGCGCGGCCTGCTCGTGCCGGTGATCCGCGACGCCGATCAGAAGAGCCTGTACCAGTTCGGCGCCGAGTTTCGCCAGATGGTCGACCGGGCTCGCAGCGGCCGCTCGCTGCCGGACGATCTCAGCGGCGGGACCTTCACCATCACCAACCTGGGCATGTTCGACGTGGATGCCTTCACCCCGGTGATTAACATGCCCGAAGCCGCGATCCTGGGCGTCGGGCGGATCGCGCCCAAGGTTGTGCCCTATCAAGGCAACATCGTCGTGCGCCAGATGTGGACCCTCAGCCTGGTGTTCGATCACCGCCTGGTGGACGGCGCGCCCGCGGCCCGCTTCTTGCAGTACATCAAGCAGCTGGTCGAGGAACCCTATCTGCTGATCGCCGGGTAATTCGCTTCAGCTTTTCGACCAATAAAGAGAGACATCAATATTTCTCACCCCGAAATTAATGTTCGGGGTGAGAAGGATTAACAAAGCAGACCTCCTATGGATGCAAACCTGTACCAGCTCAGCCGGCCCAATGGCGTTGTCTCAACCTATACGGTGAATGCGGTAGGATGGCTGACCGATATAACGCATGCGGGCAGTGAAGCCGACCTGGCGATCTACCACTACGCGTACGAGCCGGTGGGCAACCGCTGGCAGGCAGTCGAAACGGTATATGCGCCAAACTTTTTGTACCTGCCGGTGGTATTGAACCACGGGGCTGAGACGCAAGCGCTGAGCCTCGAGGAGGCCCTGCCGGAGGCCGAAAATTTGGGTTGGCTACAGATGCCCTCCAATTGACACTCCCCGGTTCTTTTGCTATGATGACGCGTAGAACTTGACCCTTATTGGCTTTTATTAAAGGAAAATCAAATGCTGCCAAGAATCACCCGGGAAACCCTCTCCGAGCAGGTTACCGAACGCTTAATGGAATATATCGCTGCCCAACAGTTGAAGGCCGGCGACCTGCTACCTTCGGAGACCTCCCTGGGCAACAGCTTTGGCGTCAGCCGGCCGGTCATCCGCGAAGCCTTGAAAAACCTGGAAGGCAAAGGCATTCTCGAAATCGTCAACGGTAAGGGTGCAATCATCCGCCCCATCGACAGCATCCCACTGCGCATGTTCTTCCAGCGCGCCATGCAGATGGAGCAGCACCCAATCCTGGAACTGATGGAGGTGCGGCGCGGGCTGGAAGTCCAGGCCGCGGAGCTGGCTGCCCGGCGCCGGACCGAGCGCGACCTGCAGGCCATGCGCAGGATCGTTCACCTGATGCGCGAGAATTTGGATAACCTGGATGCGTTCACCCAACTGGACGTCGAGTTCCACCTGCAGGTCGCCTCTGCCTCCCATAACGCAATCCTGGTTTACCTGGTCGAGTCGATCCGTGACGCGCTGCGCAACACCATCAGCGCGGGTCTAAAGAGCCGCGGCCCCGCGCTGAAAGTAGAAGCAATCCAGCGCACGCACGAGTCTCTGCTGGAGACGTTGGAAAATAGCGACCCGCAGGCCGCCATGCAGGCCATGCTGATGCACTTCGACGAAGCCATTGCGGCGTTAAGCAGCTCATTTACTTAAACAGACAGGCTGAAAAGCCTGTTTCTGTTTTGATACTTGTATCGTTTTGTGTGGGCGACTGCGTCGCCCACACAAAACGAACGAAGTCCGAAAA
>CAZBDC010000006.1:10622-60711 GCA_964490575.1 uncultured Anaerolineaceae bacterium | reverse complement strand
CACCTCCGGCCCGTACAGGCTGTGCAGGAAGTTTCAGACGCCGGAAACCGATTTGCTGGCGGTGATCTGGAAAAAAGGGATCCTGTTCAACATGGTGGAAGGAAACAGCAGGCCGGTAAAGTTGAAACAGGCCGTTGAAAACCTGTGCAATAACGAAGGAGATTTTGCCGCGCCGGTCGCGCTAAGCCCAAAGGAACAGCCGGCTATTTTCCTTGAGAAATGGAACGGCAAGCTCTGGCAGTGGAATTTGGGCGATTCGGAATATACGAAGAAAGAAAATTATACGACCTACGCAGCCCCACCCAAATACAGCGATCGTTTCCTGGGCTATTCAACCGGGGGCAGCGCCTATCTGTATGTCATCGAGGATGAATATGTGCTGGTCAGCGGCGGCAGCCGGTTCAAAATAAACGACTGGTCTGCCCATAAGTATGTGGGCGCGCTGACCGACAACAGCGCCAACCGGCTCATCGCGCTCGGCTCGCAATATGGCGTGATCCTGATCTTCAAGGAATAAGGCCTGGCAGGTTTTATGACGGAAGTCCCTTTTCCCATTGGCAGTAAGATCGACCGCTACCGGCTAGACGCAGAGCTGGGCAGCGACGAACTCTCGCGCATTTTCCGCGCCCACGATACGATTCTGGGCCGGGACGTGGTGCTCAAGCTGATCGTCCATTCCAGGAGCTATTCGCCGGGATTCAAAGAGCAGTTCCTCAAGGAAACCCGCGCGGTGGCCCATATCACCCACCCCAATATCGCCCGCATCCTTGACTTCGGCCAGGAACAGGGATACCTTTTCCTGGTCAGCGAATTTGTGCCAGGCGAAACGCTCGAAACGCGGTTGAGCGCCGGGCAAAAAACAGGCTGGCGCGAGATCGTCGAGCTGCTGATCCCGATCACCGAGGCGCTGGAAAAGGCCCACGAAGCCGGCATCATCCACCAGGATTTAAAGCCTGCCAATATCATCCTCACCCCCGAGGGCAAACCGGTCATCACCGACTTCAGCATCGCCCGCATCCTCGAGCCTGAAGAAACGCGCGGGCTGACCGGCACCCACGTGGGGCTCGGCTCGCCTCACTACATGTCGCCCGAACAAGGCCGCGGGCTGGACCTGGACGACCGGGCCGATATTTACGCCCTGGGGACCATCTTCTACGAGTGGGTGACCGGCCAAAAGCCGTTTGCCAGCGGGCGCGGCATGGAAATCGTTATCCAGAAGGTTTCCGTCCCGGTCAAACCCCCGCGCCAGATTGTCCCAGATTTACCCTCCGGCGTTGAAAAAATCCTCCTGACCATGCTGTGCAAAGACCGCGAGGAACGCTACCAGGCGATGGCGGATGTCACAGACGACCTGCGCGAGGTGCTGGTCTACCCGGAAGGCTGGGGGGCAAAAAAGCAAACTCCGCACGCGCTCCGCTGGGTCGCCGGGCTGGCCGGCCTGGCCGTACTCCTGGCTGCCGGCGTGCTCGGGCTTCGCGCACTGGAATGGGGGCCGTTCGCGCCTGCCCCGCCAATCCCGGTCGCGACCGCCACCCTGCCAACCGAAACGCCGGCCCTGGCATCGCCCCAAAGCACAGCCACCCCCAATGCCACCGCAACCTTGCCCGCCCCGACCGAAACCGCCGCGGTCGCTCCCACCATCCAGGTCACACCAGCCGCGGCCTACATCTATCCGCAATATCCAAAGCTGGAAAAAACCAGCCTGCCAAAAAGCACGGTTCGCCTGGCGCCGGATAACGCCGCCGGGATGATCGAACTGGCCCGCTGGGGCAACCCGGCCGTGCGGGCCGTCGCCTGGAGCAAAGACGATGCCTACCTGTTCGCCGCCACGGCAGCCGGGCTGTACATGTACGAAGCCAGCAGCCTCTCACCCATCAGTTCTTTTGACGCCGGCCGTTCGCTGACCGCCCTGGCCATCTCGCGGGACAACCGCCTGCTGGCGACCGGCGACGACCAGGGCGTGATCCGCCTGTGGGATCCACTGACAGCCACGCTGCTAAAAGAAATGCCCGGGCACACCGGCCCAATCCTGGCCCTGAATTTTTCAGCCGACGGCGCGCGCCTGGCCAGCGCATCCAAAGATAAAACGGCCCGCCTGTGGAATGACATAGGCGAGCTGATGGCTGTCCTGGAGGATCACGATGCCCCGGTGACCGGAGCCGTTTTTTTGCCGGGCGACCAGGAGTTCGTCACCGTGTCGGAAGATGACCGCCTGATGCGTTGGAGCAGCGCGACCGGTGAAAGAACCGGCGCCTGGCCAGGCGAAGTCAAGGGGTATCTGCTGGACGTCGCGGTCGCCCTGGATGCGGTCAGCCAGCAGGCGCTGGTCGTTTCCAGCAAACCAAGGCTGGAGCTGTGGGAATTCACCGGCGGCAGCGGGGTCGATCGGAACTACACGGAGATCGATAACCGCGGGACCCAAATCACCTCGATCGCAATTTCGCCTAATTCCACGCGGGTGGCCTTTGCCACCGGGGATGGGCGGGTTCAGGTCATCAACCTGGGCGGCCAGAGCCTCATCTCCCCCGAAACCGGGCCGGTTCCGGCCGGCCAGCAGTCCAGCTACCCGATCGACCTGGCCTTTTCCAACGATTCCACCCGCCTGGTCGGGCTGCTGGATAACGGGACCCTGATCGTCTGGGATGCCATCACCGGAGAGAGGCGGGGCCTGCGCCAGGTGCAGACCACCCAGATCAGCGCTTTTGATATTTCGCCGGACGGCGAACACCTGGCTGTTTTGTTCCCCGGCCCATTCACCCAGTGGTTTAACACGCGCGATGGGGTTCCCGGCCGGCGGTTCAACGGCGAACTGCCGAGGGGGACGACCACCGGCCGGGTCGACCGGGCCAGCCAGTGGGCAGCGGTGGCTCGCCAGGCTGCAGAGACCATCTACCCCGTACTGGCGCTGGAAGCGCTGGATAGCCGCCTGCCACGCGAGCTGGTCGGTTACGGCGGCGGGCCGGCGCGCTTCCTGGATAACCAGACCATGCTGGCAGCCGGATCCGACCGCTCCATCCAGCTGTGGGCGTTGGAAAGCCTGTACAGCCTGCAGGCCACCCGGTATACCTACCTGAACAACTGCCAGGTGGCATACGACCTCGATGGAAATCTGCTGGCTGCTGGCTCGCGGCTGGGTGTATTCGTCAGCCCTGATCGGTTGGATTTCTTCTGCAGGCAGACCTGGATTCCTTATACAGCGGACTGGGCCTACGTGGACGGCGGCCGCTGGCTGGCCTATGGCCTGACAACCGGTGAGGTGGTGCTGACCGGCCAGGGGGAGGACGGAGCAACCATCACCCATCGTTTCCGCGTAGCGGGTGGCGGGGTGTCGGCCGTGGCGCTGTCGCCGGACGAGCGCCTGCTGGCCGCCGGGTGTAAAGACGGCACAATCCAGATGTGGAGCGTAGAGGCACAGGAACTGCTCACGCCAGAGCCGCTCGGCAACCATACCGGCGCCGTGACAGACCTGCTTTTCAGCCCGGACGGCGCCATTCTTTACAGCACATCCGCGGACGGGACCCTGGAAGTGTGGGGCCTGGCGAAATAAAGGGTCGTTTTTGTTTTACAGCAAAGTCTAGAGATAGTCGAGGGGCAGGCGATGGATGAACTGATTGGGAAAAAGATCGACCGGTACGAAATCGCGGAGCTGCTGGGAAAAGGCGGGACCGCGGCCGTGTACAAAGCATCCGACACAGCGCTGAGCCGCTGGGTGGCGTTGAAACTGATCTTCCCCGGGCAGCAGCAGGACGTGAAATTCCTGCGGCGCTTCCAGCGCGAGGCCAGGTCGCTGGCCCAATTGTCCCACGCTTCGATCATCGCGGTCTGGGACTGCGGCGAATGGGAAGGGCGCCCCTTCCTGGTGACCGAGTACGCGCCCAACGGAACCCTGGAATCGCGCCTGGGCCAGCCCTGGAACGTCAATGAAGCCGCGGCCGTGCTCGTCCCCATTGCCCGGGCACTGGAATACGCCCATTCCCGCAAGATCATCCACCGCGATGTAAAACCGTCCAATATCCTGCTGGACGAAAACAACCGGCCCAAGCTGGGCGACTTCGGCATCGCCAAGCTGACCGACAGCAACGAAAGCCAGAGCCTGACCGGCACCGGGGCGATGATCGGCACGCCGGCCTATATGGCCCCCGAGCAGGTCCGCGGGGTGGGCGTCGATGCACGCACCGATATCTATGCCCTGGCCGTGATCTTCTTCGAGATGGTCACCGGCCGGATGCCGTATACCGCCCCGACCCCGATCGAAATCGCGCTGAAACACGCCAATGACCCCGTGCCCTCTGCCCGGCAGTTCGCCCGCGACCTGCCGCTGGAGGTGGAGCAGGCCCTGATGAAGGCCATGGCCAAACAGCCCGAGGACCGCTACCAGACGATGAAAGCCTTTGCGGACGACCTGGACAAATTTACGGTCCTGAAGAAAACCCGCGCGGGCGCGCGCGGCGCCGTCTCCGGCGGCACCGGACCCGGCGAGTCCTCCCAGCCTGGGTCTGCCTCGCCCGCAGAGGCAACCGGCGAGTCCGGCCTGACTTCCCCGGCCGGCGGGCCGGTTGAAGGTGCCGTCCCACCCAGGAGGCGCATCTCCTGGCTCGCCCTGGCCGGGCTGGCCGCGCTGCTGCTGGTCGCCGCCGGCCTGGCAGCCTGGCGGCTACTCCCCACCCTGGGCAGTTCGCTGCCCACCGCCACCCCGCTCGCGCAGGTCGCCTTCACGCCAACCTCCGCGCCGACTGAGACCCCTGCGCCGCCGCCCACTGCATCCCCGGTCCCGACCGACGCCCAGGCAGCCACGCTAACCCCGACCCTGGCCGGCGAGCCCACCCAGACCGCCCCGGCGGTCACCCCCAGCGCCACGCTGCTGCCCAACCGCATCCAGGCGTCCAACCTCAACCTGGTCGGCCTGCTCGGTTACGAAGACGCCCTCTCGGTAATCGACCTGGACTGCACCAGCGATAACCGCTGGGTTGTCGTGGCCGGGACCGGCTTCATTAACCTGATCGACTCGACCACAATGTTAACAAACCCGAGCCGCCTGATCTCACTCGGCAACGAGGTCCCCATCGACATGGCCCTGTCCGCCGATAACCGCACGGCCTACCTGATCGTCGGTTCCGAAATCCACACCTACGATCTCGAGACCCGCCAGCGAACCACCACCTTCCGCAAAGAAGACGGGACCAACCGCAAGTTCGAGGGCGCCAAGAGCCTGGCCGTCTCGCCGGACGGCACGCTGCTGGCGATCGGCACCCGCTCCGAAGAGAAGAACGTCTTGCTTGTCAACGCCGAAGATGGCATTGTGGTCAACACGCTGCCCAGCAATTACGGCGGCTGGGCGGTGGCCTTCTCGCCGGATGACCCAGACGTGGCAGACGACCTGAAAATCGCGGTGGCTACGTCACAGGGGGTGATCATGTGGGAAGCGCTCAGTGGGGATAACATCCGCGTGCCGGGCGAAAAGAACACCAAGTTCAACAGCCTGGCCTTCTCAAACGACGGCAGGCGCCTGGCTGCCGGCAGCGATGGCAAGATCGTGATCTGGGACCTGGATGCGCAGACGAGCATCACCCTGAATGTTCCGCCCGAACGGGGCTCGCAGGTCGTGCGCATCACCACGCTGCGCTTCACCCCGGACGACACCCTGCTGGTCAGCGGCTCCGACGACGGCCTCCTGCGCGTGTGGGACCCGCGCCAGGGTGACGGCGAACAGCTCAAGCGCTTCAGCGAGCACGTCCACGGCATCAGCGCCCTGTGCGTCTCCCAGGACGGGCGCTTCATCGCCTCGGGCTCGAACCAGGAGAGCACGGTCAGGTTTTGGGGGCAGTAAGGAGTGATATGACTTTCCTTCGCCACGGCCAGAAATCGGCTCAAGAGTGACCCTCGCAGTCTACTCATGCACCTTAAAAGCGGGCTATAATTCACTTAAACCTTACCTCTGGAATCCATCATGGCCAGAATCGAATTCCATCACCCTGCGACCGAGCACTTCCCCGCCTTCACCGAGACCATCGAAGCCCGCGTGTGGGATCTGGGCGGGACCGCAGACATGCCCTTCTACATCGGCAGCGGGCTCAACTTCCAGGCCAGCGGCAACCTGTGGCTGGAAATCTTCTACGCAGTCGAGAAGGCGCAGGTCTTTTACACGCGCAATTTCCTCCATTACTCGCCTGACCGCTCTGGCAGTCCGGCCGAAAAAGAAGAACGCCTGGATGAGCTCGCGGCCAAAGGTGAGGGGGTGTTTGGCTTTGGCGGTATGCTGCCCGAGACCAGCCTGCTGCTCACCTTCGTAACCACCACCTATGAAGATGAAAACGATGAGGAAAAGCAGTCCACCTTTTGTAAGCTGAAGCTCTCCACCGACGCTGGGGCGGTCTTTGGGAGGACAGGGCCAGGCATGCGCTCGGTCGAAATTGAGTTAAAGTACATCGATGTGGAGGAGGGCGTGCGCTTCATGCGCGAGCTGATCCACGAGATCGCCGCCGTCCAGCAGGGCCAGCACCCCGACCCGGCCGCCTTCCCGCCCGGGTCGAGTGAATGGCCGTTCCTGGCGCAGCTCAACCGGCAGGCGTACAACAAAATCGCGGCTGATTACCAGGAGGATTACTTCGCCAATCCGCTGCTGGCCGAAGCATTCGACGGCTGGCTGGCGCAGCTCCAGCCTGGCGGCAGCGTCCTGGACGCCGGCTGCGGGCACGGCGACCCGGTCATCGGACGGCTGCTGGAAAAAGGCTTCCAGGTGACCGGCAGCGACTTTTCGCCCGAGATGCTGCGCCGCGCCGGGGAGCAGTTCCCGCGGGCGAGCTTTCTCCAGGCCGAGACGCCGGCCATCACCGAGCAGGCGGCTTTCGACGGCATCTGCTCGTTCAACTCGGTCCTCTACCTCGACCCGATCGACCTGCTCCACAGCATCCACCGCCTGCACCAGGCGCTGAGACCTGGCGGGCTGTTGTTCCTGTATGGCTTCGACGCAGGCCCAGACTGGCGCGGCGAGCCGTTCAGTCACAGCGTCGGGCAGTGGATGTGGTCTTGGCATTATGGAATGCAGGAGGCTGCCCGGCTGTTGGAAGAGCACGGTTATTTCAAGGTCCTGAGTATGCAGAAGGTGCAGGTCGACGAAGGCGAAGCAGAGCGCCTGGCTCAGGAGTTGGAGAAGCAGAAGCAGGAAGAGGAGGAATACCGCCAGCGCCAGGAAAACGAACTCTCCGACCTGCCCTTCCAACTGCCATTTTTGAAAGTGCCGATCGAGCGCTCGCCCTACGTGTATGTGGTGATTGCGCAAAAGAAGGAGAGATGAAACATCAACTTTACTACCAGCCCGAAGGCTATTGGTTTGGGGACTGCATGCCGTTTTACCACGCCGGGCAGTTCTATCTCTTCCACCAGCGCGACACGCGCAAGCCGGGGCCGTTTGGCGAGCCGTTCGGTTGGGCCCTGGCGCGCACGCGAGACTTCGTCCACTTCGAGGACCTGGGCGAGTCGCTCGAAAGAGGCGGCGACGACGCCCAGGACCAGTTCATCTTCGCTGGTAGCCTGTTCGAGGCGCAGGGCGTATTCTATGCGCTCTACACTGGCTACAACCGCGATTATCCCAGCCAGGGCCGGCCCTCGCAGGTGCTGATGATCGCCACCAGCGCCGATTTGATCCACTGGCGCAAGACCGACCAGAAGCTGGTCGTCCCGCAGCCTGGCTACGATCCAACCGAGTGGCGCGACCCCTACGTCTTCTGGAATGATGAGGCCGGGGAATACGTCATGATCCTGGGCGCGCGCAGGCTGGACGGTCAGAAGGTCCGCACCGGGCGCACGGTCTGGTTCACCTCGACCGACCTGCAGGACTGGGCCTTCCAGGGCGATTTCTGGGCCCCAGACCTGTTCTACATGCACGAGATGCCCGATATCTTCAAGATTGGCGAATACTGGTACCTCTTGACCACCGAATACAGCGCCCAGAACAAGACGATTTACCGGATGAGCAAATCGCTCAGCGGGCCGTGGCAGGCGCCGTTGGACGACGCGTTCGACGGGCGGGCCTACTACGCCGCGCGCTCCTGTTCGGACGGGCAAAGACGCTACCTGTTTGGCTGGGTCCCAACCAAAGAGGATGAGGATGACCAGGGCAAGTGGCAGTGGGGCGGGACGCTGGTGGTGCACGAGGTCTACCAGCGCGGGGATGGCACGCTGGGCGTGAAGGCGCCGGACGGCGTGGCGGGCGCCTTCGCACAGAAAGCGGCCCTGGCGGAGACAGCCTTCACCCTGCACTCTGCCGATGCGTGCGTCGACAAGCTGCTGGCACGGGAGGCCGGGGACCCGTTCAAATTCGAGGCCGATTTCACCTTCTCGCCAGGCGCGCGGGCCTTCGGCGTACGCCTGTTTGAGAACGAAGCCACCGGCGATGCCTACGCCTTCAACTTCCAGGTTGGCGAAAACCGCCTGTCCTTCGACCAGACCCCCTGGCCCCGCGCCGCGGACAAGGGCCTGGAGCGGCCGCTGCCGCTCGAAGCCGGCAGGAAATACCACGTCCAGATCATCGCCGATGGCAGTATCGCCACCCTCTACGTTGACGGCGTCGCGCTCAACGCCCGGGCTTATGCGAAGAAAGGCCAGGCCCTGTCGGTTTACGTGGTGGATGGCAAGCTGGAGGTAGAAAACACGGCGCTGTGGCGCCAACCATAAGGCGAGATTTCCTTTGAATCCAGGGCAAACCTGGGTATTGGTCTTGAACTTCAGCGGGCACTCGATTAGCCGCTTCGCCAATGATTTCGATCAGGCGCGTAAAGACCAGGTTTAAAAGCCGGTCCGTGTCCAGGTCATCACGAGTTTTTCCCTCGCAACTGTTCACGGCCTCTCGAGCATGAGATAACAACTGCTTGAGAGCAACTTCAGGATCACGCTTGCTCATAGGCGAACATAGCTTCAGTCAATACCGAAAGTCGAATCTCAGGGCTTAAGAAATGGATAGTTTGCAGATCGACTTTTTGCCCGAGGAGTGCGGATAGTTCAACTTCCAATAGAAAGAAATCCAAACCAGGGGTAAAACCAGGTTCAAACGTAACCGGCACATCGATATCACTGTCTGGCCGGAAATCATCCCGCAGGATAGATCCAAAAAAGGCTAACTGCCTGATATGATGTTTCCGACAGAACTGCTCACTTTTTTTGGAAGGGATCAGTTTTTTTACGTTCATGACATGATTAAAGCATGTGGAGATCAGTGGTCAAAGCGAGAATCTTGTGAGGTAATCTCAGCCGGCTGACGCTGCCATCTCCTATCGGGTTTATTTGAGCCAGCTGCCAATCCAAAAACTGGCCAGGCTGACCACCGTGCTCAAAAAGATCCCCCAGGCGATATCCACAATCGTCATTGTGACCGGCCAATCCTTCAAGGTGGCCAGGTTGGTCAGGTCATACGTGGCGTAGGTGATCAGCCCATAGAGCACGGCGCGCAGCAGGGTCGCGCCCAGTGACCCCTCCCGCAGCCCGGGAAGCACGACGAAGAACAGGATCCCAAAGATAAACAAAAGGTAGAAAATAATCGCCGCCGCCCAATTCGTGGCCGGCGCCATCAGAAAGCCAATCTGCTTTTGATAAAAGGAACGCGCCACAAGGCCCAGCCAGGCCATATCGACGGCAAAAAATACGATCAGCGTGGCAAAATAAAGCTTGAGATAGTAAGCCATATCTCCCTCTACGAAGGATGATCGATCTGCTTATGCTTTGATCTTGACCAGGATTTCATTCCGGGCGAGAAAACCGGGGACCCAGGGAGGATTATACCCGGCCACAATAAAATCGCCCTCCGTTTCCAGTCCCTGCTCTTCCAACCACTGGCTGAGGCGCTCCTTGTTCTTCTGGATGCTGTCCGGCCGAAAATAACCGGAAAAACGGATTGCGGCCATTTGATGGGCTGGCAGTTGCGTAAAGTGGATCCGGTCATCCTTGGGGATTGGCAGGCTTTCCAGGGTATATTGGGTAGGCATAATAAAAGCCACGCTGAAACTGTCTTCGCCTGTTACGGTAACCGGTGTAGTCATGGCGATTTTTTGAGACTGAGCTGCTGTTACCGGGGTGGTCATCTCAATTTTCTCCCGGGAAATGTTGTTGCCAAAGATATAGCCCGCCAGGATACGGAAGCCGTTCTGTATGGCGGATTGGTAATCATGCCCGTCAACCGTCACCGCCGCCTGGATGTAACCCGAATACTGGCGGATTTCGATCTCTTTTTCTTTCTTTGTCACAGCATACTTTGGGGTCTCGGTCATTTATATTTTCCTTTGACCTTAATTATACAGAAAAGAATGTACAAAGAAAAGACAAAGATTATACAAAAAAAAATCCCCCAGCGCTTCAGTTCAACCTGGCCTGGAGAAGAACACGATCTACCCGGACCGTAAAATAGGCGGCCGGGCTGCCTGAATTCATATTTCGCTGAGGAGCAACCTAATCCGTGCTGATATCCACCAGGCTGAGGACCAGCGGCTCGACCACCTGCCGGAGCACCTCCTGCTCGACCCCTTCCACCTTCAGCGTCATCAAGAAATTAGCGGCAGAATCGCCTTCGAACGTGCTCAGGGCGACGATATTGCCGCCTTTCTCGAAGATCGCCTGGCTTAATTTGGCGATTTCTCCCGGCTGGAATGGCATCAGCACGCTGAAGCGCACCCCGGGATGGCGCGCGCCAAGCATCTCCAGCATGATCCGGAACAGGTCCGTTTTGGTGATGATCCCGACCAGTTCCTTACCGCGCATGACCGGCAGGGCGCTGATCTTGTTATCGGTCATGATGCGGGCGGCTTCCTCGATCGAGGTACTTTCCTGCACGGTGCGGACATCCTTGATCATCACGTCCTTGACGGTGATCTTCTCCAGCAGCGAGGTAACTTCCCAGACGGCCAGTGAGGTGGCCGTGGATGGATACGCCTTGAGGATGTCATTCAAGGAAATGATGCCAACCAGCTTGCCGTTCTTGACCACCGGCGCGCGGTGGATCTTTTCATTCGCCATCAGCTCGTGCGCCTTGGTGATCGGTAAGTCGGGCCTTACCGTGATGACCGGGTGAGACATCCGCCTGCCTACATTCATCGCCAACCTCCATTGTCCATAATATGCTAATTATATCCATTTGTGACTTTTCTGGAGCATTGAAACAAGCCCGTGAATTGACGGGCGTCGGTGTCAGTAGGATAATGGAAAATAATCCACCTGAGAGAGCAAAGATGAGCGAGTATCAGTATCACGAGTGGCAAGCCATCGACCGGCTGCTGACGCGGCGCGAACAAGAAGCAGTAGATGGGCTGTCCAGTCACATCGAAGTCAGCCCCAGCCGGGCCGTGGTGATGATTTTCTGGTCCGCCTGGCTGAAGGTGATCCAGGCGCCCGGCGCTCATACAGCGCTGGACGCACAAAGGATGGCTGTAAATGACTGAAAATGAGATGAATTCAACACGGCCCGAGGACATGAAAAAGATCGACTGCTGGCTGGGCCAGATGCTGAGCGCGCCCGAAGCGCTGCCGGTTTCCTTTGTCTATGATGGCCAGAAGCTCAATGGAATCCCCCAATCCTGGGGCCAGGTAACGAACACCCGGCGGATCGACGCCAACCTGGTTGAGACGGTCATGGAGGGGAAGGATCCAGCCACGGAACTGAATGTGCGCGTCGAAATCCTCCGGTATTCTGATTACCCGGTGGTCGAGTGGGTCGTATGGCTGGAGAACCAGGGCAGCCAGGCCAGCCCGCTGATCGAGGATCTGCTGGCGCTGGACGGCGTGTTTGAAGGCAGCGCTCCCGTACTGGATCACTCGAACGGCGATTTCTACAGCGCTGAAGGCTATACCCCGCTGGAAACCCGGCTGCAGCCGGGCGAAGTTTTGCGACTCGCGCCTGCCGGGGGCCGCCCGTGCGACGGCGCTTTTCCCTACTTCCGCCTGCGCTTCGATGGCTGCGGGCTGACGCTGGCAGTCGGCTGGCCAGGGCAGTGGGCAGCCAGCTTTACCGCGGCTGAAAATAGCGTGCAAGTCACCGCCGGGCAGGAGCATACCCACCTGCGCCTCGCGCCGGGTGAGAAAATCCGCACGCCGCGGATGACCCTCCTGGCCTGGCTTGGGGATGCGCCCCGGGCGGTGAACCTGTGGCGGCGCTGGTACCTGGCTCACATCCTGCCTCGCCCGGATGGCCGGCCGCTGCGCACCCACCTGGCCTGCGCCGCCACCGACACGGGGGAAGAATTCACCAATGCGAATGAAGACAACCAGCTGCGCTACATGGATCAATTCAAACAGGCCGGGATCGATTTTGACGTGTGGTGGATCGACGCCGGCTGGTATCCCTGCCAGGATGAAAACGGCCAGCGGCGCTGGTGGCGGACGGGCAGTTGGGAACCGGACCCCGAGCGCTTCCCGCGCGGCTTCAGTGAAATCTCCCGGCAAGCGGCCCGCCACGGCGCCGACCTGCTGGTCTGGTTTGAGCCGGAGCGCATCTACGCCGGCAGCCAGCTGGACGCCGGGCACCCCGAGTGGCTGCTTAAACCCCGCTCAAAGCCCGGCGAGCCCGCCGAACCGCTCAGACTGCTGGACCTGGGCAACCCGGCCTGCCGCCGGTGGCTGACCGACCACATCTGTGGCCTGATCCAGGCTAACGGGATCAAGATTTACCGGCAGGACTTCAATTTTCCACCCCTGGCCTACTGGCGCGACAATGACGCGGAAGACCGCCAGGGAATGCACGAAAACCTGCACGTACAGGGCTATCTGCAGTACTGGGACGAGCTGCTCAGCCGTAACCCCGGCCTGTGGATCGATTCCTGTTCATCGGGCGGGCGCCGCAACGATCTGGAGACCATGCGCCGCTCAGTTCCGCTGCATTACACCGATTACGGCTATGGCGACCACCCGGTCAAGCTGGCTTTCCACCACACCCTACTTGCCTGGATCCCCTATTTCAAGGAATGCACCCTATCCTGGGATGTCTGCCAGCCCGGCGATGACCTGCGCTTCGATAAGCAAGTCGATTCCTTCTCCTTCCATTGCGGCCTGGCGCCGATGCTGTTTGCCACCCTGGATATCCGCCGGCAGGATTATGACTTTGCGATAGCCCGAAAGATGATTGCGATCTGGCGCGCCGCAGCCGAGACCATGCTCCACGGCGATTATTATCCCCTCACACCTTTCTCGAAGCGCGCGGACGCCTGGGTGGTGCGGCAGTTCGACCAGCCCGAAACCCGGCGTGGGCTTATCCAGGGCATCCGCCTGCCCGCCTGCCCGCAGGAATCAATCACCGTCACCCCGTGGGGCATCTCGACCGGCAGCCTGTACGCGTTCGCCAACCCTGAAACCGGCGAGCAAATAAAAATCCCGGGCGACGTACTGGCCCGGGAAGGATTCACGTTCAGTCTGCCGGCGCGCAGCGCCGCGATCTGGTTTTACCAGGTCCTAAACTGATCCACCCCGCAGGCGCGGGTCGAGCGCATCACGCAGGCCATCGCCCAGCAGGTTGAAGGCCAGCACGGTCAACATAATCGCCAGCCCGGGGAAGAAGACCAGGTGAGGCGCGTTGAAGATGCTGTTACGCTCCTCACCGAGCATCAGGCCCCATTCCGGGCGGGGGGGTTCTGCCCCCAGGCCAAGAAACGACAGCGCGGCTGCGTCGAGGATCGCCCCGGCAATGCCTAGCGTGCCCTGCACAATCAGCGGCGTGATGGCATTGGGCAGGATGCGCCGGAACAGCGTGTGCATGCCGCTGCCACCCAGCGCGCGCGAAGCCTGCACGTACTCCAGCTCGCGCACCTGCAGGACTGTGCCGCGCACCAGGCGCGCGTAGCGCGGAATCGAGACAATGCCAATCGCCAGCAGGGCGTTGATCAACCCCGTGCCGAGAACGGTCACGATGGCAATCGCCAGCAGCAGGCCTGGAAAAGCCATCAGCACATCCATAATGCGCATGAGAAAATTGTCAACCCACCCGCCGGTATAAGCAGCCACAGCGCCGATCAACCCGCCGATAATAATGGCAAAGGTGATGGTGGCGATGCCGATCTGCAGGCTCAGGCGCGAGCCGTACAGGACGCGCGAGAACAGGTCGCGCGAGTTTCCGTCGATGCCCATAATATGCTCCGAGCGCTCCGCCGGGCAGCCCAGCAGGTGTATGCAGGGCGGCTCGCGCCGGGTAGTGTCAAGCTGGCGCTGGAATGGGTCGTAGGGGGCAATCAGCGGGGCAAAAATAGCGATGAACACCATGATCCCCAGAATGACCAGACCTACCTGGGCAGAGCGGTGGCGCAGCAGCCTCCGGAAAGCCTCGCGCCCTGGCGACATGCGCTCATAAGTTTGGTCGGAATTTAGCGTTGCAGCAGGGATGGACATCTTCTCTCACTCCAGCCGGATGCGCGGATCGAGGTAGGCATACGACAGGTCAACGATCAGGTTGACCAGGATAAAAATAATCGCGATGAGCAAGGTGAAGCCCTGCACCACCGGATAATCACGCGCGAGGATCGACTGGACCAGCATCGTTCCGACCCCGGGCAGGGCAAACACGGTTTCAGTCAGCACCGCGCCCGAAAGGAGGCCGCCTGTCTCAATCCCCAGAATGGTAACAATAGGGATCATGGCGTTGCTCATGGCGTGCTTGGTGATCACCTTCCTGTTCGTCAACCCTTTCGCGCGGGCCGTGCGGATGTAATCGAGACCGAGCACCTCCAGCAGGCTCGACCGCGTCATACGCGCGGTGATCGACATCGGAATTGTGCCCACCGCAACCGAAGGCAGAATCAGGTGTTTCACCCCGTCCCAAAATGCCGTCCAGTTGCCCGTCGCGAGCGTGTTCACAATCAGAGAATTAGAAAGCAATTGAAGCACAAACTTCTGCAATCCTTCCGGATTGGTGACACCCCAATGCGCTGCCAGCGAAGTCAGCGTTACTCCGGCAGTAAAACGGCTGGAAGGCGGCAAGGCAAAGGGCGTATCGCGCAGTAGTAAAGCAAAGACATACGCCATCATCAACCCCAGCCAAAACACCGGCATCGAAACGCCAATGTTGGCAATTAACATCGTGAAAGTATCGGCAAAGGAATTGCGCCGCAGAGCAGCAATAACACCCAACAAAATACCAAAAATCGTTGAAAAAAGCATGGCGCCCATCGTCAGTTCGATGGTCAGCGGCAAACGCTCTGCCACGATGTCGGCGACCGGGCGGCTGAAACGAATTGAAACACCCAGGTCACCCTGCGCCATGTTGACCATATAACGCCCAAACTGAACAAAAATATTATCGTTCAGTCCATAGCGATCCATAAACTCGTCGCATTTCTGCTTGGTGGCTTTTTCGCCCAGCATCACCACGCATGGATCGCCAGGGATGGCACGCACGATCACAAAAGTGACCAGCATGATTCCGATTAAAACCGGGATCAGGAGAAATAAACGCCGGATAACAAATTGAAGCATGAGCCTTCCCACTTGCGATGATGCAGCCGAACAAGATCGGCTGCATCATCGCATGGTTATCAGTTAATCGATATCGGGTTATTCAGCCGGGGGCGCATTCAGGAATGCACCGAAGAAGGCGCCAAAGTATTCGAAGGTGGTGGTGCGGCCCTTGTGGTTCGGGTCGCTGGCGTCCCACTGCGACTTGAAGGTAGCCACCACATCGTTCGCGTCGAGGGTCGCGCCATTGTGGAACTTGACGCCGTCACGCAGGACGAAGGTGTATTCCGTCGCGTCGGTATTGGCGGTGTAGCTGGCAGCCAGGCCAGGTTCAACATCCACGCCGCCGTCCGAGAACTTCAGCAGGCCTTCATACACCTGCTGGCAGGCGCGCAGCGCCTCGCCGTCAGTTTCATCCGAGCACCACGCGGCAGCCGGCTCGCCGTTCTGCAGCCAGACGAACTGGTCACGGTCGCCGGGTTTCATGATATAGAAGGGCTCGTTGCTGAGCGGGCCGGTCATCGCATTCTCAACATCCGCCTTGAAAGCGGCGCCCGAGCTGCCATGCGCCACGGGGATCATCGGGACGTGCTGCTTGAGCGCAGCATTGGCCTGGTCATATAGCTTCTGGCGCTCGGCGGGATCCGAGATCTGGGCAGCCTGGCGAATGGGATCGGCAATATCGGCGAAGAGCGGGCCGAACTGCATGTTGTTTTCGTTAGCGAAGTGATAATCGTAGAAGTTGGAAGAATCCGGGTAGTCAGCGCCCCAACCGAGCAGGTAGAAACCTTCCTTACCAGCCGAGGTGTTGTCAATGAAGGTAGCGGATTCCTGCTGTTCGATTTCAACAGTCACACCAACTTCGGCCAGCTGGGCCTGGATTTCCTGGGCAACTTTGTCAGGGGTAGGCAGGTAACTGCGCACCACGTTGCGGAAGGCCAGCTTAACCTTATCGCCTTCTTTCCAACCGGCTTCGGCCAGCAGTTTCTTGGCTTCTTCCTGGTTGTACTCATACCAGGGATTCGCATCGCTCCAACCGGGTTTCAGGGCCGGCGGCACGAAGACCGTCGCCACCGAGGAGCCTTCGGGATAGTATTCGGAAACGATTCGCTCGCGGTCAATTGCCATTGCGAAAGCCTGGCGGATCTTCTCGTTATCGAAAGGCGGAATGTTGACATTGAAACCGATGTAGAAGATATTCAACGGGTCGCGGGGGAGCAGCGCAAGGTTGCTGTCGCCTTCGATCGTTGCGAAATCTTCCGGAGCCGGATTGTCGATGCCATCAACCGTGCCGGATTGGAGTTCAAGCAGGCGCTGAGCCGACTGTTCCGACCACTTGAAGATCAGGGTGGTGTATGCCGGCTTCGTGCCCCAGTAATCGGGGTTGGCTTCAAAGGTGATATTGTCGCCGCGCGTCCAGCTCTTGAGCTTGAAGGGGCCGGTGCCGTTGGCATCGTCGCTCATGGCGATCGAATCGCCGGCGTGCTTGTCAAGGTGATCCTTGTCAGCGATGGCGAAAACGTCAAAAGCGACCTTGGAGGGGAAAGCCGGGTCCGAGTAGCACAGGGTGAACTTGACCGTCTTGGCATCGACTGCCTCGATCGACTTGAACTCACCACCGTACTCACAGTCGGGCGCCTCGACTTTCATCGGGACAAAGGCGGCTTCTTCGGCCTTGGGCTGCTCGGGAGCAGCTTCTGGCTGGGGCGCAGCCGGCTGGCAGGCTGCCAGCAGCATGCTGAACACCACAACCAGGGACAACAGGTAGAACATCGAGCGCTTTTTCACAATCTCCTCCTATGGACTTGTGAGTGGATCAATCCTGGAATCTCAGGGGTTCAAATGGAAAGGTATGGCTGATCCTTTCCTATTCGGCAACAAACGCCGCCGAATATTGTCTACCAGGAAATTGATGAAGGCAATTATAACATTATCCAACAGTTGTGCCAGTGTTAGCGAAAAAATTTTTAGGTGAAAAGGTAACTGGCCGCGCTGGTCGGCGTGATGGGCCTGGCGCTAACGCGGGTCCTCTCACCGCTGCTGCCGCTGGCCTACCTGATCCAGCCGCTGGAAGTGGCCTGGGGGATCCTGCGCCCGGCGAAAGGAACAGGCCCAGAAAACCCGGGATTGCGACTTCATTGAACAGCCCACCCCACATCCGTCCGGATGGCCTGAACATTCGGCTTCCTTGCGTTAGCGCAAAGATGACCTGGTAAGATATGGTATGCTTCTGGAGCAACCATTCTTATTGATTCTTGGAGGTTTTCCTTGACCACTGAACCCCACGCCTGCTTCGTTTGCCACCAGACCAGCCGCGAAATCCCGCTGCTTGCGATCGAATACCAGGACCGCCAATACTGGATTTGCCCGCAGCACCTGCCGGTCCTCATCCATAAGCCGCACGAACTGGCCGAAGTACTGCCTGGCTCGGAGAATATGCAGGGCTACGAAGCGTAGCATTTCATTTGTCCGAGACCGGGTGGGATAGCACCCATGCAGGCGCGAAACCCACTTTGCTATGCCTGCACGAATTTTCGCAGATAGGCAATGCTCTGCTCCAGCCAGCGCTGCTCGAGCGTGATGCTCTCCTCGAGCGTTTCCTGTTCGGGAGGCCAGAGCTCGATAATGACATTGTAATCGTGTGGGGAGGCGGCCAGTTGCTCAAACAGCCACGCCGCTTCGACCAGTCCCTCGCCTGCTGCAGTCCCCTCGCAGATAAAACCCATCATGTGCCAGGCGCGCCGGATGGTAAAGTCTTTGTAGTGCAGGCACATGGTATGGGGCGCCAGCAGCCGGGTGACTTCTTTCCAGCCTTCCGGGACAGCCAGCGAATTGACCATATCCAAAACCACGCCGACATGGGGACTGTTGAGTTCATCGAGCGCGGCGCGCAGGTCCGCCGCCGGGATCCTGCCATTCTCGATCGCCAGCCGCACGCCGGCACTTTCCAACAACGGCAAAATCTGCCGCACTGCTGGCGGGATCTGTTCAGCGCTGGCCACATATTGACCACCGAGCTCGGGAAGCGTGCGGATCAGCCGGGCGCCCATTCGCCTGGCCAGGGCCACAGACCTGGAAAGGTGCGCGGCGTCCAGCCCGCGCGTGCCCAACTCCAGGTTGATCCCCAGGTCCGTGGCCTTATGAATAAATTCATCTTGCTCCGCTTCCGGAAGATCCTCGAATGGCAGGTTAGGCCCGGTCTGCACCAGGCGCAGGCCAAACTGGCGGGCTTTATCCAGCAACCCCAGAGCGGTGAGCGGTTTTCGGGAACTGGCCATCCGCTCCGGGTAGGCCGGATTTGCGCCTCGAAAACCAATCGACCACATGAACGTGTAACTGTTGATACCCAGCTTCATCCTGCCCTGCCTTTCACAAATTTTCCAGGTCACAGAGTGGATGGTTAAGTCTGAGACCTGCAGGAAGCTAATTATAATCTCGGTCCTGAACAGATTCGATGATGAGCCGTAGTCGCCGTTACTGGCGCTGTCATCGGCGCCTCCTCTTACAAACCTTTTACAAAATGTTAATGAAAAAGCTATTTACTTTCCAGACAAATTCAGGTATAAATACAATGTAAGTAAAAAGAATATACGCCGAATCTCCTGATCGGGGGATCCTTTTATGGGGCGAATCAGCGCCAAGCGCGCTGTAGAGCAAGTCTTCTGTTCGAGCCCGGCAGCTAACCTCGTAGGCGTTGAAGATTGAATTGCAGCACACCATCCACAGATGTGCGCCTGTGCTGCGGTGACAATCGCAGCAGTTGTCGAGGTTACAGACCGGATCGTTGATACGAACCAAGACTTGTTTATTGTTTAAAAGGAGATTCGCCATGTTTGACTATAACACCCTTAACCAATCTACCCCCGCACCAAAAAGCGCTTCCGAAGTCGTCGTCCGCATGCGTG
This sequence comes from uncultured Anaerolineaceae bacterium, assembly GCA_964490575.1. GTDB lineage: Bacteria > Chloroflexota > Anaerolineae > Anaerolineales > Anaerolineaceae > DSYU01. Next base: position 41,389 of record CAZBDC010000006.1, on the reverse strand, counting down.
AGCTGAGCCGGCACCACGAGCGACTTAATGCCGCTTATCAGAAAGATGCTCGGTCGAGCGCCCGCCGCCCCAATGTGCTGAAAGCGCTGCTGAGCAGCTTCGTGGGCCTGTTCTAAGAATTGCCCGAAGAGGCAGTTAACCTCATCTTCCGTGGTTTATCCGCCGTACCGGCGGTGAACTGGTTACCGGTACCGTCTCTTAGTGGTATGTTTATTGGTATTCATCTCTTAATGGTATGAACGACACTGAGGTTGTCCAAAGAACGTTTGGACAGCCTCAGTGCTTTCCTGCTTGCCTGTTCATCGCTTGCTTTATGCGACCCTGGCTCCATGGCCAGCGGCGAAAGATTCAATCTGGTCCATGGCCTGGCTGAAACTGTCCGCGGTAAGACGCAAGGCCGGGTGATGGGCAAATTCCGCCGGCGACAGGCCATCCTCATGGTAAGCCTCGACAAAATATGGGATCCGCAGCAGTCGCTCTAATACCTCGCCTGGTACCGGTTCATCCACCTGGGACGCCAGTTCCTGCCCGGAATAACTGTCCAGGAAAGCTTCCAGGATATTAGGGAACACAGTCAGCACGGCCTGGGCGCCGGCCAGCTTTTCGAGATGCCAGACCCGCTGCTGCCCGTCCACGACCGGCCCTAACCGCATCGAAGCTGCCATGAGTTTGCTGGGATAGCCGCGCTCCTGGTAAATGCGGTACGCCTTGCGGAAAATAGCGATCCCGGCCCAACGCAGGTCGGCTTCGCTGAGCTGGATGCCGCACGCGGCGGCCTGCGCTTTCATGGGTGGGGCATCTTCGTAGCGCCCGAGCATCATCACCGCGCATGAACGCCAGTTACGCAGGTCGGTCCCGCGGCAGCGCGCCTCCACCAGCCCGGCCTGGGCAGCTTCGGCTACCGCCACCAGCTGCGCCACGGTAAAGCCCAGCGTCACGTTTGTCGGAATGCCTTCGCCGGTCAGGATGCGCACCGCCTCGACGCCCTCAGCCGTACCGGGAATTTTGACCATGATGTTAGGCCGTGCAGCGTGAATGCGGCGAGCTTGCGCCAGCATAGCCGGCAGGTCGGTCAGGTCGCGCGGGTCCACCTGGCAGCAAATCTGCCCCACCCGCCGGTCCGAGGCCAGAAAAATCGGCTCGAGCAGGTCAGCCCCGCAGGCAGCAACTTCGATGAACACCCGCCACATGGCTTCATTGACCGGCAGGCCAGGCTCATTTTGACGCTGCTCATCCAGCCAGGCCGACCAAAAACCGGGGAATTTCTCCAGCACCTGCCAGGTCAGTGGCTGGTTGGTCGTCGCGCCCTGCAGCAGGCTGGCGCTCGAAAAACGCCCGGGCTGGTCGCCGTCCTCAAAGCGGAACAGGCCAGCGTCACGGTACGGGCGCCCCGGGCCATCCAACCAGTCCGCATACACCAGCGGCGATGAGTCCCACCACACTTCCAGGCCTGGGTGGGTAGCCAGGAGTTTCTGAACGGCGTTCGCGCCTGGCATGGGTTTGGATGCAGTCATCTAAAGACTCCTTCCTGACCAGATCGATAGGGATAACCCAAGTATAGCCCAGGTTAGCCAAATACGGCCCGCCATCCTGGGCTATCCTCTATAATAGTTTTTCGGACTCCGTTCGTTTTGTGTGGGCGCCTGCGTCGCCCACACAAAACGAAACAAGCAAGAAAAAAGTGACAATAAACCAGGAGGATCAACCCCATGCCCGACCTTCCCTTTACCTATACAATCCCTTACCCGCTCCTGATTCCTTCGCACTATGACAACCATATCCAGCGCCGGCTCAGCGCGCTGCAGGGCCAGTTCTTCGATGCCGATGCCTACCAGCAGCGGCTTGCGGTGGAAGACAGCCTGATCTACGAAGTGTATGAGATTAAGCGCCCACCGGTGCCCGGCGAAGTGCTGAGCGGCCTCTCGATCCTCCACCCGGGCAAGGTCGGGCGCGAGTTTCACATGACCAAGGGCCATTTCCACGCTGTGATTGACACTGCCGAGGTCTACCTGTGCCTGAACGGGGAGGGATTTATGGTAATGGAGAACCCGGAAGGCGAAACAGCCGTCGAGGCGCTCTCGCCCGGCAAAGTTCTCTATGTCCCGCCGCGCTGGGCACACCGTTCGGTTTGCACCTCACGCCAGCAGGATCTGGTAACCTTCTTCGCTTACCCCGGCCATTCGGGGCATGATTACGGGACGATCGAACGCCAGGGTTTTGCCAGGCTGATCCTGGATGGCGCCCAGGGAATCGAGATCGTCGACAACCCGCGCTGGCGCAGGCCGGGAGGATAAGGCGATGGACCCATTCTTCTCGATCGTGACCAAGTCAGCGCCAACCTTTTTCTTTATCGGCGTCACCACCCAAAAATCGTCCATCAACCAGGTTTTCCCACGGTGGATGAGGGTGCTGGGCCGGGAAGAGGTGGTACTGGAAGGGATCGATTTGAAAATTCACGCCGCGCCCGCGGCTTACCGGGCCGTCGTGGCTCAGATCAAATCCGACCCGCTGTCGATCGGCGGGCTGGTCACCACCCACAAAGTCGACCTGTTCCACGCCTGCCAGGATATGTTTGACTATATCGATCCGTATGCCCGCCTGACCGGTGAGGTTTCCAGCATCTCAAAATTTGAAGGCCGCCTGGAAGGGCATGCCAAAGACCCGCTCACGGCCGGGTTGAGCCTGGACGCAATCATCGGCGAGGGTTATTTTGGCCGCACCGGAGGGCAGGTGTTGATCTTTGGCGCGGGCGGCTCGGCAACCGCCACGCTGCTGCACCTGATGCTAAAAAAAGACCCGGCCGACCGGCCGGAGAAGATAATCGTGGTCGACCGAGTGCAGGCGCGCCTCGATTACCTGCGCGAGATGGTGAACAGGGTTGGCGCCGGCATCCAGGTCGAAACGGTCTGCAATCCAGACCCGCGTGCCAACGACGCCCTGATGGCCTCCCTGCCAGAGTATAGCGTGGTCATCAACGCCACCGGGATGGGGAAAGACACACCCGGCTCGCCCATCACCGGCGCAGGGCTGTTCCCGCGCCGCGGCGTCGCCTGGGAATTCAACTACCGCGGCGAGCTCGATTTCCTCCACCAGGCCCGCGCCCAGGCTGAAGAGCTAGAGCTCACGGTGGAGGACGGCTGGCTGTACTTCATCCACGGCTGGACCCAGGTGATCGCCCAGGTGCTGCACGTTGAAATCGACGCGGCGCTCCTGGCGCGCTTAATGGAAGCGGCGGAGGCCGTTCGTCATTAGTCATCCATCCGGGGCACACCACGCCAGATCAGGCATACAATAGTATTCCAGGACAAAGCAATAAACTATCAATCCACTCTGCCGAAGGAAGATCTCCATGGAAAATTCATTGGATAAAGAGCCGCGGGCCGGCTGGCGCTCGCTGCCGCGCAACGTGTGGGCGGTCAGCCTGACCAGCTTCTTCATGGACGTTTCGTCCGAAATGATCATCAACATCCTGCCGCTGTTTCTCAGCAACGTGCTGGGCGTGCGGACCAGCGTGATCGGCTTGATCGAAGGCATCGCCGAGGCGACTGCCAGCCTGCTGAAGGTTTTTTCCGGCTGGCTTTCGGACCGGATCGGCGACCGCAAATGGCTGGCCGTGGCCGGCTACGGCATCTCGGCCCTGGCCAAGCCGTTCTTCTACTTCGCCAGCGCCTGGACCACCGTCCTGGCCGTGCGCTTTGCCGACCGGGTGGGCAAAGGCATCCGCACCGCGCCGCGCGACGCGCTGGTGGCAGACAGTATCCCCGAAAAGCAGCGCGGGCTGGCTTTTGGCATTCACCGTGCCGCCGATACCGGTGGGGCCTTCCTGGGCCTGCTGATCGCTCTGGGCGTGGTATGGGCCGCGCAGTCGAACCAGGTCACCTTAAGCCAGGATACATTCCAGACCCTGGTGCTGATCAGCATCATCCCGGCCGTGCTGGCCGTCCTGGCGCTGGCATTCGGGGCCAGGAATGTCCCGGTTGCCGGCCGGCGCAGCGCGCCACAGATTACCTTCCGCGGGCTGGGTAAACCTTTTCTGGTCTTCATGCTGATCGTCGGGATCTGGGACCTCGGCAACTCGTCGGATGCCTTTCTGGTCCTTCGCGCCCAGGAGCGCGGGCTGAGCGTGACCGGGATCCTGGGGATGCTGGTGACCTTCAACCTGGTCTATACCCTCATCTCGGCCCCGGCTGGATCTTTGTCCGATCGGATTGGGCGGCGCAAGCTCATCATCGGCGGCTGGTTTGCCTATGCCATCCTTTATCTCGGATTCGCCCTGGCCGGGAAGGGCTGGCACGTCTGGGTGCTCTACACGCTCTACGGCGTTTATTACGGCCTGACCTTTGGCACAACCAAGGCCATGGTCGCCGACCTGGTCCCGGCTACCCTGCGCGGAACGGCTTACGGCACCTACAACGCGGTGCTCGGTTTATTGGACTTTCCCGCCTCGCTGATCGCCGGCCTGCTCTGGCAGGGCGTGGGCGGCTGGCAGGGCTTCGGCGCATCTGCCCCATTTTTCTTTGGGGCCGGTCTGTCGTTGGTGGCTGCGGTTCTGATGGCCTTCTGGAAACCCACCACGCTACAAGACCCTGCTTAAAACGCGGAGAACGCCAATAGATGGTCACTTTTTCTCTGGACGGTAACTGGGCTTTACGCCACTTTCCCGAAGGTAAGTATGGGGCCCTCTCCCCCAAACAGCTTGGAAACCTCACCGAGCCGGCGTACCCGGCCCAGGTGCCGGGCAACGTAGAGTTGGACCTGGCGCGGGCCGGCGTGCTGCCCGAGCCGTTTTATGCCGAAAATATGCGCCTGCTGCGCCCGCTTGAAACGCACGAGTGGTGGTACAGCCGCACGTTCGCGACGCCGGATGCTCCTGCGGGAACGCGCTGGGCGCTGGTTTTCGAAGGGCTGGACACGCTGGCGACCGTCTGGGTGAACGGGATAAAGGTGGGCGAAACAGATAACATGCTCATCGAGCACCGTTTTGAGGTCACCAGCGCACTGCGCCCCGACGCTGAAAACGAATTGGTGGTCCGGCTTGGCTCGGTGCTGAACAAGGCACGCAGTTATTCTTACGACGCGGCCTCGCGCGGGGCTGAACATCGCGATGAGGGCCTCTTCATCCGCAAAGCCCCGCACGTTTGGGGCTGGGACATCATGCCACGCGCGGTTTCGGCCGGGATCTGGCGGCCGGTGCGGCTGGAGTCGATCGAAGATACATCCATCGAGCTGCTTTACCTGTACACAGCCGGGATTAACGACCTGGGTGATGCCGTGCTCGGCGCGCGTTTCCAGTTCCGCACCCTGGAACCAGAGCTGGATGGTTTCGCGCTGCGGTTTCACGGGCAGTGCAAACAGCACACCTTCGATTATGAGTGCGTGGTCGAGTTCCTCGCCGATAGCTGCTACATCCCGGTTCCCGGGGCACAGCTCTGGTGGCCAAAAGGCTACGGCGACCCAAATCTGTATACCGTCACGGCCCAACTGCTGCACCATGGTAGGGTTGTGGCAGAGCGAAAAGATAAAATCGGCATCCGCACGGTGACCGTTGAGCGCACCGAACGGGCCGGGCGAGCGCACCGCCTGGAACCGGCCGGCACGGAGCGCGCGCGGATCGATACCGCACCTGACTCCGAGTCGCATTTCTATTTCAAGGTCAATGGCCTGCCCGTCCAACTGCGCGGGAGCAACTGGGTTCCGCTGGACGCCTTCCACTCGCGCGATATCCAGCGCGTGGATGAGGCCATTGCCCTGGTCGATGACCTGGGCTGCAACATCATCCGCTGCTGGGGCGGGAATGCCTATGAAAGCGAGCGGTTCTTCAACCATTGCGACGAAAAAGGCATGCTGGTGTGGCAGGATTTTGCCTTTGCCTGCACGGTTTACCCGCAGACAGCCGATTTCCTGGCCCGCGTGCAGGCTGAGGTCGAGGCGGTCGTCCGGCGGCTGCGCAACCACGCCTCCCTGGCGTTGTGGTGCGGTGACAACGAGATCGACGCGGGCTATGTCGGCCACGGGCTTTCTCCCGAACACAACCGCATCAACCGTGAAGTCATTCCCCACGTTCTGCAGCGGCTCGATCCATACCGCCATTATGTGCCCAGCTCGCCGTACATCCCCCCGTCGCTGGGCGGGAAAGCGAACGCAAACAATGTCACGCCCGAACAGCACCTGTGGGGCCCGCGGAACTACTATAAAAGCCCTTATTACCTGGAGCACTCGGCCCATTTTATCGGTGAGATTGGCTACCACGGCTGCAATAACATTGAGTCGATCCGCAAATTCATCTCGCCGGAGCGCGTCTGGCCCTGGCAGGATAATCCCGAGTGGCGCTTCCACGACGTATCGCATCACAGCGGGTTTGACCGCGACCGGATCCGGCTGATGGCAAACCAGGTGAAGGAGGTATTTGGCCACATTCCAGAGGATCTCGAGTCTTTTGTGCTGGCATCGCAGATCAGCCAGGCCGAGGCCAAGAAATTCTTCATCGAATACACCCGCGCGCGGAAATGGGCCACCAGCGGCCTGATCTGGTGGAATGTGCTGGACGGCTGGCCGCAGTTCTCAGACGCGGTCGTGGATTATTATTTCTCGAAGAAACTGGCCTACCACTATATCTGGCGCTCGCAGCGGCCGGTTCTGGTCATGCTGGGCGAGGCGGGTTCGGGCAAGTACCTGCCGGTGATCGCCTGCAATGACACCAACCGGCCCGCGGACGTGCAGTACTTCATCCGCGATGGAAGTAATGGTGAAACTGTCAGTGAGGGTCTCATCCACCTCCCCGCCGGACAGACCTGGCAGGCAGGCCGCATCCGCGGCTATGCCAGCGACCAGCGCCTGTACCTGATCGAGTGGCAGGTGGGTGACGAGCGCTTCGGCAACCACTACTTATCCGGCACGCCGCCCTTCGAGCTCGAGCGCTACCAGGCCTGGCTGCCGGTGATCGCCGCGCTGCCGCGCCCCTTTGCGGCTTAAGCTTCCCGGGCAGGCCTGACCAGCACTGCCCAATAACCGCTGTCAACCGGGGTCACCAGCCTGAGCTGGCCGTCAGCGGCTGCCAGCCTTTCTTCTGCACGCCATTCGCTCGAAAAAATCTCCAGCCACATGATCGAATATGGTTTCTCCGCTTCGACTGCCAGCCGGACATCGCCGCCATCGGTGAAGAACACGGCATATTCGACCGGCGGGTTGGCAAAACAGTAGGCCTCGTTGTAGCTGCGGTTGGAAAGCAGGTCCACGCGCGGCTGGCAGGCGAAGGGATCGGCCAGGGCATCCGTCACCATGCGCGCCGAGCGGATGCAGTGTTGCGCCTTATCCCCCAGGCCGAGCCCGGTGGGTGGGCGGTGGAAGCGTACGGCGGCAAATCCACCAAAAATATTGCGCCAGAAGCGCTCGATGGCGTCGCGCGTTGTGCCATACTGGTAGGCGTTGCTGCCGTACACCTTGACGCTGTTGATGGGCCGGATGACCCCGCTCGCCAGGATACGCTGCCGGAATTCCTGGGCATTGGCCCAATGCTGGTCCGGCGGGCGGTGGTTGTTCTGCGAGATATCACAAAAGGTATAGAGTTCGGGGTGTCGCCAGGTGGCTTCATGCGTCGGGTCGAGCACCGAATGGGCGTCCCACATTTCGGTCGTCTCGACCTTCACCCCGGCCTCAGCCGCGCGCCGGTGCAGGTAGTTGGCCCAATATGCGCCCCATTCCGGCGACTCGTTGGTTTCGTTGTCCATGCAGTACAGGACATTCGGGTAGCGCAGCGACAGTGAGAGCAGCCGGTCGATAAAAGCCTGCTGATACCGCAGCAGCAAGGTGTTATTCTCCAGGGCCGGCACGCTGCGGAAAAAGGCGCTTTCGCGCTGGCCCGGATGGGTTAAAATCACCTCCTTCAAGCCCGACTCCTCAGCCGAATAGGTCTGATTAATTTTCGGGTTGAAAGGGTTTTCTTGCCAGGGGGCACGTGCAAAATCAAAGCGGTCCCATAGTTCGATCTGCAGAATAATATCGCGCTCAAAGCACCACTGCAAACAGTTTGCGAAGCGCCGCCAATATTCGCTGTTCCAGCGGTTGAGGTCATAGGGTTGGTCTTCCGCGTCGCGCCCAAAGGGCCACACGTCGCCCGGATCGCGTGAGGACATGGTACAGCGGATGTAATTACCACCCACGGAGTGCAGCAGGTCGAGGTGCTCCTTCAGGTTCGGGATCTGAAAGAGGTTATCCTCTACCGATCCGCCCAACAGCAGAATTGGCTTACCCCGGTACTGCCAGTAGAAGCGGTTGCCCGAATAAGGCTGGATGCGCTCTTTTTCGAACTGTTCAGAGGTGAAGAAATAATTTTGGACCATATTTTCCTCATAAAACGCTTCCAACCGCCCACTCGCGCAGCCGGTCAGAACAATTGACTACCCTTAGGATGACGCGCCGCAGAGCCTGCTCGTCCTGGCCCTCAAAGCGCATGGTCAGGACCGGCTCGGTGACCGAGCAGCGCACCAGTCCCCAGCCATCAGAGAACTCGATGCGCAGCCCGTCGGTCTGGCTCAGGACAGCTTCATCCCGCAGGGCAGCCTGGACCTGGGCCAGCACCCGTTCGATCTCGTCCGCTTGCATGGGCACGCGCAGGTCGGGCGTGATCGGATAAGCCGGGATCGCATCGGCCAGCCGTGAGAGCGGCTCTCCACTCTCGCGTACGATGCGGGCCATGAACAGCGAGGCTGCCTGGGCATCATCGCCGCCCACCTCCCGCAGGAAATGGTGCCCGCTCAACTCGCCGGCGTAGGCCGCTCCTTCCAGGAGAAAAGCGCGCTTGATATACGTATGCCCCGATCGTTCGATCAACGGGCGACCGCCCAACGCGCGGATGGAATCCGGGACGATGCGCGAGCACTTCTGGTCGTAGACGACCGTCTCCGGCCCGGCGCGCAGGGCATCGCGGGCCAGCAGGACGATGGCTTTATCCTGGACCAGCGGCTGCCCGGCCTCGTCCACAAAGGCCACCCGGTCGGCATCGCCATCGTATGCCACGCCCAGGTCGGCCTTCTCCGCGAGCACTGCCTCCTGGAGCATGGCCAGGTTCTTCACCTCGGCCGGGTTGGGCTGGCGAACCGGAAAATCGCCCCGGACATCCTCCAGCAGGCAAGTTACCTGCGCGCCAGTCTGCTCCCACACCCGGCGGGCATAGGGTCCGGCCATGCCGTTCGCACAGTCAACCACCACGCGCATGCCGTTCAGCCGGGGTGCGAACCGGCTCACAAAAGCCAGGTACGCAGGCGCCAGGTCGACCGGGCTGCACGTTCCCACAACCCCCACCGGATGGACGCCGCCGCGCTCCATCCGTTCAGCCAGTTCAGCCATCTCGACCTCGGTGATGGGCAGCGGGCCCAGGGTGACCTTAAAGCCGTTGTCGCCGGCCGGGTTGTGTGAGGCAGTGACCATTACGCCCACCTCGACACCCAGCTTCTGGCGGGCGAAGTAAAACAGGGGCGTCGAGACCCTGCCAAGGTCCAACACCCGGCAGCCGGCCTCCGCCAGGCTGTGGATGAGCGCCGCCTGCAGGGCCGGAGTCGAGATGCGCCCATCCCCGCCCACCAGCACGGTCACCGGGCCTTTCATCCCGGCAATAGCCGCGCCCAGCCGCTCCGCGTGAGCCACGGTCAGCTCCGTGCCGAACTGTCCGCGGATATCACAGGCTTTGTAAATGCTCATCCCATGCCTCGTATTTCTGGCCCGCCTCGTATCACCGGCCCGCCTGGAGGTACCCGCGCCGGACCAACTCGGCGGCAAAACGCGCGTACTGCTCCGCGTAAACCCGGCCCCACCGCGGGTCCGGCTCGATGGTGCGTGCCACCTTGACCATCGCGGCAGTTGCCTGGCTGACCCCGACATACCAGCAGCCTGAGGCCGCGATCACCGCTGCGCCGAAGGCTGTTTCGGGCACCCGCGGTTCAACCAGGATCTTGCCCAGGACCGAGGCGCGGATCTGGGACCACAACAGCGACCTGGTCCCTCCACCGGTGATGTAGATCCGCTCGCCCACTTCCAGGCCAATCGAGTCCAGCATCTCGTAAGCCAGCCGCTCCAGCAGCGCGACGCCTTCCAGCCCGGCCGCGTAGCCCTCCAGCGGGCTCGAGAGATCGTCCAGCGTAAAGCCGCGCGCTTCCGGGTGGAGAAAAGGGAAGCGCTCGCCGCGCCTCAGCAGCGGGTAGCGCACCCGCCCGGTCGGCAGTAGGGCCGCGGCCCGCTGGTTCAGTTCGTCCAGGTCAGCGCCTGGGAAATCGTGCTGGATCCAGTCAGAGCCGGTATTGCTGGCCCCACCCGGCATCCACCAGCCCTGTGGGTGGCGATGGCTGTATACCCGCCCGAGGGGGTCCGGCTTTAATTCACGCGAGACGCCTTTCAGCACCAGGGTTGTCCCGAGGGTCGAATTCCAGTCACCCGGGGCAGCCGCGCCGGAAGCGAGTTGAGCCGCGACGCCATCCGTCGCCCCTGCCAGCACCGGCGTACCTTCGGCCAAACCGGTTTCTTCCGCCGCAGCGCGCCAGACCCGGCCAATCTGCGCGCCCGGCAGCACTACCTGGGGAAGCTTTTCCAGCGGCAGGCCCAGGTCGCATTCAATGAACTCCGGCCAGGCCAGGTCGAGCAGATCGTAGCCGGTTTTCAGGACGTTGCTGGTATCGCTGAAACCATAGTCGCCAGTCAGCCGCCCGGCGATAAAGTCGGCCGCATGCAGGAAGCGGCAGGTGCGGGAGTAAACATCCGGGCGCTGTTCTTCGAGCCACAGGATCTTCGGCAGAGCATAGGACGAGCCAAAAACAAAGCCAAAGCGCTCCTGGTGAGCCTTCGCCGCCGCCTGCACCCGCCCTGCCAGCCCTTCACTACGCTGGTCATTGTACATCAGCGCCGGGCAGAGTGGTTCTCCTGCACGATCGACCGGCAAGACCGTCCCCGAGGTGGAATCGACGCTGACCCCTGCCACCCGTGTCCCGGTTGGCAGTTCATGCAGCACGTTCCGCAGGCAACCAACCACCGCCAACCACCAGCCGCGCGGATCCTGCTCGAACCAGCCGGGCGGGAGTGACTGCGCCACTGCCGGGAAAGCTGCCTGCGCCGCTCCGGCCACCTGCCCATCCGGCGCAACCGCCAGGACACGCGCGCCCTGGGTGCCGACATCGATGCCCAGCACGACTTCATTCATCGGAGCTTCGAACTGGCCCTAGAAACCAGCCTGCTTGCGGCGGTACAACTCGCTCGGGTGGGTGTGGATGCGGTCGACATCCGCCTGGGTCATAAATTGCACGCCACCCAGCACAGCCGCGCCCTGCAGCACCCGGCAGGCCTTGACGCACATCGCCGTGATACTTTCCACCTCACCGGCGGTCTTGGCCAGCGCGATCAGCCCATGGTTCTGCATGAAAATCGTCTTCGGCGCTTCACCGTACCGGTCCAGGTGATCTTCCAGGGAGCGCTTGATCGCCCGCGCCAGGGGCAGCCCCGGCTCGATATAGGGGATGACAACCGGGACTTTACCGCAAAAAACGATGTGGTCGGGGAACAGGCGGCCCTTGAGCAGCTCCGGGCCATCCGCCGAGCACAGAAAGGCATTGACGGCGGTAGGATGCGTATGGCCAATGAAGTCCGCCCCGCAAAGGTGATAGATCACAGCGTGCATGGTAGCTTCCACCGAAGGACGCACCTTCACGGTTGGATCCACCTTGGCTTCTTCCAGCTGGCGGGTGAAATCGACGTCAGCCACCCCTTCGCGGTTGATCAGGTCCAGGACAGGCGCAAAATTCAGCTCGACGAAGCCGTTTTCCGGAATATTGTTAAGATGAAAACCACTGGCCTTGATCCAGTAACTGGCCTCGCTGGCCCGGGTTGAGGTGTTGCCTTCACCCAGGATAACATAATCGCGTCCCGGCTCACCCAGGTTACGTGACATTTCCACCAGCTTCGAAAGCGCTTCTTGACTGCTCATCAGTTCCTCCAGTTCGGTATGAATCGGTGTAGCTCAATTCTTAATTCCTGGAAATATTATAGCCTTGATCAGGTCCAGGTCGCCAATTGTGAAAGGCGTTGTCGCCTCCCCCAAAAGCCGGTTTCATGCTGATTCGTATCCCCTCGAATAACCTGCGCCTGGTCTTTTATAGCGCGACTTCATCTCTTTCCATTTTGGCCATTGCCGTTAAAGGCCTTGCCCTGGGTAATATTGAGGCTGGCCCTATAAAGAAAGGGGATCTTGTAGGTATCCCCAACCGATTCGAAGAAGCCGATATCCATCAGAGCCCGCGCATACAACCGCGCCTGCTCGACTTCTACATGAAACATACCCGCCAGACTCTGGTCATTGTGTTCGGCTTTTGAATTACGGAAGGCGTTGATTAATACCTTTACATCCTGGGCGTATTCGGCCAGCAGCGTATCTTCTAAGCGTAGCGTGCTGAGACGAGCGGATGCTTTTTTGATCGAATCAAGTTCGATTAACGGCGTTCCGGCCATAAATTCGTGTGAGCTGCGGCGCTCTTTGTGCAACTGTTCCTCCTGGGCAAGGATGCATAAATCGATCAGGTTGCGGGGCGCCTTCACCCCATTCCCATCCCGGATTTGGGAAAGCATCCATCGCCAGGTAAGCTGGTTGCGATTCGGGTCAAATTTTTCAGGGAAGAAGGTATGAAACAGGTGGTAGTTGTTTTCGCGATTCAGACCAACCGCACGGAGAATCTCATAATTATTACGGATCCGCTGGCACAACAGCGCCATCAGGTCTTCATCGTACCAGGTAATATCGGTCTTGCGCGCGTAGACATGCGTCAGGTTGACAAACCCACCCTGGATAATCTTGCGAAAAAGGTCAGTACGCACAAAAAGCTTAATCCGAATGTGGGGGTACTCAATAATATCCATGAACGATCGGATCAACGCCCGCAGTGCGGGAATTTCAATGTCCGGACGGCCAATAAATGACTCGTCCAGGCGATCCATCATCACCCAGATTTTGATGTTTCTTTCTGCCAGAACTGCTTCGAGCAATTGGAAAGCGCTCCGGTGAGAAATAACAGTCTCGTCTGTTGTCTCTCTTCCGTGCGGTTCAGCCCGTTTAAACTCAACCTTTGGGGAATAGACCGGGAATCCATATTCATTGATGGTGATATCGACTCCGAATGCAGTAGGCTGAACCTGTTCGCGCAGCCAGCCCATCAACCGTGGGAAGACGCTGCCTGGCGAATCATCCTTGCTAATCAAGCCCACCTTGGAAAGTAATGCCTCAAGATCGGTATAATTTTTGGAAACTGGCCTGGGGAAGTTTTTGATAACCCAGTTTGTGATTAACGACAGGAAATACAACTTCCAAATGGTGACGTACTGTCCTTCGGTAAGCCTGGCTTCTTCGCCAAACCGGCGGAACAATGGCTCACCCGATGGGTTAATCCCAGGAATAATGTGAGTATCTCTCAGTTCGGGCCGGGTATTTTTCCCCTGTTGTAAGATTTGATAAATCGCCGTTTTGCCCGTCCCCTTTTCGCCGGTGATCAGATCCACTTTGCCCTGGATCAGGCGGTTGTATGCATCGGTCACCAGAAAATAACGCGATAACCCCTGGTCAAATTCGGCAACGGGATTGCCCAGTTCTACCTGATGAAGGATATCTTTCACGAGCATAATGATCTCTCCCCCTGATCTTCTGATAAGCGTAACAGCCGGTTAAGCTCCAGGATGGTGAGGCGATCGCGCAGGTACATTGCAAATTGGATGGCTTCGCTCACTTCTTGCGGAGTCACATGGATCTGCTCGGGGCGGTTCGGAGCGCCGCCGAGCGCCAGCAGCGCGGACAGCTCTTCTGCGGGCGGCACCTGCGCAGCGTTCTGCTGGACTTCGTCCCTGTGAGCAAGCAGGCTGGCGCCCACCTCCTCCACCTGCGCGCTCAGTTTGCCAAGGAACGAAGGCCTTGCCGCCAGGATATGGCTCGCCGCATCCCCAAAGATTTGCTCAAGCCGGGCGGCTTCTACAGCCGGCTCCGGCGGGCGAAAATCTTTCAGCCGGCGGGCGGCCTTATCTCGGGATAATCCGCGCAAGGACTGGTACAGCCGGGCGATGATGACACTGGCCACGCCGGTTTTCTCGCCATGCAGCGATTCGGGCAGGCTGCGGCGGGCATGGGTGATCTCCCAAAAATGCGACAGGCTGTGTTCTGCCCCAGCCGCCGGGCGCGAGCTGCCTGCCCTGACCATGCAGGTTCCGGAAACCATCAGGCTGTTCGCCAGGGTAGCGATCCCCTCGGCCCGGCGCGTCCCGATCGCTTCAGCCTGTGTCACGCAGGCCCGGGCTGCCCCGGCTGCCAGGTCCCGGATCGCCGGATCGCAGGACTCGCCTGTCAGCAGGTGAGCGATCTGCCAGTCGGCCAGGGCGGTCAGCTTCGCCAGCACATCGCCATACCCGGCTGCGGTCATCGCGGCGGGCGCCGCGCACAGGGTGGGCAGGTGGGCAAAAACACCCGCGGCCTGTTTGGTGGGCAAGGAATACTTCAACTGTTGGATGGTGATCGATGCAGTGAAAGAGGTGAAGGCATCGACTGAGGCAGCCGTAGGGGCCGAAAGGTAGGGAAGGCGAGCCTGGTAAGCGACAAAACGGGTGATATCCGTGATAGTGCCCGATCCGAGGGCAACAAGCAGATGTTGTTTCCCATCCAGCGCAGCCAGCACCCGGGTGATGCTCACTTCATCCGCAGCCACGCGCGGCGCGCCGTTCAGCAGCACGGAGCGCGATTCGAGACCCTGATGCTCAAGCGCGGACTGCAAGAGGCGCCCGGCAGCCGCAAAGGTATGGTCGTCAGCAACCAGCAGAACCGGCGCCGGCCCTGACTCCCGGGCGCATCTGCCCAGCTCATCAAAAGCTTGATCGCTGATAACGACCGGGATCTCCGGCATAAGTTTTCTCCTCTGGCGCGCGTGTCGATCCGTCCATTCCCCACCGGTCCCTGTCATTTCGCGAAGACCCGCCTCATAAGACCCGCTGCACTGCCGATTTCCAGCCGGCGTACAGTTGAGCGACCTGCTCAACTGGCATTTGCGGAATATATTGAATGGTGTGCCGGGGAAGCCGGGCAAGGTCGTCGAGGGAATCGAACAGCCCGCTTCCCAGGTAGCCGGCGAACACTGCCCCCAACGCGGAAAGCTCGGCCAGGTCCGGGATGCGCAGCGGGTAGCGGACCATGTCGGCCACAAACTGCATCAGGAACCGGTTGCGCACCGCGCCGCCATCGCCCTCGATGCGCTGCAGCGGCACCCCGGATTCCGCCGCCATCAGTTCCAGCACATCTTTCACCTGGTAAGCAATCGACTCGAGCGCCGCGCGCACGACGTGGGCCCGGGTGGTGGCAGAGGTCATCCCGACGATTGCCGCGCGCGCGTCTGGCTGCCAGTAAGGCGCGCTCAACCCCACGAACGCCGGGACCAGGTACACCCCGTCATTCCCGGCGACCGAAAGGGCCAGTTCTTCAGTTTCGGCAGCATTCTGAATCAACCGCAGCTGGTTTTTCAGCCAGGAAATCGTGGCTGCACTGAAGTTGATCAGCCCTTCGAAGGCATAAGTCGGCTGGTCTCGATACACCCAGGCAATCGCGGTCACAATCCCTTGTTGAGAAAGCTTCACCTCACTGCCAATGTTCAGCAGCAGGGAAGAACCTGTCCCAAAGGTGACCTTGGCCGTGCCGGGCGCATAGCAGCACTGCGCAAACAACGACGCTTGAGAGTCGCCCATCACCCCGCGAATCGGGATCGGGGACGGCAGCAGTCCCTCGATCGTTGTCTGCCCGAACCCATCCATGCTCTCGCGCACTTCGGGCAACGCGTGTACCGGGACCTTGAACAGGCGGCACAGCTCTTCATCCCAGCCCAGTTGATTGATATCGTACAGTAATGTCCTGCTGGCATTGGTCACATCGGTAGCATGCACCTGCCCACCGGTCAACCGGTAAATGAGATAGGAGTCGACGGTCCCCACCAGGGCCTGCCCTTCCCGCAGTCCTCTGCCAATTTCAGGATCCTCCTCAACCAACCAGCGTAGTTTCGAAGCCGAGAAATAGGTATCGATTTTCAAGCCGGTATGCTGGTGCACCAGGTCCGAATGGCCTTCTTCAGCCAGCCGGTCGCAGAGATCTGCCCCCCGGCGGCACTGCCAGACAATCGCGCGGCGTAATGGTTTCCCAGTGCCCTTCTCAAAAACCACCACGGTTTCGCGCTGGTTGGTAATGCTCAGGCATAAAAGGTCTTTGACGACCGCCGGGTTCTTTTGCAACAGGCTCCCGGCAGCCGAAATGAGGTTCTGGTAAATTTCTTCCGCGTCATGCTCTACCCAACCGGGTTTCGGATAAAACTGGCGGTGCTCCAGGCTGATCTGGTCCAACAGGTTCCCATGGTCATCAAAGAGCAAGGCTTTCGTCCCCGATGTGCTCTGATCAATGGCAAGTACAACGGTCATATCATATCCTTCGTATAGAGTTGTTTTACAGGTCTGTTCACCCTGGCGACAAAGGCCCTTCTCCTTGCCCCAAGGAATTGCAAGCTATTATTTGATGGAAGGCATGGCAATATTTTTCAACTAGAATTATATGCTGGATAGCATAAGCCAGTGTTTTGATTCGAAGGGAAAGCGGTCTTTCACAATAAGCGATTCATAATCGGGTTGTCGCAAGCGGCTCAGACCTATGCTAAACTAGAAAAACAAAGCGAAATAATATCCAGAGGTCACCATGATTTATACCGAACCAGCCCGAAATTTGCCCATCCGTGAATGTGACGTGGTCATCGCCGGCGGCGGCACCGCCGGGGTTGTGGCAGCCATTGCCGCCGCTCGCCTGGGCGCCAGGACAACCCTGATTGAGATGAAAGGATATCCAGGTGGAACCGTGGTGGAAGGCGGGACAGCTCTGCACAGCTTCTATAACCTGTGGAAGGCTTTCCCAGGGGTGGAAAAGCGCCAGGTGGTAAAGGGTATCCCGCAGGAGATCGTCGACCGGCTGATGCAGGTTGGCGGCGCCTCGGGACACGCCGAGATGACTGTGGGCTATGATTACGACTCGGTTTGCACCGCCATCGACACCGAGTTGTACAAACTGGTCGTGTTCGAGATGCTGGAAGAAGCCGGTGTGTTTTTCTGCGTGAACACCCTGCTCACCGGGGCTATCATGGATGGCGCCAAAATCCGCGGAGTGATCACCGAAAGTCGCTCCGGGCGCGAGGCAATCTTTGCCCGGTCGTTTGTCGACTGCACGGCCTATGGCGATTTAGCTGCTTTTTCTGGGGCGCAGTTTACCGAGCCGAACGATTATGAGGTAGCCAACAGCATCGGGGTCGGCGGGGTGGATCTTGAAAAATATCACCAGTTCCTCGAATCTCATACCGCGGTTAGCCAGTACAGCGAAGGGCTGCGCAGCGGCGAGAGCGGAAAGATCGTCCGGCTGGACGCCGACTCGCGGAAGCTGCCGGCTGTTTTCCGCGAAGAAGCGCACAAGATCGGCATGTCTTTCGTGACGACAACCGTTCACGATGATTATTTCATGTTTATCAAGCTGAATCTAAAAATGCCGGTCAGCCCAACTGACCGGGATGCGGCAGCAAAAGCAGAGTTGGAGCTAAGAAAACGGCAGGCGAAAGCCATTCAGCTCTTTCGCCAGTACGTGCCCGGCTGCGAAAAAGCATTCATCGCCCGGACAAGCCCTGCGCTGAATATCCGCCGCGCGCGGGTGATCGCATGCGACTATGATATCACCCATGCAGATGTCATCGAGGGACACCACTTCCCGGACGATGTACTCGCTTATGGCTTTCACGACATGGCGCCCCGCTACCAGGTCCGGGATGGCGGCACGTATGGCGTTCCCTACCGGGCTTTATGCGTCCAGGGAATTGAGAACCTGCTGGCCGCCGGCATGTTGATCACCTCTGACCGGCGCGCCCACATGTCGACCCGCAACACAGTCTGCTGCATGGCGCAGGGACAGGCCGCCGGCACAGCCGCCGCTTTATGCGCTTTGCAGGGCCTGGGGGCGCGCCAGCTTCCCTATCCTCAACTAAGACAGACGCTCGAAGCCGGTGGGGTCTACTTCGAACGCCTGCCGCAGGTAGGGTGATGGATTCCGCTTAATCGGCCAGGAGGCCTTTCATCTGCGAGTATAGGAATTTTGCCGCGCGTTCTGGAGCCAGGTTGCGAATAAACCGCATCAATTTTGCGTCCTGACCCACCATAACGTGATACTTGTTTTTCTCCATGCCATCGATGATGATTTCGGCTGCCGCGGCAGCGGATGTCGTTTTCATCTGCTGCCGGTTTTGTGAAGCTGGCCGGGGAGTGGTGGTGAGGCCTGAATTCACGGTGATATTGGTGGCAATGGCGCCTGGAAAGACCGTCGTCACGCGCACATTGGTTGGCAGCAATTCCGAATGCAATCCATCGGATAGCAAACTCACTGCCGCTTTCGATGCACCGTAAAACGATTGGCCCGGAACAGGCAGAAAGCCGCCCATGCTGGAAATATTGACGATATGCCCTTCGGGACGCTTGAGCAGGTGAGGCAAGAATGCCTTGGTGACATTGACCGTACCCCAAAAGTTAACGTTCATAACCCGCTCGAATTCCCTAAAATCCAGATCGTTGACCCTGACAAAGCGCTGGATGATCCCCGCATTGTTAATAATGCCGTCCACCGCACCGTGAGCTTGAATAACCGCCTCGGGGAGCGCCATTACCGCTTCGCGGTCCGCGATATTCACAATATGAGTGGACAACCGGCCCTGATAGTCCCCTGCCAGTTCCACGGTCTCCTTCAAGGTAGCTTCATTGATATCGATGGCAGCCACCCGCGCCCCCTTCTTGAGGAGCAACAAAACCAACTCGCGCCCCATGCCGCTTCCGCCACCTGTTACAACAATCGTCTTCCCTTGCGCTTTCATCGTAAACCGCCTTTATTATATTAACTATTTTTATACAATATATCTGTATTATAACAAATAAATCAATGATTGACGCGTTCCTGTACAACAAAAATAGACTTATTATTAGGTAATCAGCACCCCCACCAGGGAACACCGCTGCTGCGCCTGGGCAGTGAGCTAGCCAATGCCGGCAGCGCACTGATCCTGCTGCACGGGCGCGGTGCTTCGGCCCAAGATATCATTGGGCTGGCGCAGGAATTCGACTTGCCGGCAGATATGGTCGTACTGGCTCCGCAGGCTTTTGGCAGCACCTGGTACCCGCAGCGGTTGATCGCCCCACTCGAATCCAACGAGCCTTACCTGAGTTCAGCCCTGCGGCGGATAAATGAGGTGGTAAAAATGCTGGAGCAGGCCGGTATCCCGGCGGAGCGCATCGCCATCGGCGGATTTTCGCAGGGGGCTTCGCTGGCGATCGAGTTCGTGCTGCGCAGCGCACAGCACTCCAGCGATGTCCGGCGTTGGGGCGGGCTGCTGGCCTTCAGCGGGGGGTACATCTGGCCCATCGGTCAACCGCGCAGATCAGCGGGCAGCCTGGCCGGCACGCCGGCATTCCTGGGCTGCTCAGATGCTGACCCCTTTATCCCTCTGGAGCGCGTGGAAGAGACCACTGCCCTGCTGCAGGCAATGGGGGCGCAGGTAGACCAGCGCATTTACCCGGGCATGGGACACACAATCTGCCGGGATGAAATCGAGGCCGCGCAAAAGATCATCTCAACGTTCCGGTGAATTACTTTTTTGATACTTGTTTCGTTTGATCAATCCGCCAGCCTGGCCGCAACCAGGCTGGTTTCATAGGGCTTCAGCCTCAGGGCCAGCCCCCTACTGGCAATCTCAATCTGCTCCATCCTGGCAAGAAATGTCCAGGGGTCCGCAGTTGCCTCCGCAAAGGTGTCCTCGTTCAAGCGCAGCCGGGTGACCTGCCTACCTGGCAGCGGCAGGATGCGCACTTCCTGCTCCTGCGGCTGGTAATTTACCGCCGCCAGCCAGAGCCGGCCTGGGTCGCGCAGCGCCAGCAGTTCCGCACGCAGCGGCCGCTCAGAATGCGTTTCAAGCAGTGCGGCGCCTTTCGCATCCGCCAGGAAACGGAACACCCAGTAGACCGGGAAGACCATGCCCGGGAACGAGCGGAACTTCGCCGGGAGACGGCTGCCCCGCCCGGTCTCAACCAGCCCCCGCCAGCCGCACATTTCGTAATACGTCACCGAGCTCGCCCCACCCGCCGCCAGCGAGCCCAGGCTGCCGGTCGTCCAAACCGCGGCGAACAGCGACATCTGGCGCAAGTCGACCGGCGCGGGCAGTTGGCCAGGGTCGGGCGGCCCTTCGGCCTCCAGGGCGACCTGGTTGAAGGGCGGTTTCAGCGTGACCGAGCTGACCGCCACAGGCAATCCGTTGGCGAGCGCCCGCGCGCCGATCACTGTATCGCGCTGGGCTTCGATGCCTTCGATCAGCGAGCGCTCGTCGAACGCGTGCACCTGTGGATTAAGCGGGTAAGATACGCCGTCCATCAGCGCGGTCTCAGGCGGCTGGCGGTTGAGCTGGGCAAAGTTCCCATTTGTTCCGCCGAACAAAGGCAGGCCCGGGCAGGCATCCGCCAGCACGCGCCGGGCCATATCCATCCAGCGCGGCGAAGTGACGCCCCGGGCGGCCTCTGCTTCGTGGAAGACAATCACCCGCGCCAGGCGGATGCCGGCCAATAGATGCGCCAGGCGTTCGAGCGCTTCCTGAGAGCTTTCATCCAGGAAGAGGGCCAGTTCCAGCGGGCTGCCGACCTGCCCAGCCGTGAGGGCAGCCCGCCGCAGGCGAGCAGGCCAGCCAGGGTCCACCAGATGCACCTCGGCTTTCAGATGGTCAGGCCGCAGCCGGGCGATCAGGTCCGACTCGCCCGGCGCGTCTTCGCCGGACGGGATGCCATAGCCCAGCCGGGGCAGCCGAAACCCGGTTTCCTCTCCCAGGGCCAGGCGGATGGGCGCTCCGGAAGCGCCAGCGGGGAGTCTTTCCGGCCAGGTGGCCCCTTCCAGCCGGATGGTAATCTTCTGGCGGAATGCCTGCCCGGCCTGCGCCTGGTGAGGATAGCCCAGGGAAAGCGGGGTGGAATAAGTTTTAAAGGAGCCATCGCTCCAGTTGCGCTGATCTTCCATCTCGAACAGGTCACCTTCGAAGGCCGTGACCAGGCGGGCTCCATTGGCCAGGTCAATTGACAGGCTGGTGAAGGGTGGGAAGAGCGGCGCCTCCAGCCCATTGACAATCCGCTGCGCGCCGACCAGATCAGGCAGACGACCGGAAACCGGCCCGCCGGGCGTGCTCGCCTGGTAAGGCTGCCCCGCAATACCCCGGATGGGGTGGAGCAGGCAGAAACCAATCCGGTTGTAGCGAAAAGCGTCTCCGGCCTCACCCTCCAGCAGGCACTCGATCGCACCATTTGCCTTACCTTCCATCTGGGCCTGCCAATGAAAGTCAACCGGCCCGGCCTGGTGACGGCAGTGGTAAGCGATCTTAAAACTGCTTTCCCCGCGCTCGACTGCCAGGTCGCTGATGCTGCCGGGGATGGTATTCCAATTCGGGTCGCGGACGGCCACATAAACCCGGCGGACCAGCTCCTGGCTGCCCATGCTCAGGCAGCGCAGGTCGCCATCTTGAAAATCAACGGTCAGATCGCCCGCCCGCAGCGCAATCATTTCCGGGGGCGGCTCGTCCCGACCATACCAGCGCTCATAGGTACTCAGGGAGCGTTCCACCGTCTGGTACTCCTCGCCAGAGATGTAGGCGTCTGGCCTGACCGGGCGGGACAGGCCCAACGCTGCACCCGTAAGTATATCACCGGCCGGGCCTGGCAACCTGCCCGGGCACCCGGCCCACCGTTATGAACCGGCCCGTTCCTGCATTAGCTCGATCAGCGGATCAACCCATATCAGGTTGAATCCACCACCAAACCCGCCGCGCCTGGTCATGGATGGATCGGGCGTGCCCTGTGCATTGGGGCGGTCCATTGCGGGGCCGCCCTCAGGCGGCGCGCCGCCCGGCGGCATCTGCCCGCGTCCAAAACCGCTCCCTCCCTGTCCCCCACCAGGCTGGAACTGGCCTCCACCACCGCCCTGGGCCTGGAACTGCGCGATGCGCGTAGCGCGCTCGTCCTGGCTGAGACCCTCGGGGTTTTCCCCGGCTCCCCCCGGTGTCTGCATTTTGACGCCATACTTTTCCATCAAGGCCTGGGTGTCTTCGGGAGACAGGTTCAACGCCTGGATCGCCTGGACCTGCTCAGCCTCCAGCAACTCTTCGATCTGGTCGTACAGCGCGGCGATCTCTTCGGACGAGGCCGTATCGCTGGCGCTCAGGCTTTTGACCGCCTTCCACAGCGGCAGCAGGGCCTGGGCCTGTTCGGGTGTAACCGCCTGGTCGGTGCCTTCCAGCGCCAGTATGCCAATCGCCAGGCGGTTTTGCAGCGGCTGGCCTTCCTGAACAGCGATCTCCTCGGCCTGGTTTTGGGTGGAGGACGGTTGCGCGGTCGAACAGGCCGCCAGTGTGGCAACAACCAAAACAAAAATTGTTATGGACAGAATCTTCTTCATCATAAGATTTCTCATGCTCCTCAAATTGCATGTCTTTGAATGCAACCTTGCTAACCCTCACTCATGCCGGAGCGCCACAATCGGGTCAAGCTGCGCCGCCTGGTGGGCCGGGATGAAGCCAAAGAAAATGCCGATTAAGGCCGACGAAAGGAAAGACAGGATCACTGAATAGGGCAGGATCACGGTCCGCATCCCGCTCAACTCACCGAACAGATAGGAACCACCCAGCCCGGCCAGCACGCCCAACAGGCCGCCCAACAGACTCAGCATCAGCGCCTCGGATAAAAACTGGACCTGGATATCCCCGGGCGTTGCACCAACCGCCTGGCGCAGGCCGATCTCGCGCGTCCGTTCCGTCACGCTGACCAGCATGATGTTCATAATTCCGATCCCGCCCACGATAAGCGAGACTCCCGCCACCCAGGCCAGCAGGGTACGAAACGATTCGGTGGTCGACTCCTGGGTTTCAATAATGTCCTCTTGAGAGGTGATCGAAAAGTCGAGCGAATCCAGCGAGACTTCATGGCGCATGGCCAGCAAATAGGTGATCTGCTGGCTGACCCTGTCCATGCTGGCATTTTCAGCCACGGAGACATAGATCGTGCGCACAGAGTCGCCCATGAAACGGGCAAACATTGAAAAAGTGAACTTCTTAAAAACGACGTTGATCGGCGTATAAATAAGCGCGTCAAAGTCCGTCCCGCCGGATAGCCCCTTGGGCGCCAGCACGCCGACCACAACCAGTTGGGTGTTATTCACGTAAAGGGTCATCCCAATCGGATCGCTGGCGCCAAACAGTTCTTCTGCCACGCCAGACCCCAGCACGACCACCTTCTCGACGTTCTCATTATCTTCCTCGGTTATAAACCGTCCTCTGCCAAGCGCCACGTTGCGGACCGTCAGGTAATCCGGGGTCGTTCCAACGATGGTGACATCTTCCAGGGTGACGCTGCCGGCTTTGACGTCGACACTAGTCTGCTGCTCGACTGACACCCCGGCCACCCCGTTGATCTGCTCGCGGATGGCTGCCACGTCATCATAGACCAGCCCGCCTGAAGTCTGCCGCTGCCCGGGTCCGCCGCGGGTAAAAGAGGCGTTGATAAACAGCAGGTTCGACCCCAGCCCGTTGATCTGCTCGGCAATGGTCGCCTCTGTACCGGCGCTGATCGAGATCATCACGATCACCGCCGCCACGCCGATGATGACGCCCAGCATGGTCAAAAGCGAGCGCAGCTTGTTCGAGGCCAGGCTTTTCGCGGCAATTTTCAATACTTCTCCCAGGTTCATGATGCAATCCCCTTTTCAACCGGCGAATAATCGATCCCGGTGGCATTCTGCCAGTTCACGTTGCGACCGTTCAGGTGGTCAGAATACAGTTTGCCGTCGCGCATCGTGATCACCCGCTCGGTGTGATGGGCGATATCCGGCTCGTGGGTGACCACGACGATCGTCCGCCCGCGATTGTGCAGGTCAGCCAGCAAGGCCATGATCTCCTCACTCGAATGCGTGTCGAGGTTACCGGTGGGCTCATCAGCCAGGATCAGGACCGGGTCGTTCACCAGGGCGCGCGCGATGGCGACCCGCTGCTGCTGACCGCCGGACAGTTCGTTCGGCAGGTGATGCATACGGTCAGCCAGCCCAACGCTTTCCAGCGCGGCCATAGCAATCTCCTTGCGTTTGGCCGGGCTGACCCGGTTTTCGCGCCTGTAAATCATCGGCATAAGCACATTATCGAGCGCAGTGGTGCGCGCCAGCAGGTTGAAAGACTGGAAGACAAAGCCAATCATCTGGCTGCGCACCATGGCCAGGTCGACCCGGTCGTATTCACTGATATCTTCTCCGGCCAGGATATATTTGCCTTCGGTAGGGCGGTCCAGGCAAGCCAGGATGTTCATCAAGGTGCTTTTTCCAGAACCGCTCGGACCCATAATTGCCACGAACTCCCCGGCCCGAATCTGGATGCTGATCCCGTTGACCGCTTTCACCTCTGCGTCCCCAGATCCATAAACCTTTTTCAGGTCGATCGTCTCAATAATCATTTCTTTCTGCGGACTGTTGTTCGTTTCCATAAAGTTCCTCCAGGATGGGCCTGCCAGCCAGCTTTATTTTGTTTCCACGACACCGGTCGTTACCACGTCGCCCAGGGCAAGGCCGCTCTTGATCTCCGCACTGGCGGCGTCCTGCAGGCCCACTTCAACGACCCGCATCCTGGGCTTGCCATCAGCCCCCACCACAAAGACCGCATAGCTGCCATCGCCCAGGTCGCGCACCGCCTGCACGGGAACCAGCAACACATCCTCGGCCGAAGCCTTGACCAACTCCACCGAGGCGTTCAGGCCCTTGACCAGCACCGGCGGCTCGCTTTCCTGGCTGAGGTCCAGCTCAATCAGGCCGGTTACGACCGCGTAGCCACCGGAGTTCTGCAGGGCCGGGTCGATGCGGATTACTTTCCCCCGAAACGTTTGCCCGGGGATCGCATCAAAGGAAACGTAAGCAAGTTCGCCAACAGCCAGCATATCCAGGTCAGTTTCATCCGCGCTGAACGCCACCCGGGGATGAGCAAGATCTGCCAGGGTGATGAAGGCTCCGCTGCCAACTTCATCCCCCACCTGGGCCGCAACCGACAGAACTGTGCCGGCAAAGGGAGCCATGATCGTCGCGCCATCCAGCTTCTGAGCGGCCTTATCCAGCGCCAGCTGAGCGTTAGCCACCTTGTTCTCTGCTTTGGCCAGTTCAAGCGGGTCAATCCCTTCGTTCGCGGTCAGGGTCTCCAGTTTTACCCTGGCCTGGTCCAGCTTCGCTTCAGCCAGCGCAAGGTTCGCCTGCGAAGCGTCAACTTCGTAATCGGCGAAACCGGCACAGTAAACGTAAGCATGATAGGCCTGGGCAACCGTGTTCCTGGCCGGCACAATGGTGGTCAGGTAATAGTCGGCGTTGCCCCCTCCATCACCCAGCGATTCAAGGTAATCCCTGGCATGTGTCCATTTGTAGTAGTAGGCTTCGATGGTTTCCTGGTCGCAGCGCGCCATGCCCGCCTGAATCAGCCCAGACTGCGCGTCATAAAACGCCTCCTGAGCTTCGGACACGGCCAACCGGGCATTCGC
The DNA here is from genome assembly GCA_964490575.1 of uncultured Anaerolineaceae bacterium. Classification (GTDB taxonomy): domain Bacteria; phylum Chloroflexota; class Anaerolineae; order Anaerolineales; family Anaerolineaceae; genus DSYU01. The sequence continues at coordinate 15,742 of CAZBDC010000006.1, read as the reverse complement.
AAGGTTGACAGCCGCATCGTCCTTCAATGCCTGCAACTCTTCCTGAGAAGCAATCAGGTCTTGCTGAGCCTCGTTTACAGCAGCCTGAAGCTCAGTCAGGTCCGCCAGCCTCGCCATCACCTGGCCCTCATCAACCACATCTCCGACCTGAACGTTCAGCTCGCCCAGGGTACCAGAAGCAGAGAAGCCCAGCTCTCGCTCCTGCCCGGCCGCCAGACTACCGGACCCAGAAACCGAAAGGGTGATGCTGCCCTGCCGGACCTGGCTGGTCTGTATGGTGTCTTCCGCTGCCTGGGCCACGCCAGAAAGGGCGGCCTGCGCAGCCGACCGGGTCATCCAATAATAGTACCCTCCACCACCTGCAGTAGCCAGCAGGATCAGTAGGATTGGGATCCAGATGCGCGACCTTTTTGTTCGTTTCCGTAGCGTCATGGATTTCATAGTAAAACTCCATCTTCTCAGTTCTCTTCCACTCGGGAGAGGATGACTACCTCTCCTTCTTCCAGCCCGCTGCAGATTTCAGCGGATGCGACCGTCTCGATACCGACCGTTACTTCGCGCTTTTCCGGCTGTCCAAGCGCATCGATCACGTAGACATAGGTGACCTGGCCATCCCTGTACAACGCCTGGGCAGGAATGTACAGAACGCTGCTGGCGCTCTGGCAGGTGACCTCTACAGACGCGGTCAGCCCGACCGGCAGGCGCACTCCGGAGCCCTCCAGGTCGACCAACCCCTGCACCACCCCAACGCCATCGACAGTTGCCAGCGCCGGAAACACTTCCGAAACGGTCCCCGCCAGTGTTCTCTCAGCCAGGCTTTCGAAGGTAACCTGCGCCGGGCAGCCCACGGCAAAATTGACCAGGTCGGTCTCATCGACGGTGACCTGCACCTGCGGATCATCCAGCACCGCCAGGGTGATAAAGACTCCCGTCCCGACCGTCTCGCCAATGCTACCGTTCACCGCCATCACCGTCCCGGCAATCGGGGCTGTAATGGTCGCGCCGGTCAGGTCATTCTGGGCCCTGGTAAGCTGCAAGCGGGCTGCAGCCAGCTCTGCCCGGGCAATTTCCACCGCCTGGATATCCGATCCCTGGCTGGCCTGCAGCGTATCGTAATCAGCGCGAGCCCGCGCCAGCCTGGCCTGCGCCAAATCTAGAGCCGCCTGTGACGCCTGAATCTCTTCTGCAGTATAGCTCTGGCAGTATACCCAATTGTAGTAAGCCCGGTCGCGTTCTTTCCGCATAGGCGCTAGCCGTTCGAGGATATACGTGTCGCTGTAACCGGTGTTGGCATCCGCCAGGTAACCTTCCCACTCGTCCACGCGCTTCTGGGCATACAAATATTCGAAGTAATAGTCTTGAGTCAGGCTGGGCGCGCAGCGCGAGTCGCCCGGCTGGTGCAGGTTCGCTTCGTCTTCGGTGTAAGCAGCTTCAGCAGCAGCGACCTCTGCCGCAGCCTGCGCCAGCGCCGCCAGTCCGTTGGCCTGTATTTCTTCCAGCGCCTGTTCGGCGAGCGTCACCGCCAGTTCCTGGTTATCGACCGCCAGTTCCAGTTCAGGCAAGCTGCCAAGCCGGGCCAGCACCTGTCCTTCGCCAACCTGGTCGCCCACCTGGACGTTCAGTTCAGCCAGTTCACCGGATACTCGAAAAGCCAGGTCGACCACCTGAGACGCCACAACCGTTCCCGTTCCGGAGATCGAGAGGGCTACGTTCCCCCGCCGGGTTACGGTGGTCTGATATACCGAGCCAGCCACCTGTGTGGCCTGCCCACCGGATAATCCATCCGGCTGCCCCAACAGCCATAATCCTGCCCCTGCCCCAACGACCATCAGCAGGGTCAAAATCGCCGGGAGGAGGCCAGTGTGTTTCTTTCGTGTCAATTTCTGCCCGTTCATCTTCGTCCGCCTCATTCAACCCGGGTCATTATCACGGCATCCCGCCACCCGGCGGCATTCCTCCGCCGCCCGGCATCGGCATCCCCCCATCCATTGGGAACATCATCTCGTCGCCCGAATCACTCACCGTACCGGAAGAACCCACTTTCAACCCGGCGTTGATCATCTGGCCTTCTTCTAAACCGGATAGAATCTCGGCATATGCATCGTTCTGCAGCCCAATTTGCACGGTCCGCATGGTGACCTGGCCATCACTGCCGGTCACCGCCACCGCATATTCGCCATCACCGGTTTTTTGCAGGGCTGAAACAGGCACCAGCAGCACATCTTTCGCCTCCTGGAGGATCAACGTCACGCTGGCGCTGAGGCCTAACGGCAGGTTCTGAATAGTCCTGCCAGCTTCCTCATCCAGCTCGACCAGGCCCGTGGCTACCCGGTAAGGACCCGAAGCCGTCATCTGCGGGTCAACCTGAACGACCATGCCGTTGAAGGTTTGATCCTCCAGCGCGTCAAAAGTGACCCGTACGGCCGTGCCGATCACCAGCTTGTCCAGGTCCGTCTCGTCGACGCTCAATTGGACCATCGGGCGGCTGACGTCGGCAATCGTGATAAATACCTCGGTGCCGACTACCTCGCCCTGTCCAGCCGCGATATAGATAACCTTCCCATCGATCGGCGCGGTAAGGACGATGCCTTCCAGGTCTTCTTCGGCGCCAGCCAGGACCTTCTCAGCCTCCGCGACTTTCGCCTCAGCCAGGGTGAACTCATCTGGGTCGACGCCCGAGGCTTGTTTCAGCGTTGCGTAAGTTTCTTCAGCCTGTTTGAGAGCAGCAGATGCCAGGGTCAGCTCTGCCTGGGCCTTCGCCTTTTCTTCATCGGTATAAGCTGCGCAGTAGTTGAAGTTCGCCAACGCCGTATCGTAATCCTGTTTTGCGTAGATCCACCGGTCCGATCCATAATCCTTTTGGGTCAGTTCATCCAGCTTCTGTTGAGCGTGCTCCAGCGTCTCGGTGTAACGGGTTCTGACCTCCTGGCTACAGCGGCCATAAGCCATACGCTGGCTGGCAGCCTCCGCGTCCGTATAGGCCTGCTGAGCCATCACCAGGGCCTGGTAGGCCTCTGCCAGGTGGACATCCGCGCCCTTTTGAAGATCCTGCAAAGCCTGCTGCGCCTGGAGAAGCTGCAGGCGGGCGGAAGCCAGGTTGGCTTCCAGGTCCAGTGCGTTTCCCAGGCGGGCCAGGCTGTCCCCGGCTGCGACCATGTCGCCCACTTTTACGTTTAGCTCGGCCACCGCCCCGCCGGTAGAGAAGCTCAGATCCACTTCCTTACTGGCAACCAGTGTTCCAGAGCCGCTGGCAGACAGGCTGATGTCACCACGCTCCACCGGAATCGTAAAATTCACCATCCCGGCCTGAGAAGGGGGCTGAGTTGCGCCCGGACCGCGCAGGAAGTACCAGGCTGCGCCGCTTCCGGCCAACAGCAGTGTTACAATGGCGACCCAAACGCCCCGGCGTCTGAGGAAGGCTTTCCTCTGAGACGGCAGCTTGTGATATTTCATTCGGGACCTCCAAAATCATTGGAAAGCTGTAAAAAAATCAACTCATCGCCTCTATCATAAGGAACACATATTAAGATCTTGTTTAGATCGTGTATTAATCCTGTTTGACTTGAAGGGGCAGGTTACCTAAATAACACCCATACCACTTCTAAACAATTTCTTAACATCTGCCTGCTATGCTTAGAAAAGCAGTTGTGTTGCTCGGGATAGGCAGCTTGCCTTTATGGCCCCACATCGAGGGCGCGAAATGCAGAATTAGGACATGTGGCATTACAATAAGAGAAATGGCAGCCCGGTGCGGCAGCTGAGAGGACCTGATGACAACAAAAACGATCCTGGTAGTGGATGACAAGGCCAATATCCGCGCGCTGCTGCGTGACTACCTCACCGAAGAAAACTTTCGCGTGATTGTGGCCGAAAATGGGCAGCAGGCCCTGTACACCGCCCGCCAGGAAAAACCCGACCTGGTCCTGCTGGACATCATGATGCCCAAAATGGACGGGTACGAGTTCTTGCGCGCTTTTCGCAAGGAACAGTCCGTGCCGGTCATCCTGCTTACGGCTCGCCTGGAAGAAATGGACAAGGTGTTGGGCCTCGAACTGGGCGCAGACGATTACATCACCAAACCTTTTGGGATGCGCGAGCTGGTGGCGCGCATCCGGGCTGTCCTGCGCCGCGCCGGGCATGACCTCTCGGCTGGAGAAATCCTGCGCGCTGGTGAAATTTATCTCAACAAGGGCGACCATGAGGTGCGGGTCGGCGAACGGACCGTCAAACTGACGCCGTCCGAGTTTGACCTGCTGGCTGTACTGATGGCTTCTCCCGGGCGAGTTTTCTCACGGCTCGACCTGCTCGAGAGGTTGCAGGGAACCACCTTCGAAGGCGTCGCCCGCACGATTGACGTCCATATCCGCAACCTGCGCCTTAAGATTGAAGCCGACCCGGCTCACCCGCATTATATCGAAACCGTATTCGGCATTGGCTACCGCTTCCGGCAGGCGTAATGCAATGAACGGCGCGTCACCTGCTTACCTGAAACAATTCTACGCCGCTGTTCCGTTAGCTTTTGAAAGAGGCTCCGCGTGCGCTCACTGACTCTCAAGCTGACCCTGGCCTTTCTAATCGTCAGCCTGGCCGGCATCGCCCTGGTGGCCTTGCTGATCGGCGGCTTTACCACCCTGGAATTTAACCGCTTACTGACCGACCGCCGCCTGAATGAATACACCAACACCGCCACGGCCTACTACCAGCAGCATGGCTCCTGGGACGGCATCGCGGGCGCCTTCGAGCGCGGGTTGATGCTTGCCCCGGACCTACGAGACGGGCCCAATCAAAGAGAACTCAACCCGCCCCCTTTCTTCCTGGTGGATTTGAAAGGGAACCTGCTAATTGACACCGGCCCGTTCCAGGCCGGCGAAAAAATTCCGGCTGTTCCAGCCCAGGAGCGGGTCGAAATTATTGCCAACAACCAGGTGGTAGGGTACATCCTGGTGACCGGCGGCCAGGCGCGGCCCAACCCGTTAGAAGAGCGCTTCTTATCCCGGATGACGCAGGCTGTCCTGCTGGCTACGGCCGGAGTGTCTGGCCTGGCGGTGCTGCTGGGGCTGTTCCTGGCCCGCACCATCACCCGCCCTGTGCTCGACCTGACTGCGGCTTCTACCGCTATG
>CAZBDC010000006.1:0-10612 GCA_964490575.1 uncultured Anaerolineaceae bacterium | reverse complement strand
GGCCAATCCGCGACCTGACCCTGGCCACCAGCGCCATGGCTAAAGGCAAGCTGAGCCAGCAGGTCCCGGTTCGATCGCGCGATGAACTGGGCGAGCTGACCCGCACCTTCAACCAGATGAGCGCCGACCTCGAGCACGCCAATGCCCTGCGCCGCCAGATGACTGCCGACATCGCCCACGACCTGCGCACCCCGCTGGCAGTAATCACCGGCTACCTGGAAGGGTTGAAGGATGGCGTCCTGAAGCCCTCGCCGAAACGGTTTGCTGCGATGTACGATGAGTCGATCTTCTTACAACGGCTGGTCGAAGACCTGCGCACCCTGTCGCTGGCTGAAGCAGGCGAGCTGTCGATGAACTACCAGACCACCCAGCCGGCCGAATTGATCGAGCGGTTAGCCGCTTCTTTCCAGCACCAGGCCGACCTGGCCGGCAACCGGCTGACTGCTGAAATCGCGCCGGATCTGCCATCGATCCACGCCGACCCGGAGCGGATGCTGCAGGCGCTGGGCAACCTGGTCAGCAACGCGCTGCGCTACACGCCCGGCGGCGGAGAGATCCGCCTGATTGCCAACCGGGAAGATGATGCGGTTGTGTTGGAAGTCGAGGACAATGGCAAAGGCATTGCCCCAGAAGCACTCCCGCACGTGTTCGACCGCTTCTACCGCGGCGACGAGTCGCGCTCCGAAGGCGGCTCTGGGCTGGGGCTGGCCATCGCCCGCTCGCTTGTCCGATTACAAGGCGGGATAATCACGGCAGAAAGCAGCGGGCCAGGAAACGGCAGCCGGTTCACGATTCGGATGAAATATTAATTGTGACTCGCACATCGCCTGGGGATATATAATAGATACAAACCCATCCGGACCAACAGGGAGGCAATATGTGCACTCCAAACACACTCGAACCGCCCCGCTATGCCATTAAGAAGCCGGTAAACTTATCTTCACGCGTCCAGTGGCTGCGAGATTACTACTTCCAGGGGGTGAAACGATCCTGGAATAATGAGTTCACCGCCTGGACGACCGGGACGCCGTGGGATTTCCAGTTCAACGAAATCTCATTCTATATTGTCCCCGAGACCTACGCTTTTCTGCAAACTTTCCGCTCTTCATTCCGCCAGGTAGCCCACCCGGTAGCATTGGCGCCCGGTTTCTGGGAGTGGAGTCTTCCCGAACGCAGGGCCTGGTTTGTCAAAGAGGTCATGGTGAATTACCTGCCCAAGGAAATCATGCCTGGAGACCTGGTCGCCGGGGGCCGCTTCAACATCCTTGCCTCTGCCTGCCTGAACCAGCGCGAAGCAAAAAAGCGCGATGCGCTGGTCTACGGGCCGCGCGGCTGCCGGGCGGCCATGCAGTGGCTGCATAATCACGGCTACGGCAACGCCGGGGCGACCAGCGGCCACCTGGTTCCCGGGTACGATTTCGTCATTGAGCACGGCTGGAAAGGCATCTACGCTGATCTCGAAGAGCATTACAACGCACTCAGCCCGGGCGAAAAGCGCGGTCCGCGGGGCGCCCAGCTGCGCGCGATGATGACCGCCGCGACGATGCCGCGCGACCTGGCCGCCGCATATAGCGCGATCTGCGCCGGGCTGGCTGCCGTTGAAGCCAGCGAACAGCGCCAGGCCGAGTTAGAAGAGATGGCTCGTATGTTGCAAAAGGTACCCTGGGAGCCGCCGGAGAACTTCTGGGAAGCGGTCCAGGCATTGTGGCTGACCCACATGCTGGTGATGAGCGACGAAGGTTACCCCGGACCGGGCGACTCGTTCGGCCGCATCGACCAGTATCTCTACCCGGCCTGGCGGCGCTCGCTCGCCCAGGGCATGGATCGCGAGTTTGGAAAAGAGATCCTCAAGTGCTTCTGGATCCACTGCAACACCGCCTATGATGCGATGATCCGCACCGGCGGCAACCAGGGCATCACCGCCGGGTACGGCCAGCTCCTGACCCTGTCTGGGCTGGGGCCCTACGGCCAGGATATGACCAACGACCTGACCTTCGCCCTGCTGGAGGTAATCGACGAGATGTCGCCCATCCTGGAGCCCAAGCCCAACGTGCGCCTGCACCGCAACAGCCCAGACGCATTGATGGATAAGGTGGTTGACATGATCGCCTCCAGCCAGGGCGCGCCTTTCCTGCTTAATTTTGACGAGCGCTCGATGGCCGGGCTGCTGCTCCAGGCGGAAAAAGCTGGCGTGCAGCGCCTGATCCATCCTGGCAACGTCCATGATTATGCCCCGGTTGGCTGCCTGGAGAACACCATGACCGGCAATGACCGCTCTGGGACGGTGGATAACAACCTCAATCTGGTCAAGGCGGTCGAACTGGCCCTGGGCAACGGCTGCGACATACTGCCTTACACCGACCCGCTGACCGGCAAGACCGAACCCACCCACCGCCACGGGCCGGCCACCGGGGACCCGGCCGGTTTCGCCACCTGGGAGCAATTCTGGAACGCCTACGCCGAACAGACCCGGTATATCATCCGTAAGATGGTCGAGGTGTACGAGGCTTCCGAACAGGTGAGAGCCCGCTTCCATCCCACGCCGTACCTATCCTGCCTGGTGCGCGGCTGCGCTGAGAAGGGCCTGGATGTGACCCAGGGCGGGGCTGAACTGAACTTCACCACCCTCGAAGCCGTCACCTACGCCACCACGGTCGACTCGCTGCTGGCAATCAAGTACCTGGTGTACAACCGCAAGTTGTGCACCTTGCCCGAATTGGTCCGGGCCTTGAAGGATAACTGGGCCGGTCACGAAGTGCTGCAGGCAAATGCCCATCACAAGGCGCCCAAGTACGGGCGCGACGATGACGAGGCCGATGCCCTGGGCCGCCAGGTGATGGAACTGTGGACTGAAGAGACCTGGCAGCACGTCACCCGCTCGACCGGACGGCGCTTCCGCCCCGGCATGCTCAGCTGGAACTACTGGATTGCCTACTCTGATATCGTACCGGCCACGCCGGACGGCCGCCCAAAGGGCCGCTTCCTCTCCAATGCCCTGTGCCCCTCCAACGGCGCCGACATCCACGGGCCGACCGCCAACGTCAACTCAGTCGGCAAGGTGCTGGTCGGGACAGCCGCGGATGGCCAGGGCACCCCGCGGCAGTACGAGAACCTGCTGCCCAACGGCGGCAGCCACACCATCACATTCAACCCTTCTCTCCTGCGCGACCCCGAGCACAAAGAGAAATTCAAAGCCTTCTTGCGCGGTTACTGCGAGAACGGCGGGACGGCATTACAGATTAACATGATCGACGCCGAGATGCTGCGCGACGCGCAGCGCCACCCCGAAAACTACCGCCACCTGCTGGTGCGCGTGACAGGCTACAATGCTTACTTCACCAGCATCGGCAAAGAGCTCCAGGACGAGATTATCGCCCGCGAGAGTCACCAGTTGGGGTGAGTATGCCAGGCACAGGCGGGACGATCCTCCACCTCCAGCGGCTGTCGACCGAGGATGGCCCGGGCATTCGCACGACGGTGTTTTTCAAAGGCTGCCCGCTGCGCTGCGGGTGGTGCCACAACCCGGAAAGCATCTCACCCTATCCCCAGGTGCAGTGGCTAGAAAACCGCTGTATCGGCTGCCGGACCTGCCTGGCTGCCTGCCCGGTGGGCGCCCTGCGGATGACCCCAGACGGCCTTGTCCGCGACCGTGAAATCTGCCGTTCCTGTGGATCATGCGCCGAGGCCTGCCCGGCCAACGCGCACGAACTGCTGGGGCATACGGTGACGGCGGGTGAATTGGCCAGGGAACTGATTAAAGACCAGGTCTATTTTGAGAAATCGGGTGGGGGTGTTACCCTCTCAGGCGGCGAGCCGACCCTGCAGCCGGCTTTTGCGCTCGAACTGCTGCGCGAGCTGCGCGCCGCCGGCATACCGGCTGCCCTGGACACCTGCGGGCTGTGCCAGGTGGAAGTGCTGGAGGCGCTGGTCGAAGCATGCGACCTGGTCTTGTTCGACTTTAAGCTGTTGGATCCGGAGGTGCACCGCTCCCACACTGGCGCGGGGAATGCCCGCATCCTCGATAACCTGCGCTGGCTGGGCAGGTATCTCAGCAGCTATCCAGAAAAAAGACTGTGGGTGCGCACTCCGCTCATCCCGGGCGCGACGTTCACCCAGGCTAACCTCAACGCAATCGGCGCGTGGCTGGCAGAGAATCTGAGCGGGCAAGTCGAACGCTGGGAGCTGTGCGCCTTTAATAACCTGTGTCGCGATAAGTACCGCCGGCTGGAGCTGGAATGGGCTTATATGGATGCCCGGCTGCTTTCGCAGGACGAACTGGAGCAGGCCGGGCATTGGGGAAAAGCTTCCGGCTTCGATCCCACCCGGGTCTTCGTGACCGGCGCCGCTCGCGTGGAGAATTAATCGATTTGGGTCTGGTTGTATTCGGACAAAGCGATCAACCGAATAGGACCAGACCCCATAATGGAAGGAGAGATCATGACCGTACAACTGGCGAACAAGGTTTTTTCAGCTCAAGATATCCAGGCCTTCGAACCCGCCATGAAAATCGGGCTGCTGGCGACGGTCAACCCGGATGGCCAGCCGCACCTGACCATGATCTCAACCCTGAACGCCGGCGCGCCCGAGACGGTCACCTGGGGGCAGTTCACCGAGGGAGCCAGCAAGCAGCACGTCCGCCAGAATCCCCACGCAGCTTTCCTGATCATGACCCTCGACCGGCGCTACTGGCGGGGAAAAGCCCGCTGGACCCACAGCGAAACCGGCGGGCCGCAGTTCGAGGCGTATAACAACATCCCCATGTTCCGCTACAACGCCTACTTCGGTATCCACACCGTCCACTACATGGACCTGCTCGGACACACCGGCCGGCAGGCCCTACCGATGCAGGCAGTGATCCTTGCCGCAGTGAAAACGATGGCCGCGCGCCTCCTGGCCCCGGCCCGCCCTTCAAAACCGGCCCTGAACAATTGGACGCGCGCCTTCTTCAACAAACTCGACAACCTCAAGTTCCTGGCCTACCTCGACCAGGACGGCTTTCCATGGATCATCCCGGCCATCCAGGCACAGGCGGATGGCGCCGGCAGTCTGCTGCTCTCCACGGCCGTTTTTGGCGGTGAGCTGTCAGCCATCCCAGACGGCAGCCCGGTGGCCGTCCTCGGCCTGGCCCTTACGATGGAAGATGTGCTGGTGCGCGGGATATATCGATCCGGGCAGGTCCGCGCCGGGTTGGCCTGCGCCGCGGTGGAGGTCAATTGGGTTTATAACCCCATGCCTCCCGTACCTGGCCAAATTTACCCCCCGGTAGATCTCCAGCCGGTAAAGGTATTCCACTAGCCGCCCTCTGGATACTACTGAATCTTGATCACAAAATCGAAGGCAGCCTGCACGCCGTCATTTGAGTCAAGATAGGTGACTACCAGGCCCTGGTCAAAAATGCGGTCGGTTCGATTGAGGGCCGCATCCGGGAAGAAAACCTGGCTGGTCAACACTGGCCCGCCCGGCGCCTGAACCTTAACGTGGATGTGCGGGGTGCGGCCGGGATACTCGCCTGGGATGACCGTTTCCAGCACATAGCGTCCACTCTCGTCGGTGAACTGGCGGCCCCGCAGGATATAGCCGCTGTTATCATAACGGCCGGCGCCATCGGCCTGCCAGAAATCCAGCAGCGCACCCGGGACGGGCTGGCAATCCGAGGTCAGCACGTAACCGGTCAGCAGCAGGCGCGTGCCAGGCACGCCCGCTTCCAGCAGCGAGGTGCGCTCGGGCGCGCCGGGGGTATAGTACGGGCCTTCGGTCAGAGACGGCGTAAGCACAGCCGGCGCGCTGCATTCCAGGGCAGGCCCCTCCATGCCGCCCGACCGGCTGCTTGCAGCCATTTCTACCGATCCTTCGGTCGCCGGCTGGTTTTGCGCCGCAGAACCGCCGGTGCGCTGTAACACAAGATCCAGTTCCAGCTTGATCTCATCTTCGATGCTCAAGACAATCGGGACGCGCGGTTGGGTCAGGTCGAAATCAGCAAAGGTGAAGCTGGTGACAGCCAGGCCAACCGCCCGGTCGCCCTCCACCGTGCCGGTCACCGTCCAAATCACCTCACGGGTCACATCGCGGATGGTCAGGTCGCCGATCAGTTGATAATTTACCTCACCCGACTCCGGCGGCGGCATGGGCAGCCCCTCGACGCGAGTCGGGACGAAGACCGCCTGCGGATATTGAGTAGTTTGCAGCACGTTGCCGCGCACATAGTTATCCCGCCGCGAGCTGTCGCTGGTGATGGATGCCATATCGACCACGAACTGGCTGGCGGTGGTATCGATCGAGCCATCCGGCAGCAGGGAAACCGCGCCCGAGATCTGATCTGTCTCACCCACCGCATCGTTAGGCAGGGTCAGGTTGGCAAGCTGCTCGCGCACCCGGTAGCGCGCTTTGCTGTCAGGCTGGACGATTTCATAGCGGATCGCTTCCGCGCTCACCGCCGGCTCAGTGGGCAGCGCCGCCGTCTCAGTCGGCGCCAGGGTTGGCGCAGGCGTAGAGCTGGCAGCCGCCGCGGGCTGGCTGGTAGCCGTTGCTTCAATTACAGCAGCGGGGGTTTCGACAGGCGGTGCGGCGCAGCCTGCCACGATCAACATGGTAGCAAGTAAGAAGACCCACATCCAGACCTTTAAATTCTTCTTCATCGATTTATCTCCTTCGCTGATGCTTGTTTCATTTTGTACCGGAAACTGCATCACCCGCACAAAACAAACAAAGCTTAAGTATCTCTTTCCTTTTCATTAATTTTATCATCTAGATAAACTTTATCTACTATATATGTATAAGATGACAGCCAGATGAATAGCCGGGAAAATTCGTTCCTGCTGACCATAGCCAGTTGCAATTTATACCTGCATGTGCTATTATATGAATAATCATATATGAGATATCACACACATAGGCTGCCTGGATTATGTCCCTCGAATACGCCATTCTCGGTTTCTTAAGCTATCAACCCTTCACCGGCTACGATTTGAAGAAAATTTTCGATTCTTCCGTCAAACACTTCTGGTCAGCCGACCAGAGCCAGATCTACCGCACCCTGGGCAAATTAACCGAGGCAGGTATGGCAGATGTTGAGCGGATTGAGCAGGTTGACCGGCCGGACCGCAAGGTCTATCACATCACCCCGGCCGGCAGGCGGGCCTTTCAGGAATGGCTGCGCGGGCCGTTCCCCATGCAAGAGGCAAAGAGCGGACCGCTGGTACAGGTCTTTTTTGCCGGTCAGATGAGCGAAGAAGAACTGCTGGTCAAGTTTCAGACCGCGGCTGAGATCTTTCGCACCATCCTGCAGCGTTACGAACAGGTGCCTTTCCAGATTGGCGAAATCCTGCAGACAGTGCCTTCTCCTCGCGAGCACTACTTCTGGATGCTTACTCTTGACCTGGGGCTGCGGACCATGCGCGCCCAGCTCGAATGGGCAGAGAGCATCATCTCTGCCATCCAAAATGGGAAAATCCCGCCAGGATGACGGTTATTTTCAGGAGAACAACCCATGACCCGAACTCTCGCCACACGCCAGCGCACCCGCAAAGCTTTGCTGATCGTATCCTTCCTGCTCTTCCCGATCACGATGAACTACCTGTCCCCCTACGTCATCATCGACGGTGCCAGCCAGGGGATCGTGAACGGCAGCCTGGTAATGTTTGTACTATTATTTCTCTCTGCCCTGCTGTTTGGCCGGCTGTGGTGCGGGTGGGCCTGCCCGGCCGGCGGGCTGGCCGAGATCTGCCTGCCGGTCAACGACCGCCTGGTAAACATCAAGAAGCTGGCCTGGATCAAGTGGGCCATCTGGCTACCCTGGCTGGGGGTGATTATCGCCAGCGCAATCATGGCTGGCGGCTACCGGCAGGTCGACCTACTGCTCGACACGCAGAACGGAATTTCGGTCGCCGGCGCGCCGGACCGGCCGATTATATTCGCCTACATCATCTATTACACCGTCATCGGGCTGTTCGCCGGGCTGGCCATGCTGGTCGGCCGGCGGGCAGGCTGCCACAGCCTGTGCTGGATGGCGCCTTTCATGATCCTCGGACGCAAGCTGCGCAACACGGTCGCCTGGCCTTCCTTGCGGCTCAAAGCTGCCCCCGAACGCTGTGCGGACTGCAAAACCTGCACGACAAACTGTCCGATGAGCCTGAAAGTCAATGAAATGGTCCAGAGCGGGCACATGGAACACAGTGAATGCATCCTATGCGGGAGCTGTGTCGACAGTTGTTCAAGGCACGCGATCACCTACACGTTCAGCTCTGGCAAATAAGCGATCGCCGGCGTTGTGTCAGGATGCCGTAAGCAGGTCAGGGGACATCTGCTCGGCCTGGACAGGCCGATTCCACGCCCCGGCGAAAACGAACTCATCCAGGGGCTTGCGGCTGCGCGCCCCCAACTCGCCCGGGCGCATATCCTCCGGCAGAACATCTGGATCACCGCGGTAACCGATCGCGATGGCCGTGACCGGGTCGTAGCCTTCCGGCACGCCAAACACCGCGCGCGCCTTTTCACGATCGAAACCGCCCATCTGGCGCAAGGACAGTCCCTGCGCGGTAGCCTGCACGGTCAGGTGCGCGACAGCCTGGCCCAGGTCATACAGCGCCCAATAATTCGGCTTGCCCGGAGCGCGCTCGCGGTTGACCACTGCCAGCACCAGAACCGGCGCATTTTTGGCCCAGTCCGGATTGCGCCCGGTCAGCAGATCGACAAAAGCCTGGTGGCGTTCCTCTTCGTCCCGCGTGATGAAGATAAATGCCCAGGGCTGCGAATTGCCGCCAGAGGGCGCCCAACGCGCAGCCTCGAACAGGCTGAGCAGTTCTTCCAGTTCCACCGGCCGGCTGGAGAAAGCGCGCGAGCTCCAGCGGTTTTTCAGCAGTTCATGGATCGGGTATTGGTTGATTGCCGGTTTATCCATCGTGACTCCCAAGTCTTCGCATAAGGATAATTGCTTACTGACAATATCATACCCGATCCCGCCTGTAATTTAAAAGGTTTGTATAACCCTTTGAACAAAAAGATTGTTTCATAGCTGTAGAGGCTGCCCAAAAAGAACGTTTGGACAACCTCGCAAAGCGGCGTCATTAGCCGTTTATGAAGCAGGGCGACAGCCGAAGTTAACCCGGTCCGGATTTAGCGCCATTCGCCAGGGCCAGGAAGTAACGGTGGAAGCGATCGTCTGCCGCCAGCTCGGGATGAAAAGCAGTGGCCAGCCAGCGGCCCTGCCGGGCGGCGACGATGCGGCCGTCGCCCAGGCGCGCCAGCACGCTCACCTGAGCACCAACTTCCTCGATCAGCGGAGCGCGGATAAACACAGCCGGGAATGGCCGGGGGAGCGGTTCAACCAGCGCCAGGGCCGGCACCTCCAGCGGGATCTCGAAGCTGGCCGCCTGCGAGCCAAAGGCATTGCGTGCCACGCGGATATCCATCAAGCCCAGCAGCGGCTGTTCGCGCTGCGCGTCCCTGGACAGAAAAATCGCCCCGGCGCAGGTTCCCCAGACTGCCTTTTCCCGCCCGAAGACCCGCAGCGGTTCGATCAACTCGTAATGAACGGCCAGCTTACCAATTACAGTCGATTCCCCACCCGGAATGATCAGCCCATCGAGCCCGGCCAGGTGTTCGGGCAAGCGCACTGCTACCGCTCGCACGCCCAACCCCTGCAGCCGGGTGATGTGCTCGGCAAAACTACCCTGCAGCGCCAGGACGCCGATCTTCACTGCCCTACCCTACCAGCCGCGTTGAGCGATCAGTTCGGACGCCGGGATAGAAGAGACAGACCGGCCCACCATCGGCTCGCCCAGGTTGCGGCTGACCTCGGCCAGGATTTTCGCATCCTGGTAGTGCGTGACCGCCTTGACAATAGCCGCCGCGCGCCGGGCCGGGTCGCCCGATTTGAAGATACCCGAGCCAACGAATACCCCATCCACTCCCAACTGCATCATCAAGGCCGCATCAGCCGGCGTAGCCACTCCACCGGCGGCAAAATTGACCACCGGCAGGCGGCCCAACTGGCGGGTCTCGACCACCAGCTCGTACGGCGCGCCAATCGTCTTGGCAAATGCCATCACTTCTTCGTTTGGCAGAGTCTGCAAGCGGCGGATCTCACCCAGCACCGCCCGCGCGTGGCGGACCGCCTCAACCACGTCGCCGGTCCCGGCCTCACCCTTGGTGCGGATCATCGCCGCGCCTTCCCCAATCCGCCGCAGGGCTTCGCCCAGGTTGCGGCAGCCGCACACAAATGGGATCGTGAAGGCATGCTTATAGATATGATGTTCTTCATCGGCCGGTGTAAGTACCTCTGACTCATCAATGTAATCGATGCCAAGCGCCTCGAGGATCTGCGCCTCGACGAAATGTCCGATGCGACACTTGGCCATAACCGGGATAGTGACGGCTTCTTTGATCTGGAGAATCAGCTCGGGATCGCTCATGCGCGCCACCCCACCGTTGGCGCGGATATCGGCCGGCACCCGCTCCAACGCCATCACCGCCACCGCCCCGGCCTCCTCGGCGATACGGGCGTGCTCGGGGGTGACCACATCCATGATCACGCCGCCTTTCAACATCTGGGCCAGGCCCTTCTTTACCGAGATCGGAAGAGCACACGTCTGAACTCCAGTCACCGCTCATTATC
>CAZBDC010000005.1:0-61249 GCA_964490575.1 uncultured Anaerolineaceae bacterium | reverse complement strand
TCATCACCCGCCTGCTGCACAACTCGATCTTCCTCAACCTGAAAGACCTGGGGGTCGAGCTGCCGCCCTACACCGAAGAGGTCGTCGAGCTGGACATGGATAACGAGCACGGACGCCAGTACCGTGGGATGGAAAGCATCCTGCGCCACATGGCTCGCCGTGACCAGCGCTACCTGTCCCTTTGGTTGCAGTGGGCGCTCTCCCGGCCCAATTCGGCCTTTCGGGATGAGATCGTCGCTGCCAACCATGCTTCGGTACCGATCAACGTCCTGGAAGCACTGGCGCGTGAAATGCTGGAGAATGCCACCAAAGAAGATACGTTGGAAACCCAGATCGCCCATACCCTGCTGGAGGCTGCCAGGTTAGCTCAGTCGGCGGCTGCCCGGCGGGAGAAGGAAACGTTGGTCAAGGTTCCGTTGATGCCTTTGGAGGCAGTGGTGGATCGCTTCGGCTTGCTGCCCAAGGAAAGCTGGCTGTCCAGCTTCTGCAAAGCAGAAAAAGCCCGCGGCCGGCGGACGCTGGTGTACGTACGCCAGACTGGCACTCGCGATATCCAGGATCGCCTGGAAAGTGTGCTCAAGCAGTCCGGTGTTCAGGCGATCACCCTGTACGGCTCGGTGGACCCCCGCCGGCGCGAGCGCTGGATCGAAGATCACGGCTCTGTGGATACGCTGATCACCAATCCCCGCCTGGTGCAAACCGGGCTGGATCTGGTCAGCTTTCAGACGGTCGTGTTCTACGAGCCGGAGTACAGCCTCGTGCGCCGCATGGCGGCATGAATGATTGTACGTGACGTACCGCAGGTTGAGGAAGCTACCTGCGAGGTCATCCGATTTACCGAAAGGGGAAACCCGAACGGGAAAAGAGCATGTCGGAAAAGGGGCGAAGCGGGAAGCCGTTTACCGTAGGATGTCGCCCCAAGACCTGGATGATATGGGTAAAGCTAAGCTGCTTCAAGTCCAGTGGCAAGTTGGAGACTATTCCTCTCTTGACACAACGGTTGAGGTCAAGTCCCAGCAGCAGCATCTTGTAAAGGCTGAGAGGTGCGAAATCCTCCTGCCGGGAACACGGGTCAGTGAGACCTGTCACGCCACGAACGGACACCCTAAGTCATTCTGATAACGTCATTCATGACTGTACTGCGGGATCGCCTAAGGGGCGCGAGCCCTATGGCGACGGAAACTCCATAGTAGTCGGTGGTGTGACGACCACCCAAGGCGGTTGGGAAAGCCAACCACAGGGCGAAGGGAGTTAGGAACTTTAGCTTGCTAGAAAATTGGAGGTATGCGCAATGCAGAAAGCCGAACAAATTCTACAAGCCATGTGGAAGTTGGGTGAAAAACGTTATCCCCTGAGGCGAGTATATCGCTGCCTGTTCAGCGAGGACTTGTTCCTGGCTGCGTACGACAAGATTGCTCGCAACCGTGGCGCTTTGACTGCGGGAACGGAGAACGACACGGTGGATGGGATGAACCTGGCTCGTATCCAACGGATTATCGAGCAGCTACGCTATGAACGGTTCAAATTCCGTCCGTCCCGTCGTATCCAAACCCCGAAGAAAAGCGGAGGGACACGCCCGCTAAGTCTTCCGAACTTTACAGACAAGCTGGTGCAGGAAGCCTTGCGCCGGATGCTGGAAGCCTACTACGAACCCCGTTTTCGGGACAGCTCACACGGCTTCCGGCCCGGACGCGGCTGTCATACGGCACTGGCAGACCTGCATAAGAAGTTCCAAGGCGCGGCGTGGTTCATCGAAGGCGACATCCGGGGCTGTTTTGACAACATCGACCATGAAACCCTGATGGCAATTCTCGCGAGAGACATTCAGGATGGCCGGTTGCTCAACCTGATTCGGATGGGACTGGAAGCCGGGTATATGGAAGACTGGCAGTACAACCGCACCTACAGCGGAGCGCCGCAGGGCGGTATCCTTAGCCCGCTCCTGTCCAACATCTACCTGCATGAACTGGATGCCTATGTTGAAGATGTGCTGATCCCACAATACACCCGTGGGAAAAGGCGTGCACCGAACCTGGAATACTACCGGTTAGGGTACTACATCAAATGCGCACGAGGTGCAGGCGATCAAGAACGGGTCAAAGAACTCGAACTCGAACGCAGAAAGCTACCTTCGCAAGATGTGCATGACCCGAACTACCGGCGGCTGCAATACATCCGTTACGCCGATGACTTCATCCTGGGCTTTATCGGCCCAAAGTCAGAAGCGGAGCAGATCAAAGCAGCCATCGGCGCATTCCTGAAAGACAGGTTACACCTGGAGATGAGCGCATCCAAAACCCTCATCACACATGCACGCACCGAACATGCCCGATTTTTGGGCTACGACGTCAGCGTTTACCATGCAGACGACAAACTTTCACCCCGGACCGGGACGCTCACCAAGACCCGCAGTGTCAACGGCAGCATCCGGCTCGGCATCCCATTTGGAAGGGTCAATGAGCTTGCCAGGCGCTATATGCGTGGCGCGAAGCCAATTCACGAAGCCGGTTTGTTGGCGTACTCAGACGCCCAGATCATGGACGTTTACCAGCAGCGGTTTCGTGGGCTGGCTGAATACTACAAGTACGCTGCGGACAGGAAAGCCCTACGCAAGCTCAAGTACGTGATGGAAATTGCCCTCACCAAGACGCTAGCTAATAAGTTCCGAACCACCGTCCCCAAAATCTACCAGAAGTATGGGGGAAAGCGAACCGTGGATGGATATACCTACAAGGTTCTGGTCGTGGAAGTACCCACGAAAAACGGGACACGGTATATCTACTGGGGCGGTATCCCCTTGAAAGTCGTCAAACCCGGCACTCAGCCGATTGATGACAACATCGGGACACGGAACTTTGCGCTCAGCTCACGTACCGACCTGATCCAGCGGTTGCAGGCTAACGAATGTGAGATTTGCGGCTCAAGCGAGAACTGTGAAGTCCACCACATTCGCAAGCTGGCTGATCTAAAGAACCGTTGGCGGGGAAGGAAAGAGAAACCCGACTGGGTGAAAAGGATGATCGCCATGCAGAGGAAAACGCTGGTGGTGTGTGTGAAATGCCACGATACGATCCACAACGGGAAACCGTTACCCAACCGAAACATGTGAGTTCTGGAGAGCCGGATGATGCGAAAGTATCACGTCCGGTTCGGAGGGGGGTCTGTGGAAAAGTGCCTGCGAAGGTAACTCGCCACTTTCCTACCCTACTATACGCTGTGGCAGGCGCTGCGGCGGGTGTGGCGTTTGGGGCAGACTAAACCCGTAAAGGCGGTGTTTGCGGTCTACCGGGGCACGATGGAAGCCCAGGCGCTGGCATTGATGGGACGCAAGATGCGCGCTGCCCAACTGCTCTATGGGGACAACGTCGGTGGCGCAATCGTGCCGGTTGAGGAGGGAGATTTTATCACCGAGCTTGCGCGAGAAGTGCTGCGCGGCGCCAAACTGGACGATCTGCAGTCGCTGTTTGCGGATGAGATGCAAATGTCCAACTCGCCTATGGGCTGCCCGACCGAAACCAGCCCCATACTGGTTCCAGTCCAACCCAGAACCTGGGACGAATGGCTCAACCAGCGTGACCTCGCTGGCAGGATGCCGGCTTCAAGGCGATTCGGTAGACGGTCAAATCAAGAAGCGCCAGGTCAACTGTCCATTTGGAGTACTATGAAGGAGAAATAGTATCGAAGACCACCTATCACAATTCTAACGCTCCGGTTTTGGCAGCCAATCTGCCGGAACCGGAGTTTTCTTTTATCCCCTAAAGCGCATATGGGACATTCAGCGCTATTTAGCTTATGAGGTGCAATTATGGCAGACGAGAGTGTAAGTCAAAACTTTTCCGAAAACCCTGACCCACAAGAAAAACGGCTTTCCAGAGATGATATAACCCCTTCCCAGGAGCAGCAGATCGTTCTCGCCAAGCCGCCTAAGAGCCTGTTGGACTGGTTGGTGCGGGTCCATTTACGACTGATGGCGTTGGAGAACGAAAAAGCTAAATGATACGAGTTAGCAATCCATTAATAACCTGCTCCTGGAGAGGAGGTGTTTTCATGAGTCACCTGCATAGCTTTATCCATTGATCCCGAAATCAAACTGTAGAAGTAAGGAGCCAATAGAAATGAATCGAACCAACCAGTCAGAGACTTCACAACCCATTCCAGGGGCAGCGTACATTCGCTACTCGTCAGAGATGCAAAGCGACTCTTTCAGCCTGGATGCGCAGTTGCGCCAGATCAGAGAACAAGCCGAACGGGATGGCGTCGAGATCGTTAAAGTCTTCGCCGATCCAGCCCAGTCGGCTTATCGGAAGAAATACCGTCCTGGTATCAATGCCATGCGTGAAGCTGCACGGCGAGGCGAGTTCAGAATCCTGTATGTACACAAAGTCGATCGCCTGGCGCGCCGGCTGGAGTGGTCGCTGGAGATCGTCCACGAGCTTCAATCCCTGGACATCAGCTTTAAGGCAGTGGAACAGCCTTTTGATCTAAGCACACCGGAAGGCAAGCTGCTCTTCCACCTGGTCAGCTCGCTCGGGGAGTTTTATAGCGATAATCTCTCCAAAGAGACCAACAAGGGCAAGCTCGAACGCTCAACCCAAGGCTACCATAATGGGGCTGTTCCATGGGGCTATATCAGCCAGCTTCGAGGGAATCGCAAAGTGGGCGTGCCCGATCCTGAGAAGGCTCCGGTAGTAGTCGAGATGTTTGAACGTTACGCCACCGGAGCGTACTCGGACATGCAGATCGCCGAATGGCTGAATGAGCAGGGCTTTCGTACCAGTCGAGACCACCCATTTGGAAAAGACACTGTACGGGATATGCTGTGTAACACCTACTTCGTGGGTAAGATTCGCTACCGGGGTATGACAGTACGACCCAAAGGCGTGAGTTTTCGTTCCACGCCACCGCAGGTCTCTGAAGGTCAACACGAGCCAATCATCAGTGAGGAGTTGTGGCAACGCGCCCAGGCTGTTCGTGCTAGTCGTCGAGCAACTGTGAAGACCATCAAGAAAACGGTGCGGGTAAACTTACTGCAGGGCTTGGTGGTTTGCGCCAACTGCGGAAGACGGCTGCGCATCCAGACCCCTAAGAATTGTCCGACCTACTACCGGGAAGAGTCTTACTTGCGCGGCTATGACGATTGTCTTTACACCGGGCAGAGTGTGCGCGCGGAGGTAATCGACGCTCAAATAGCTAAGCTGATTCAATCCATCCATCTACCAGAGAATTGGGAGCCCATCGTGCGGCAGATGCTCGATAACCAACGTGAAAGGGCGGACCCTGAAGCCGAGCGCAAAGAGATCCGTTCTATGTTGCGGCTGATGCGAGACAACTTTGAGCGCGGGCTGTACGAAGGTGAGGAATACCAGTACTGGCAGAAGGTCAGCGGTTTGAAGGAAAAACTGGCTTTGCTGGAGCGAGTTCCTGAGCCTGCCCTGAATCGGGCAGCACGTACTTTGCTTGACTTACGAGAGACCTGGGAGAACTCAACCAAGGAAGAGCGCAAGGATCTTGTTCACATCATGATCCAGGAAGTTGGCGTGGATGTAACGATCAAACGCGTCCTTTGGGTGAAAGCCCGACCGGATTACGAACCGCTCTTCTCAATCCTGGATGGGATGCATCAGGATGCTGATAGACGATTTTGGATAGAGCGATTGGAGGCGTCTGAGGATAATTGTGACATAGAGGAAGATATGGGACAAGTGAGTACAGGTGTCGAAATCGCGCTGCAAGTGTCCCACAACATCTTGACAAGAACAGAGGAGTACGTAAAATGAGGATACTGCACCTTAAAAGTGAGATCGCCCAGCGGACACTGAGCGATCTCGGGCGTGAAGTTCACGCCAGTCGCAAGTCCTCAGTCATTTGAGTCCATCATCACCAAGCGATTGAGGCTGGCGATAATGTGCAGCTTTCACTGCTACGAGGATCTTCCGACCTGCGGAGAGGGTGGGATTCGAACCCACGGTGGCCCGGGTGGACCACAACGGTTTTCGAGACCGCCCCATTCGGCCGCTCTGGCACCTCTCCAGTAAAGCGCTGGAATTATACCATGAACCCCTTGCCCGGCAAGGTCACAGTTCCACGGTCTGGGCCGTTTCCGGATACGTCACCTGGCGAAGCCCGGCTTCAGCCAGTTTTTCGGTTAAGATCGCGGCTTTCTTTGGCTCGCCGTGCACGAGGTAAATCTGTTTCAGCCGGCCGGTATTCGCCGTACCGGCATACTCGACCAGCAGCTTCTGGCCGGCGTGGCCAGACAGCCCGCCGATGGTCGTCACCCCGGCCTTGCGCACGTATTCCTCGCCGAAAATGCGCACGCGCTTTGCGCGCTCGGCCAACCGCCGCCCAAGCGTGTCTGGGGCCTGCCAGGAAACGATCAGGATCATATTACGGGCTTCTTCGATATTATTCTTCAGGTGATGCAGAATCCGGCCGGTTTCCGCCATGCCAGACGCGGAAATGATAATCATCGGACCGGGCATGTTATTGAGCGCCTTGGATTCTTCCACCGAACGGACGTAAGTCAGGCGGCTGAAATCCAACGCAGGATGGTTGTGACGGGCGATAAAGGCGCGGGTTTCCTGGTCGTAACACTCGGGGTGGCGGCGGAAGATATCCGAAGCATTCACCGCCAGCGGGCTGTCCACGTAGACCGGGATAGCCGGCACGCGTCCCTCGCTGACCAGCAGGTTCAACGCGTAGACCAGTTCCTGCGTGCGTCCCACGGCAAAAGCCGGTACGATCACCTTGCCGCGCTTTTTGATCGTTTCCATCACCACCTGGTGGAATTCATCGTAAGCCAGCCGGGGGTCGCCGTGAACTTTATCACCATAGGTCGATTCCATGATCAGGTAATCAACCGGGCCTTCCGGCAGGATCGGGTCGCGCAGCAGGTGCAGGTTGCGCCGGCCAATATCACCGGAGAACCACAGGCGGCGTTTTACCCCATGCTCCTCCACCTCCATCTCGATGGACGCCGAGCCGAGCACGTGCCCGGCCTCGCGCAGGCGCGCCACCACCCCAGGAACCGGCTCGAAATATTCGTCATAATTCTGCTGGTGAAGCTGCTCGGCTGCCCGTTCCGCATCCTCGATGGTGTAAAGCGGCTCAACCGGCGGCTCGCCGCGCTCGGCGCGCTTCTTGTTTACAAAGGCGGCGTCTGATTCCTGGATGTGCCCCGAATCGCGCAGCATCAGCTCGGCCAGGTCGCAGGTAGCCGGCGTGCCATAAATCGGGCCGCGGTATTCATTTTTTACCAGGTTTGGCAGGTTCCCGCTATGATCGATATGCGCGTGGGTCAGGATCACCGCGTCTACTTTTCGCGGGTCGAACTGGAAACTCTGGTTGCGCTTATACGTTTCCGCGCGGCGCCCCTGGTACATGCCGCAGTCAATTAACAACCGGCTTCCGTTCACTTCCAGTAAGAATTGAGAGCCGGTCACCGTTCGAGCAGCGCCATAAAAAGTAAGTCTCACAGGTTTCCTCCTGCTTCCATGAATATGGCCAGCCTTATGGCTTTAAGGCTTGCAGAATCTGGCGGCCAAAGCGATTCAACCGCCAGGGCAAATCCCCCATCATCTCCCCTAACTCTTCCAAACTGCCCGGGTTGCGCGCAGCGAGTTGTTCGAGCAGATCACGCGGCAGGATCACATCCGACTCCACGCCCAATTCACGCGCCGTGAGCTTGCGCCAGGTTCGCAGGCTATCCATCCGCGCCAGCACAGCCTCACTTGGCCGCGCAGTTGGTATGCGGTAGGCCGGCGGGCCGACGATCCCGCGCTCAACCGCCTCCAGCAGGCTGGCCCCATAACGGTCGACCAGCTTGGCGGACAATCCACTGACCTGGTTCAGGTCGGCGCGCCGGCGCGGCATCCGCTGGGCCAGTTCAAGGAGGGTCTGGTTGCTCAACACACGAAAAGGCGGCTGATCCATCGCCTGGGCGCGCTCATCGCGGAACACGCACAACTCTTTCAATATCGCCGCCTGGCGCGGGGTCAAATCCTGCACGCCAGGGATCCGCCAGCAGTTTCCACCGTTGTTTTCGTGGGTTCCAGCCGGCACACCTGTCAGGCGCGCAAAATCCTCCTGCGCCAGGTCCCAGCGGCCGGCCTGCTGCAGCTCCTGTTTGAGGATTTCCTGGAGTGCAATCAAGTAGTGCGTATCCATCCGGGCATAGGCCATCATCTCCGCGGAAAGTGGCCGCCGCGCCCAGTTGGCCCGCTGCAAGCGCTTGTCCACCTGCACGCCGAATTCCTGCTCGAGCAGAGCGCCCAGCCCTAACCCGGTCCGGCCCAGGATACGGCAGGCCAACATGGTATCGAACAAATTGGAAAAGGTGAAACCGAAATCGCGTTTCAGGCAAATCAGGTCATATTCCGCGGCGTGAAAGACTTTCTCGATCTGCGGGCTGGCAAAAACCGGCCCCAACTCAGCCAGATCCCGGATGGCCAGTGGATCCACCAAATAATCGAACCCATTCGCCGTGAATTGGACCAGGCAGACCTGCTCATGATAAGCATACAGGCTGTTCGATTCGGTATCCACGCCAATCACAGGTTGACCCAGCAATTCCTGGACCAGGCGCTGCAGAGCAGCCGGGCTGCCAATCCAAACAGGGTCTCGTAACTGCATAACCATCTCAAGATTATATCCTGAAAAGGCAATTTGAGTACTTTTGTGCCTTTTACCGTACCATGCCGGCTCAATAGCACGGCGCAGAAACGCATTCGCCCCTGTCTAAGGGAGCCAGGGTTCAAACGGTGTAAAGTCGATCACTCTATGGTATATTAATTATGGCTAGGAGGGATTATGAAAGAGCGTATCCTGATCATCGAAGACGACGAAGGCATTCTCCGCGTACTGCGCAGAGCCCTATCATATGAGGGTTACCAGGTAGAAACCGCCCTGGATGGCGAAGCCGGTCTCTCCCAGGCGCACGATTGGCGCCCCGATCTGGTTATCCTGGACCTGATGCTGCCCGGCATGGATGGTCTGGAGGTTACTCAGCGCCTGCGGACCGGGGGCAATATCCCGATCTTGATGCTGACTGCAAAAGATACGATTAACGACCGCGTACAGGGACTGGACGCCGGCGCCGACGACTACATGACCAAGCCTTTTGAGTTGGATGAACTGCTGGCTCGTGTCCGCGCGCTGCTGCGGCGGACACAGCTCGAACGGGCTCCTGTGCTCTCCTTCAACGACCTGACGCTCGACACGTCTACCCGAATCGCCACCCGGCGCAGCCGCCCGGTCGCCCTGACTGCCAAAGAGTACGACCTGTTGGAACTGTTCATGCGCCATCCCCGCCAGGTGATGACCCGTGAAATGATCTTTGACCGGGTCTGGGGATACGACTTCGGCGGAGAAAGCAACGTGTTGGATGTCTACATTCGCTACCTGCGCCAGAAACTGGAGAGCGAGGGAGAAACGCGGCTCATCCACACCGTTCGAGGGGTTGGCTACGTTCTGAGAGAGAATCCCTGATCCGACCATCGATGTCCCTGCGTCTGCGCCTGACCGTCTTGTTTACCATGCTGGCAGGAGGAACGCTGCTGCTTTTTGGCATGTTGGTATATGGGGTCGTCAGCCTGGTGTGGATCAGGCAGATGGATGACACACTCAAACAGCAGGCAGCCATCTTGACCAGCGGCCTGTTGCGGGTTAACGCCAACAATCAGTTTGACCCGCGCATCTTGACCGAATACCAACCGGCAGACAGCAACCTGATTTTCCAGATCTGGGGCAGTGACCGGCGGTTGCAAATCGAACGCCCACGCGGCTGGCAGGTTCCGCTCGATGAGAGCGGGCTGCGCGCCAACCGGACATTGTTTCGCTCCACCTACAGCCGCGGCGAGCACATGCGGGTTTTGACCATTCCGCTCGTTTCCCCGCGCGGCCCGGCGGGCATGCTCCAGGTTGCCTTAAACCTGGGGCTTTTGGATGCTGCCCAGCGCACCCTTTCCACAGTCCTGCTCGGGTTAGCCGTCCTGGCCATGATCCTGGCCGGGATCGCCAGTTGGATCATCACCGGGCAGGCGCTCGCCCCGCTTGCTTCAGCAACCCAGGTGGCCACCCAGATTACCCGGGCAGATGACCTGTCGCGCCGCATCCCGCTGCTTGGCAATGAGCGCGAGGAAATCGCCCAGCTCATCATTGCATTCAATGAAACCCTCAGCCGGCTGGAAGGGCTGTTCAACACCCAGCGCCGCTTCCTGGCAGACGTCAGCCATGAGCTGCGCACGCCCCTGACCGTGATCAAAGGCGAAATCGGCCTGATGCGGCGGATCGGCCAACTGGATGAAGAGTCGCTCACCAGCCTGGAAGGAGAAGTGGACCGCCTGACCCGCATGGTAGGCGATCTCTTGCTGCTGGCCCAGGCAGAGTCAGGCCGGCTGCCGATGGAAACCCGCCCGGTAGAGTTGGACACCGTGCTGCTGGAGGTATTCAACCAGATGCGCACCCTGGCCGGAGACAAGCTGCAGCTGACCATTGCCGACATCGACCAGGTGCAGGTTGGCGGAGATCGCGATCGGTTAAAACAGGTGCTGGTGAACCTGGTGGGCAACGCGATCCAATATACGCCAGCAGGCGGGCGGGTGACCCTGTCTCTGCAAAAAGCCAACAGCCAGGCGCGCCTGACGATCAGCGATACCGGCCCGGGCATCCCAGCCCAGGATTTACCTCATATCTTCGAGCGATTCTACCGCGGCGAGCGTTCGCGCAAGCGCGCGGCGGGCGTCCAGACCAGCGGTTTTGGGTTGGGGCTATCCATCGCTTACTGGATCGTCCGCAATCATGGTGGATCAATTGAGGTCAGTTCACGTGAGGGCCATGGGACAGTCTTCTGCGTGTGGCTGCCCCTGCTGCCTGCCCCTGGTGCCGACCAGCCAAAGCCTGAAACATAAAATGGGATATCAGGGCTGCGGGCGCAGGAGAGCTGCGCTTCTCGCAACCATAACACCCCATTCCAGATCGTGTCAGACGCGATTACTGGCGCTGCATTCGATTGGCCCCGGTGTTCACGGGTGAGTTCTGTCCAGCCGGCGGCCGGGCGCTCATCGACAGGCTGTGATAAGTCGGCTCAGGGCGTGCGCGCGCTGCGGGGTCATTGCCAAACTCTGGCTCCTCCATCACGCTGCGGCTATAACGAGTATTCGGAGCGGCAGAACGCGACATGTTCGGGCGAGCCGGGATAGCCGCCGAGTTCAGGCTGGTCGGAATGCTCCTCGCCGGGGCGTTCTGGGTCTGGGTACGTGACCGGGCTGCGGCAGATACTGCGCTTTGCAGGGGTATGCGCTGCACCGCCCCAGGATGGATCATTCGATCCATCGCCAGTGAAAGCGTGCCGATGATGAGAATCCGAATGACCCACACCATGACGGCGACGAAGACCGGCACCACGGTAGTAATTGTCTTGGGATCAATCACCGCGCTGCTCTGAATCGGGTGGTTGGCGACTGCCATCGAAACGCCCCACCAGGTTAGAATCGCGTTCATGGTGGCTGCCAGCAGCCAGGCGCCGAACAGATACCAGACTTCCTTGGGCTCGTCGGCTCCCTGCTCAGGGGTGAACAGGCGTGCGATTCCTGCAAAGTCGATCCCGCAGAAAGCCAGCGCCAGGATCGTTGCCCAATGAATTCCGCCGAACGTCAAATCCCCGAGCAGATCGCGCAGGGCATGATCGGTGGTGCTGTAATTAAAAATCTCAAAGGCAACCAGCGCCCCCAGGATCATTGCCACAAACGCCAGATTCGGCCTGAGGTTGCCCAGGGTTCCCTGGAGCATTTGAGATGAGCGAGTATTCGAAGGAGCCATGAATATTTTCTCCTCTCCGTCGTCAGACGGTGTATCAAACAGGTAGCGTACTCGAGATGAAAGATTACAGAGCCAGATTTATTCTAGAACATAATTTCTTTTTTGTCAAGAACTAATGTTCTTATTATATCCGCTTTTCTTCGTTGGGCAGCTCAATTGGCATCTTTTCTCCATCCAAACCCCTTACCCACCCGGATGAACCCTGGGGCTGACCTTACAATCTCATTTCGAATTGCGGCAAGGCGCTCATCCCCGGGTGAATCGCCAAAACCGGGATGCTATAATATTTACAATGCTTGACGCTAAAGACTCACTCAGCGAGCGCGAGTTGGAAATCCTGCGCCTGGTCGCCACCGGCGCAGCCAACAAAGAGATCGCGCGCCAGTTAGTCATCAGCCCGAACACGGTGAAGGTTCACCTGCGGAACATCTTCGCCAAGATCGGCGTTGCATCCCGCACAGAAGCTACGCTGTATGCGATGAAGATCGGGCTGGTGCCGGACGTCGCTGCCCAACAAGAGCCGGAAGACGACTCCGCCCCACCTGCCAGAAACACCAGGGAGGCGGTCCAGGCCCCGGCAGATCTCCAGTCCGGCCAACCCACCAGAGTTTGGAAAAACTGGCAGATCGGCCTGGCAGTCCTGGCGATCCTGGCCCTGGTGACCATCGGTGTCGCCGGCCTCCGGCTGCTCAACCCGTTCACACCGGCTGCCACGACCGCCGCCCAGGCCACGCTCTCGGCCGGCCTGGCTACCCGTTGGACAGACAAACCTGGCTTGCCGGCTCCCAGGAAAGGCATGGGCGCGGTCGATTATGAAAATTCCTTTTATCTCATCGCCGGGCAAACCGCCCAGAGCCTGGACGGAGCCACCCTCCGTTACCGGTTAGATGAGAATACCTGGGAAACCCTCGCCACCAAACCAACTGCCGTCACCGATGTGCAGGCTGGGCTGTTGGGCGAAAAAATTTATGTGCCGGGGGGATGCCTGGCCGATGGCAGCCCTACCAACGTTATGGAAGTGTTCGACCCCCGCCAAAATTCCTGGGAGGTCAAAGCACCGCTGCCGGAACCGGTCTGCGCTTATGCGCTGGCGACTTACGAGGGACAGCTTTACCTGTTCGGCGGGAAGCGCAACGAAGATTACCTCGCCAGGATTTATGTTTATGACCCGCAAGAAGACCAATGGCAAGAACGACAGCCGCTAAGCGCGCCGCGCGCCTACGCCGGCGCTGTAGAAGTGAATGGGAAAATCCTGATCATCGGTGGATATGATGGTCAGCAGGCTTTATCGCTGAACGAAGCTTATTTTCCCAACCGCGAAACTGCCGGCGAAGAAGCCTGGGAGCGCTACATGCCGCTTCCAGAGGGCCGGTACGCGATGGGAGTCGCCCAGCTGGCCGGTTTCGTTTACCTGATCGGTGGGTTGGGAGATCAGGGCGCGTCTGAAAACCTGGCTTCGCTCCAGTACCATCCCCAAACGGACCAGTGGTTTCAGTTTGAGGGCTCACCAGAACCAACCGGCACATCTCCAGCCGTACTCGCATCCGGCAGTTTCCTCCACATCATCGGAGGCGAAACCCAGGCGGGCCTCTCGGCATTTCACCAGTCTTACCAGGCAATTTATACAATTTCCGTTCCCATCATCAGCAGCGATGATTGAATAAAAAACGATCTACAAACGGCCGCGCGTGGATTGGCTGAAACAAAAAAAGTGTATAATGATTTCAGGCGAGCTTCGATGAGGACTGTCTGTAAACCATTATGAACTTTCTACTCGACCCAAATGTATCCTACGTTCTGTTAATCCTGGGCTTTCTCACTGCCGTCCTGGCGCTGTTCTCACCGGGCACCGGGGTGCTTGAGATCATTGCCCTCTTTGCGCTGGCTCTGGCCGGTTATGGCATTGCCAACCACCCCCTGAACTGGTGGGCCCTGGTCATTATGGTCCTTGGGATCGTTCCCTTCATCTTTTCCTTGCGCCGGCCGCGGAAAACGCGAATGATCTTGATTCTGGTCGCTGCCATTGCCTTTGTGCTCGGTTCAGCATTTCTCTTCCAGGGGCAAGGCGGGCAGCTGGCAGTCAACATCATCCTCATTCTGCTCGTCTCGCCGCTGGCGATTGGCCTGACCTGGGTCATTACCGCCAAGGCGCTCGAAGCCTATACCGTCCGGCCAACTTTTGACCTCGACCGCCTGGTCGGCATGACCGGCCAGGCCAGCAGCGATATCCGCCAACAGGGCAGCGTGTATGTGAATGGAGAAGAGTGGACAGCGGTCAGTAAAAGTTTCATCCCGGCTGGCAGTACTGTCCAGGTAATCGCAAGAGATGGGTTAATCCTCGAGGTGACCCCAATCGAAAAGTAATCTCGTGGAACGGTTTCTTCGGCTGACCGGCCTGGACGGCCAGGCCAACCTGCGGTTTTTCGTCACAAACAGTCTTAAGGAGAATATCAATGGCATCAGATGCAATTACCTTACTTTGCCTGGTTGGTGGGGTTCTGCTCGTGCTCCTCGTCTTCCTGGCCAATGCGATCCGGATCGTCCCAGAATATCAGCGGCTGGTCGTCTTCCGCCTGGGTCGCTGTGTTGGAGATAAAGGCCCGGGAGTCGTCTTGCTCATCCCTGTCGTTGATCGGGCTGTGCGTGTCGACCTGCGCGAGCAGGTGCGTGAAATTCCGCGCCAGACCTCCATTACCAAAGATAACGCCCCGATCGACATCGACTTCATCTGGTACTATAAAGTTCTCGCTCCAACCGACAGCGTGCTGCAGGTCGGCAATTTCGAGCTGGCGGCCCAGGGCATGGCGACCACCACGCTGCGCTCTGTGATCGGCGGTATCTTGCTCGATGATGTTCTGTCTGAGCGCGAAACGATCAACAACATCCTGCGCACCCGCCTGGACGAGGTGACCGGACGCTGGGGCGTAAAAGTCACCAATGTAGAGATCCGCGAGATCATCCCGCCGCGCGAAGTACAGGAAGCGATGAACCGGCAGATGTCAGCCGAACGCATCCGCCGCGCGGTGGTAACCGAATCGAATGGTACCCGCGAAGCAGCGATCAATGTTGCTGACGGCGAGCGCCAATCGAACGTTCTGCGGGCAGAAGGTGAAAAACAGGCCAGCATTCTAAAAGCAGAGGGCGAGCGCCAGGCGCAGCTCTTGCGGGCAGAAGGGTTTGCTAATGCGCTGGAACGGATCTATTCGGTCGCCAATACCATCGATGGCAAGACGATGACCCTGCAGTATTTCGATACGCTGCGCAATATGGCCATCAGCCCATCGACCAAATTCATCTTCCCGATGGAGTTCACCAGCCTGCTGGCAAACTTCGTGAAGAACCAGTCCGAAAGCGGCGAGAAAGAAGAGAATCCCTCGTAGCGTGCAGTCCAACAGCACCAGGGCCTTCCAGATCGTTCGGGCCAGCTGGCAGGATCTCAACGAACTGCGTAAGCTGGAAAGTATCTGCTTTGGCGATGATTCCTGGCCCCTGTGGGACCTGATCGCCGTGCTGACCCTGCCCAAAATTGTGCGGCTCAAGGCCCAGTTGGGTGAGACAATGGCCGGTTTTATTGCCGGCGATCCTCACCCACGCGAAAAGCTGGGCTGGATTGCCACGTTGGGCGTGCTGCCCGCTTACCGGCGGATGGGAATAGCAGAATCTTTGCTGGCGCAGTGCGAGGAAGAGCTGGCTTTTCCTCGCATTCGCCTCAGTGTTAGAAAGTCCAACGAGCCGGCGCTGGCGCTGTATCGCAAGGCTGGCTACCAGATGGTCGACATCTGGCGAGGCTATTATCACAGCGGAGAGGATGCTTTTGTCCTGGAAAAAAGGCGTTGACTTTCACTCCGAGTCGGTATATACTCTTGATGAGGAGTATCCTTTTCCTATGCGAGTTTTTTTTCACATTACGGTTGACTGAAAAAGCACGCGCTTATAACGCGTGCTTTTTTGCACTCACCAATAAAATTATCCAAAAGGAGCTGGTTTACCATGGATTCTGGCATGATTGGCAAGATACAGAAGGCCAAGCGCTACGCCACAGAGCGGGACCGGATTCACTTCAACAGCTTTACCGTCACCTTTGATGGCACGAACAATCCCCATACGGTAAAGTACGACAACGGAGAATGGACCTGCGATTGTGACTTCTTCCAAACCCGTGGGCGCTGCAGCCATACCATGGCCCTGGAGATGATTCTGGAGGAAATGATCGTTCCGAACTCCGCCGACTGACAGATCACGGCAAAATTGCTGTGGAACTGACTCGCCAAAAAACATCCCTGCAGGCGGCCGGGATGTTTTTTGTTCAAAGCCAGCGCCGTTCCAGGGCCTGCAATCAGATCAGGCCGGCAAATCACGCTGCTCGAAGATCATCCAGGCTAGGATCAG
This sequence comes from uncultured Anaerolineaceae bacterium, assembly GCA_964490575.1. GTDB lineage: Bacteria > Chloroflexota > Anaerolineae > Anaerolineales > Anaerolineaceae > DSYU01. The sequence goes on along the minus strand of CAZBDC010000005.1, from coordinate 45,043 downwards.
GCCGGCCACAGCAATCAAAAACAACACCAGCGCGTGGCCCCAAGACAGCGGGGTGAGTGCTGCACTGTAATAATAAAACGGTGAGAGAAAACGCAGGACAGGTTGGATCGAAACGCTTTCGGGCAGCCGGCTGACGAACAGCATCAACAGGGCAAATGCCAGGGTACCCCCAAAACTCAGCCAGCGTTTTCCGGTCAGGCTCCCCAAGGCCATCGCCAGGGCGCCGAAGGCCAGCCCGACCAGGAAAAGAATGACTGAATCCCAAAGCAAAGCCAGCCCACTCACCGGCAGCCAGCCCAACCAGCGAAGCGGGCTCAATACCAGCCAGACCCCAGCCGCGGGGATCAGCGCTAACAGCACCAGGACGGCATATTTCTCAACAATCAGGCGGTTGCGCTGGAGCGGCGCGGAGAGCAGCAACCCCAACGCACCCCTTTCCTCTTCACCGGCGACCAGCCAGCTGCCCTGGAAAATCGTAAAAATGACCAGGCCCAGCGGCAGAACCAGTCCAAACCCAACCAGTTCCATCCACCCACCGGCCTCCGCCGGGCGCGCCGCAGTCCCCAGGAAAAAACCTAACCAGGCCGGCAGACCCTGCAAAACAGACGGGCTTCCCGTAATGCGGACCAGGAGAGGATAGGCCAGCAAAACAAGCCAGGCTGCGCCTGAAAGGCTTAGCGTCCAATAAATTAGCGAGCGGCGTGTTTCATGCAGAGTCTGCCAAAACACGCTATGCCGCATAACTTCCGACCCCATAATAGCGGTTAAAAACCTCTTCCAACGCAGGCTGCTGGCAAAGGAAATCCGTCACACGGTACTTGCTGGCCAGCTTGATCAAGGGATCAGGGTCGCCGCGCACTGTGCAACTCACAAAATTATCTTCCAGGCGGATGTTCTCCACGTTCGCCAGGTGAGCGAAGATGTCCGGGGAAACCGGGCCTGCGAAGCGCATTTCTACCCGGCGCAGCGCGCGGCCGCGCAAACGCACGGTGCGTTCCACTGCCAGCAGGCGCCCCTGGTGAAGAATCCCCACCCGGTCGCACATCCGCTCGACATCGTGAAGCGACTGGGTCGCCATAAACACCGAGCGTCCTTCCCGCCGGGCCTGGCTGACAAGATGGAACAGGGCATCGCGCGCCTCGTCATCCAACCCGCGCGCCGGCTCATCCAGGATCAGCAGTTCTGGACGGTGCATAAAGGCCTGCACCAGGCCCAGCTTTTGTTTTTCGTCCGGGCGCAGGCTGGCAAAGCGACCAGTCAGGTTCACCCCTAACTGCTCGCTCAGTTCCTGGACATAAGCCCAGGAGACATCCCCACGCAGCCCAGCCAGGTAGCGCAGGCAGTCCTCACCTGTCAGGTGGCTGCTGAAAGAAAACTCGGCCGGTAAATATCCCACCTGGCGGCGGACGTCAAGACTGCTTTTGTGCACGTCCTGGCCCAAAACCAGAGCGCGCCCGGCAGTCGGGCGGACAAAATCGAGCAACATGCGAATGGTTGTCGTTTTCCCCGCGCCAGGCGTGCCAAGAAAACCAAAAACCTCGCCAGGCTCAACTCCCAGGGTCAAATCCTGCACGCCCGGCCGGTGGCCATAATACTTGGTCAAATTTTCAGTGCGGATTACCAGGTAAAACATTCGCGGCCTCCATGATGTGCGTTGGACCGTGGAAAAGAGCGCCGGCTGGAACCTTTGAGAGGTGCCAGCCGGCGGATAGTCCGTCAGTTGAGGCCGATAATCGCCTGACTCAGGCAGGCACCTCCCGGCGGGATTGCCATTCGTTGCTCATCCGTTCGTACGCTCCCTGGACCATCTCTGCCCACGCCAGAAGCTCTTTAATCTGCTGGCGAGCGGGGTGGTCTCCATCCAGGCTTTGCAACCCTTCCTCAGCCGCTTCTTTCATAGAAAGAACCTGTTCCAAACGCATCTGGAGGATGCGCAGCCAGGCGTCTTCCGAGAACACGTAGTAGTCACGCCGGTCTCCAGGGACGGAAACCTGTTCCACCAGGCCAGTCATCAGCAGCGTGCGCAAATTGGTTGAAATACTGCTCCGGCTGACCTGAAGGATCTCGGACATTTCTTCCGAGGCCATCGGGTTGGGATTTGCCATCAAAAGGCCCAGGATGCGCCCCCCAATGCGGGGAACGTTATAAGCCTCGTACTGCAACCCCATATTTTCAATGAACTGGGATATCCCTGGCTGACTCCCTAGGGGAGGTTTACTATCACCCGGGTTATCCGCTTCACCAACCTCCATGCTCAAACACTCCTTGTCACGGGGACAAAACAACAAATACAACATCAACAACCACCCCCTTTTCAGGGGCACTGTAAGTATAGTTCTTTTTGTTATTTTTGTCAATACTGAAACAATCGTAAGAACGCTTTTTACGAGCCTTACAGTTCTCCCGGCTGCAACGATAAGAGCTGCAAGATGTGCTGGCGGTGGTCGATTTCGTGCCAGAGCGTCCGGCGCAGCAGTTTGCGCGGGCTCCAAAATTCACCTTCTCTGCCCAATACCAGTTCGGCGCCAACCAGTTTGGGCAGGGCCGCTTCCAGGCGCTCGCGGGCCCAGGCCAGGCGCTGGTTCACCTCTTTTGGAAGCGCCTCGCGCCCTCCTTCTACCAGCCCCAGCCGGTCAAGATACCACCACTCAGCGTTGGCCACATGCCGGAGAATCCCCCGGATGCTCCAGCGCTGGCCCGGATACTGGCGGTCCATCTGCTCGTCGCTCAAATGAGCCACCGTTTTCAACAGATCCTCGCGGCTCCATCTCAACAGCGCCAGCCCGCGGTCCACTTCTTCCTGGCTGACCGGTTTCCAGTCCTGGCGGAACCAGGCATTGACCGCATACCCCCCATCTTCCAGGTCATACTGATCGTTGATCGTATAGACCTCCCAGGTGTCAACAATGCGCAGGTCGAAATCGCCCAGCTGCAACCAGCCGGGCCCGGCATGCTGCGCCACCCAACTCTCATAAACCACCAGTTGCTGCGCCAGCGCAATGGTCGCCTCCGGGCCATCCTGCCCATAAGCAAAGCAGCCAGGAAAATCCAGCGCCCAGGCCAGGGCCCGTCCCTCGTTATTCAACTCCAACCCAATCGAAATTCGCATGAGGACTCCTTTTTCATACTTGTATCGTTTTGTGTGGGCGACTGCAGCGCCCACACAAAACGAGCGAAGTCCGAAAATTTATTCGTGCTGATCTGAACCACATATTATAGCATCCCGGCCTGCAGGTTCAGTCGTCGTCCTCACGGCGCTGGCATGGAAATATGAATAATGGTATGATTTGCTCAGATAACTCTGGCAGGCGAACAAATCTGTGAATGGTTTTACGGTATGGGTCGGTTTGGGCGCGGCATTGGGCCTGTGGCGGGTGGCGCGCAGTTCCCCCCAACGGCAGGCTGGCTTTTGGGTGAATGCCGGGCTGTGGGTGCTCCTTGCCAGCCTGGCCGGGGCGCGTCTATTTTACGCCTGGGTTAACCGCGCTTATTTCGCCAATCACCTGCTTGAGATTCCCCAGGCCTGGCTGGGAGGGCTGTCCTGGCCTGGGGCCGTGGGCGCGGCCTGGCTGGCGCTTGCTTACCTGGCCGTCACCTATCGCCCGCCGCGCGGCGGGCGTGTGTCGATCGGCTGGCTGAGTGACCGGCTCTACCCACTCCTTCCGCCACTGAGCATTACCGCCTGGATGGGCAGTTGGATGGCCGGAATTGCTTACGGCCCACCTGTCCCGGCCGGGGCCTGGTGGGGAGTGCCGGGCCCCGCCGAGAGTGGCGCGAATGGACTGTACTGGCCGCTTCAGCCGCTTGCTGCCCTCAGCCTGGTGGCCTTTTTCTGGCTCCTCGAAACTCGTGCCAGGCTGCTGCGACTACCTGGCCAGCTTTCAAGCCTGGCGGCCTGCGGGCTGCTGCTGAACTTGCTGGCCGCTTCACTCTTGCGCGGAGATCCAGTCCCAGTCTGGGGCGGCGGCCTGCACATGGACACCTGGATGGCCTTGTTTTTCCTGGCCTGTTTGCTTGCCCTGGCAATCTTTGGCGGCCTGCTCTCCCGGTACTTCCGCACCTCTTCTGAGGCTACCCAAACCATCCGGCACCTGTTCGCCGTCGGAAAAAAAAGAATCCCACCCGATGAAAGTTCTCACCAGTTATGAAACTCTCCATCGCACTCGCGCAAATGAATACCGTGCTGGGCAATGTCCAGCGCAACCTGGAAAAACACCTGTCCATCGTTCACCAGGCCCAGGCCAGCGGCGCGGAGCTATTAATCTTCCCCGAGCTTTCGCTCACCGGCTACGTGCTCCAGGACCTGGTCCCCACGGTGGCCTGCCGCCCGCGCCCAGACGACCCCATTTTTCGCCCGCTGCTGCAAGCCAGTCACAAGCTCGATCTGGTGGTCGGTTTCGTCGAAGAAGATTCGCGCAACCGCTTCTACATCGCCTCCGCCTACCTTTCGCGCGGGGAAATCCTGCACGTGCACCACAAGGTTTACCTGCCTACTTACGGCCTGTTCGATGAGTCGCGCTTCTTTGCCTGGGGTGATACCGTGCAGGCTTTCGAGACGCGTTTCGGCCGGGTAGGCATGTTGATCTGTGAGGATTTCTGGCACGCATCGCCGCCTTACCTGATCTGGCTCGATGGGGCCGACCTGTTCCTGTTCTCTTCAGCTTCACCAGGCCGCGGGCTCAACGATTCTCCCTTGCTCGAATCGGCCCGCTGGGTCAATCACATCCTGCGCGCCTATGCCAGCCTGTACACGGCCTTTGTCGTCCACACCAACCGGGTTGGCTATGAAGATGGGCTCAACTTTTGGGGCGGCTCGGCCGTTTTCGATCCGAACGGCGAGATGGCCGGGCAGGGGCCTTTCCATGAAGAAGCCCTGACGCAGGTTGAAATCGACCTCAACCAGCTTCACCGGACTCGCGCCAGGCTGCCGCTGCTGCGCGATGAGCGAACCGCCCTGGTTCAGCGCGAGATGAACCGCATCCTCAGTAACCAATCGCGCAACACAGGGCGCTAGAAAGGGCAATCCGTCATGAATATCCACCCCCGGCCCGAACTGGCCATCAACGTCGACCTGGCTCGCAAAATCCTGACCGGGTTCATCCGCAGCGAGATTACCCGCACCGGTTTCTCGCGCGCGGTCATTGGACTCTCTGGAGGGATTGACTCGGCCCTGTCCTGTTACCTGGCTGCCGAAGCAATGGGACCAGAAAACGTCCTGGCAGTCCGCATGCCCTACCGGACTTCATCGGCCGATTCTCTGGAAGACGCCCAGCGCGTCATCGAGAGCACCGGCGTGCAGTCGCTCACCGTGCCCATCACCGCCATGGTAGACCCGCTGTTCGAACAATTCCCCGGCCTGGATAACATGCGCAAAGGCAACATCATGGCCCGCATGCGGATGATTATCCTGTACGACCAATCCTCAGCTTTCCAGGGGCTGGTGGTTGGAACCGGCAACAAAACCGAGATTCTGCTGGGTTACACCACGCTGTTTGGCGACTCGGCCAATGCGCTCAACCCGATTGGCGACCTGTACAAGACCCAGGTGCGCCAGCTATCCAGGGCTATGGGCGTGCCCGAATCGGTGATTGACAAGGCCCCTTCAGCCGACTTATGGACCGGGCAGACAGATGAAGGCGAGCTCGGCTTCACCTACGCCGAGGTCGACCAGTTGCTTTACCTGCTCATCGATGAGCGTTACACCCCACAGGAATGCGTCGAAGCCGGCTTTGCCGAACCGTTCGTTCGCACGGTTGTGGAGCGCGTGCGCCGCAATCACTTTAAGCGCATCCTGCCGCCAATTGCCAAGCTGTCCAACCGCACCATCGGCTACGATTTTTTGTACCTGCGCGATTGGGGAACCTGATCCGGCCGCCATCATCAGCGGAGGGGTCGGCTGCGTGCTGACCGTCTTCGGAGTGTCTGGGATCTGGCCGCAGTTATGGCGCTACCGGGGAGATGAACCAGCGCCGGCCGGTGCGACCGGCTAAGACGCAGCCCCAGCCAGCGCTTCGGACAGGGAAGCCCATTCCTCCATGCGCTGTTCGAGCATATGCTGCAGGCGCTCGTACTCGCGAGCCAGCCTGTGAACCTGCCCGGCATCCGCCGGTGGATTTTCAAGCTGGCGGGAAACCTGGGCCAGGCTGGCTTCCAGGGCCGAAATCTCGTTCTCCAGGTCGATTAAACGCTGGCGGCGCTGGCGCTCTTTGTTCGTGTTGGCCGGGCGGACCGGGCGGGCAGCCGCCGGCTGCTCGTGGGCAGACTGAACGACGGCCTGTTTTTCGGCTTCAGCGCGCGCCTCGCGGTCCGCTTTGTATTCCGTATAGGTTCCATTGAAAATCTGCAGGGCCGCTTCATCTGGATCCACCTCCCAGATCTGCGTCGCCAGTCCATCGATCAAATACCGGTCGTGTGACACCAGCAGAATAGTCCCCTGAAAATCAGCCAGGACCGACTGGAGGATTTCCTGCGAAGGCAGGTCCAGGTGATTGGTCGGCTCATCCAGCAGCAGCAGGTTGGCATCGGTCAGTTCCAGGCAGGCCAGCGCTAACCGGCCGCGCTCACCTCCCGACAGCATGCTCACCCGCTTGTAGACATCATCCCCGGTAAAAATAAATTTCGCCAGGTAATTGCGGATTTCTCCGGGGAGCAGGTTGGGCGCCGCCGCCTCAATCTCCTGCATCAGGGTCAGGTCTTCGTGCAAACCCTCGTGAGCCTGCGCAAAATATCCCAGGTGCAGGTTGGCGCCCAGGATGACCTCGCCGGTATAAGGCGGAAGCTGGCCCAAAAGCGTTTTGAGAAACGTCGTTTTTCCGGCTCCATTGGGGCCGATCACCCCGGCGCACTCGCCCCGCAGCAAAGTCAAATCAGGGGCAGTGAACAGCGGGCGGCCTTCATCCGCATATCCCACCTGGAGACCGCGCGTGCGGACCACCAGGTCGCCAGACCGGGCGCTGGCTTTCAGACCCAGCTTAAGCTGGGGCGGGCGGTTGCTGGGCAGGCGGAGAGACTTAATCCGCCGCTCGACCTCCTCAACGCCCATGTAATGATCCGAAACATCCGCCTCGCCGCTGATATCGGCCCATGTCCGGCCCTGGACGCCCTCAAACCCCAGGCTCTCAATCGCTTCCACTTCGCGGCTCAACCGGCGCAGGCGCCCGCGAGCCTGCCGGACGTTCTGCCCAGAAATATTACGCTTGACGAAATCAAGATCCTTTTCAAGGCGCGCCTTTTCCGTCTCATAAATTTGCTGAAGGCGCTCCCAACGCGCCTGGCGCTGCTCGAGATAGGCGCTGTAATTGCCATGGTAGGCGTGAATCGCGGGAGTCATCTCAATAATGGTATCCACGACCTGATCGAGGAAATAGCGGTCGTGCGAGATCAGCAAGACGGCCCCCGGCCACTCACGCATGTAGGATTCCAGCCATTCAATGGCCGAAATATCCAGGTGATTGGTCGGCTCATCCAACAGCAGAAGATCCGGGTCGCTGAGTAATAAGCGAGCCAAAAAGGCTCGCGTGCGCTGCCCGCCGGAAAGCTGCCACAGGGGGCGGTTGAAATCAGCCGCGGCAAAACCAAGCCCGGTCAGGGTCTGGCGGATGCGCGTTTCGTAGGTATAACCACCCAGGCGCTCGAACTCCTGCTGCAGGCGACCGTATGCCTCCAGGGCCGATTCCAGGCCTGCTTCACTGGTCTCTTCCCCCATCGCGTGTTCAAGCCCGCTCAACCGGGCCTGCAGGGCTATCAAATCCTCAAAGAGAGTCAGGCATTCCTGCCAGACGGTCCGGTCGGAGTCGAGGGTAGCATTCTGCGGGAGATAGCCAACGCGCAGTCCCCTGGCGCGCTGGATCGCGCCTGCCGATGGGTCTTCCAGCCCTAGCAGCAGTCGTAGCAGGGTGGTTTTCCCAACCCCATTCGGCCCAACCAGTCCAATCCGCGCGCGGTGCGGAATGCTGATCGAGACATCTCGAAAGATATCATTTGCCCCATAAGATTTTGCCAGGTTACTGGCCGTCAATAAAGGCATCGCAGGCTGCAACTTCCATCGTGAAACTTTACCGCTGTGAACTTGCCAGGAAGTATACCATGGCGGCCACTGCTCCTCAAATCTCAAAAAGGGCATCCCGAAGAGGGAAAATTTTCCGAACCTCAAAAAATGAATGGGACCAATCGCCACGATGTTTTGCAGTAATCCGCCCAGGCTGCCCCAAACGCCTCCCGCATCATTGCCTCTTCGTCCTGGATGCGAAAAAGGATGATGAAAACAAACACAGACGTCAAAATCAACCCGATCCAGGAGCGGAAAAGTAGCGACAGGCCAATTCCCTGTACCATACCACCCAGGTAGCGCGGGTGGCGAATGTACCGGTACGGGCCATCCGTGATCAAACGATGTTCTTTTTGTAAGGTCACTTCGGGACTGTACAACCGTCCCAACGCCAGCCCGGACCAGAATATCAACCCCATGCCAAGGGTTGCAAGCACCAGGCCTACCCAGCGCATGGACGGGCTGCCTGCCATAACGCCAATCGCGCGGCGGTCGGCGAAAGGGATGAAGATAAGCGCACCAAAAAGCATAACGGTCACGATAACGCGCACAACCCGCTGCCGGGAGACAAATTTATCCGCCAACCCTTTGCCCCGATTTCTCAGCCCGCCCGGGCGCTGCGCCGCATAACCGGCCAGCAGGCCAAAGGCAACGATGCTAACGGCATAGGCAACCAACTGCGGAATGGAGAAAAAGCCCTGCCGATCATCGACGCCCCAACCGAGCAGTGGAAAGCCCACGTAGATGACCAGTGTATAGAAAAAAGTAAAGACACTTCGAGCAGCATTCATTTGGGAGCTCCTGAAATCCCCGAACGAATTCTTTGGACCAGCCGAAAAATGCCCAGCAGAAAATTCACCTGGGGGACCCGTTCCATGTAATCTTGATATATCTTTCCGAACTTCTCCAGCCCAGTATCTGAAGCGCTTTCAAACCAGGCAATTTCAAGATGAAGAAGGCCAGGATGTATTGTGCAACGATCAATACACTCAAGCCCAGGGCAGACCAAGAAAGTTTCCAGGTTTTCTTCATATCATCATCATTTTTTGCTGCCCAGGTGAAAACCACCTAACACCAAATGAACCGATTCATCAAACAATCCTCGCGCCTGCTCGATAATTTCGATAACCTCGCGTTTACTTAACCCCGTGCGGTTTCCGTCCCGGGCGCGCAGCAAGGCTTTGCTCCTCGGTCGGGTATAGAGAAGGAGCAGCGCTCCAGAAACGTACGTCATAACGCTCCACCACCTGCGCCCGGCGGCTGGTTTCCAGGTCTGCCAACACCTGCTTTACCTTTCCAGGCGACCAGCGCGACAGGGCTCGTTCGAGCTCTGCCTGCCGCATGGGGTGGCGGGTAATAATGGATAGAATGGCATCGACCGGGTCATCATATCCGCTCAGATCAAAGCTGCCCTCTGCAGGATGCACGACCTCAGCCACATTTCCCAAGATCGCCAGCGCGCGCATCAGACTTTCGTCTTTTGGCGGCTTCACCCAGGTCTCTGTTGGCGGACGAGTGGGTAAGTTGATATGCACAGCATCCGGACGAGCCTTCTTCAGCACTTCTGCGATGTCCCACAATTCCTCTGGGCCGTCATTTAAATCTTGCACGAGCATGACTTCGACCCACAGTTTACCCTGGTATTCATCTCGGAAAGCGATCAGGCCTTCCACCAGACGAGCAAAGGTGATTTCTGGATGCGGACGGTTGATCCGGCGGTATAAAGCTTCTGTCCCGGCATCCAGCGATGGCAGGATCGCATCAGCCGCAGCCAGTTCCTGGCACACTTCTGGCAAATACAGCAAAGAACCGTTGGTGATCACTGCTACCGGCAGATCGGTCATATTTTTTATCTGGCGGATCAACCAACCCATGCTGGCATGCAAAAGCGGTTCACCCGACCCCACAAACGTCAGCCAGTCAATATCGCCCGGTTGGTGAGTTTGCAGCACTTCTTGCACCTCAGCAACAATTTCCTCGGGCGGGTAATATTCTTTGCGTACGTTAATTAAGGGTTTGGTGCGGCCAAGCTGGCAGTAGACACAGTTCCAGTTACAGGTCTTTAATGGAATGGTGTCAATCCCCAGGGATTGACCTAACCGGCGGGAAGGAACGGGGCCAAACACGTATTTCATAGGCTTTTATCCTTTCCAAAGGACGATGAAGACACCCATCAAAGTATTTTTGCTCGTCGCCCGACTCAATAATTTCCGGATTCACCAATGCAATCGGTGGTCCAGCCAACCTAACCCCACCCTGACAGGCATTCAGCGTGTCCTTAAGGTCTTTAATTACGCGCTGCACCTGCCTGTTCATTTTAGGAACAGGGTCACTTTTCGCTCTAAGAGCAGCTTTATCTGTCGGGAAGAGCAGAATTTCACGCACAGCCATTGGTTATCCCTCAATTCTGTTTGCAGCAGTGGTACCCAATACCCGTAAGCGCGAGCGACGTCTGCTTCTTTTATTATACAACTTTACTGTATACATTCAATTATAATTGTAATATGGTTTGGTCCATTTTTAAAGACGAACTGTTTGTCAGCCCTCTTGATTCACGCCAGGGGCGCATTCCTTTTGAGCCATCGTATGCCCTCTTCGTAAGTTTCGTTCTGAGGCCATACATACTCCGGAGGAAACAGAAACATTTTGTTATAATTATCCAGCTATGATTGATCTTCATCCGATACCAAACCGAATTGCCATCGTCGCGCCGCCGGACGCTTCTGAAAGCCTGGCGGAGGCTGAGGTCATCTCCCGCTTCTTGCAAGAACAGGGTGTAGAGACAGTCGCCTGGGGCGCCCTGGAAGACTCGGTCATCTGTCAACGCATCGCCGCCAAAGAGTTTGATATGTTGATTGGCCTGGGTGGCGATGGGACCATGCTGAGAATGGGCAGTCTTGGCGCGCCGTTGGGGTTGCCGATTCTGGGCATTAATCACGGACGGTTTGGCTTCCTGACCGAAATCCAGCGCCACCAGTGGCGGGAAATACTGCCTTTGCTGTTAGAAGGGCGCTACTGGCTCGAAGAGCGCATGATGCTGCACGCCGATCATATCCGCGGCGGGAAAAAACTCACTTCCTGGCCGGTCATCAACGAGGTGGTTGTCTGCCGAGGCCAGTTTGTCAGGCCAATCCAGATCCAGGCTGATGTGGATGGCAGTTTATTGTACAACTTCATTGCGGATGGATTGATCGCCTCCACCCCAACCGGGTCCACGGCATATGCCCTGGCGGCCGGCGGCCCCATCCTGCCTCCCGAGCTGCGCAACATTCTCATCATTCCCGTCGCGCCACATCTCTCGATGGACCGGGCGATTATCTTATCGGAAGGCGCCGAAGTTACCATGACCGTCCATACCGTCCATGAAGCGGTGATGAGCGTAGATGGTCATCCCCCAATCCCCATGCTAGATGGTGATGCAGTGCGAGTCATGGCTAACGACGCCACCGTTCATTTTATCCGTTTCCGAGATCGCGGGTATTTTTACCGAAACATCACGGCCTACATGGGACAAAACCCAACTGCAGGGAACCGGCAATGAGTGAAGAACAAGCCACCGAAACCAAAACTTTCTGTTACAACCACCCAAACCGGGAAACCTATTTGCGCTGCAACCGCTGCGAACGGCCCATCTGCACCGAGTGCGCCGTCCTGACCCCCACCGGCTACCGCTGCAAGCAGTGCATCCAGGGTCAGTTAAAAGTCTTTGAGACCGCCCGGTGGATCGATTATCCCATCACGATATTTATCGGCGCTGGTCTTTCCTTCCTGGGAAGCCTGATTGCCCAATCGCTGAGTTGGTTTATCCTGTTCGTTGCCCCAATCATCGGCGTCATCATTTCTGAGGCGATCCGCCGGGCAATCCGGCGGCGGCGGTCGCGCCTTTTGTTCCAGATTGCTACCGCCAGCGTGGTGGTGGGGGCCCTGCCCCTCCTGCTGATCGGCCTGTTTGGTGTCCTGGCGGCGGGCGGAGGCGGTTTGCGGTTGATCGGACTGCTCTGGCCGGCGATCTACATTTTCCTGGTCGCCAGTACGACGTATTATCGCTTAAGTGGAATTCAAATCCGCTAGCCCGGCTGGATGGTTATCGGCGTATGCTAACTGAATTAAGAATAGACAATTTTGCGATCATTCAACAGCTCGAGCTTGACCTGCGGCCCGGACTGATCACGTTCACCGGCGAAACCGGGGCGGGGAAGTCGATTATCCTGGACGCAATCACGGCGGTTGTCGGGGGAAGGGCAGACGCCACCCTGATCCGCGCCGGGGCAGAACGCGCCAACGTCGAGGCTACCTTCCGCCTTTCAGAAACAAACCGGAAACCGATCACGGAGATCCTCGAACGAGAGGACCTGCTGGACGATGCGAACTTTGTGACACTCGGGCGCGAGCTGCGCCGCGAAGGGCGGAACATTGCCCGGGTCAATGGACGGACGGTCAGCCTGGGCCTCGTTCGCGAAATTGGTTCTTACCTGATCGACATCCATGGGCAGTCTGAGCACCTTTCGCTGCTCAACACGCGCCAGCACATCCACCTGCTGGATCGCTACACCGGGATCGACGCTGACCTGGCCGATTACCGGAAAACATACGAGCGACTGGTTGGGCTGCGTCGCGAACTGGCCGGGCTGCGCCAGACTGAGCTGGATGCCGAGCGGCGGACCGACCTGCTCAGCTACCAGCTTCAGGAGATCGAGGCAGCCAGCCTGCACCCGGGAGAAGAAGCCGACCTGCGCCAGGAACGCGAGCGGCTGGCAAACGCCGAGAACCTGGCTTCCCTGGCTCAGCAGTCCCTGGCGCTGCTGGACGAAGGCACCCCTGAAGTGGCCTCAATCTCCGATCTATTCGGTGAAGTTGCCCAGGCAATCGCCTCGCTCAGCCGCATCGACACCGCTCAGGCCAACCTGGCCGAACAGGCCGAGACGATCGCCGACCTGCTCAGCGAGCTGACCCGCGAGTTGCAAATGTACCATGAAAATATCGAGTTTAACTCGCACCGGCTGGAACAGGTCGAAGAACGCCTGGACCTGATCCACAAACTCCAGCGCAAATACGGCGGCGCCATCGAAGCCGTGTTAAGCTTTGCCGAGAAAGCCCGCCAGGAACTCGATACGATTGCCCATGCGACAGAGCGCATTGCCGAGTTGGAAACGGAAGAACAGAAATTGCTGCAAATCCTGGCGCAGAAAGGGCTGGTGCTCTCGGAGAAACGAAAAGAAGCGGCCCGCTCGTTGGAAACCAGCGTAGAAAAAGAGCTGGATGACCTGAACATGACCGAGGCCCGCTTTGCCGTGGACTTCCAACGCCAGCCCGATCCAGACGGCGTGCAAATTGACGAAGGTGAACGAGTCGCCTTTGACGCCAATGGAATCGACCGGGTGGAGTTCCTGATCGCCCCCAACCCAGGCGAAGGACTGAAGCCGCTGGTAAAAATCGCCTCGGGTGGTGAAACATCGCGCCTGATGCTGGCATTGAAGAACGTCCTGGCGCAGGCCGACAATATCCCTACCCTGATCTTCGATGAGATCGACCAGGGCATCGGCGGGCGGGTGGGGACGATCGTCGGCGAAAAACTCTGGCAGTTAGGCCGCCGGCATGAAGTGCTGTGCGTCACACACCTGCCGCAGCTGGCAGCCTTTGGCGACCAGCACTTCCGCGTCCGCAAAAAAATCGAGGGCGGTCGCACGATTACGCTGGTCGATCAGCTCACCGAACAAACCCGCCTGGAAGAGCTTGCTCAAATGCTGGGCAGCCTGAACGAGGCCAACCGGGTAGCCGCGCACGAAACCCTGCTTCAGGCCCGCCAGCGCGCCGGTGAGCTCGCCGCAAAATCATAAACCTGGGGCCGTCCTTGAATCGTCTTCGATGGGCGCTGCGGCCCACTGAAACGATTTTGCATCGATTGAAGGCTTATCCCGCCAGCCGGGCAACGGTCACCCCGTCCCCGCCCTCATTTTCCGCCCCGGATTCCCAATTCTTCACGTGCGGCGAATGAGCAAGCGACTCGCGGACCATCTGCCGCAGCCGGCCGGTTCCTTTGCCGTGGATAATTCGCACGAACGGAAGGCCGGCCAGATAAGCCGATTCGAGGTAGCGGTCGAGTGCTTCCAGCGCATCTTCCACCCGCTGGCCGCGCAGGTCCAGTTCCATACCGGGGGAGGCATAGAAGGTTGCTGTAGCGGCCGGTTTCGCAGTCCTGGCTGGCTGTGAAGGGCGCGAGAGGATGGTTTTGGACGATTCTTCCACCGCGGCCGGCTCCGGCTCACCCACCCGCTGTAAATCATTCTGTCGGGCGCGCACGCGCAGGTTGCCTACCTGCACCTCGAAATCCGACTCACTCATCGCCGTGATCACGCCCTCCATCTTAATTGAACGAACCCGGACCTTATCTCCCAGGCGGAGCGGTCGAGAGACACCTTCCTGGAAAGACCGGCGCTCGACCGGCTTTTGCACAGCCGTGCTCACCTCCGCGACCTGCTCCTGGAGCGACTTCAGCGCATCCAGCGGCTGGCGCGCGCGGGCCATTTGGCGCCGCAGTTCTTCCAACTCGTCCTGAAGCGCGGATACCTCGGCTTCTGACCGCTGGCGGGCATTCTCCAGGATGGCGCGGCGTTCGTCTTCGATCTTTTCCAGGCGAGAGGTAAGATCCGCCCGCTGTTTTTCGACCTGGCGCTGCGCCTGTTCCGCCTGCTGGCGCGATTTACGCGTCAAATCTCGCTGGCGGTGGATCTCATTGAGCAGGTCCTCTGCGCGCAGTTCATCCGGGTTAAGCTCCGACCTGGCCCTGTCGATGATCTCCTGGGGCAGATCCAACCGGCGGGCAATCGCCAGCGCATTTGACCGTCCGGGCAGCCCCAGGGTCAGATGATAGGTCGGGCGCAGGGTTTCCAGGTCGAATTCCATGCTGGCGTTGAGCACTCCCGGCGTGCCATGTGCGTACACTTTCAGCTCGGGATAGTGCGTGGCAACCAGGCAGGAAATCCGCCGCTCCACCAGGTGCGAAAGGATTGCGCGCGCCAGGGCCGCCCCCTCTTGCGGGTCGGTCCCGGCCCCCAATTCGTCAAACAACACCAGCGCCTTCTCGTCAGCCAGGCGCAGGATGCGGACAATATTGCGAATATGTCCAGAAAAAGTCGACAGCGACTGCTCGATCGACTGCTCATCGCCGATGTCGGCAAAAACATCGTGGAAGACGCTCAGCCCCGAACCGGAGCGGGCCGGGATGTGCAGCCCCGATTGGGCCATCAGCACCAGCAGGCCGACCGTTTTGAGCGTCACCGTCTTACCGCCGGTGTTGGGCCCCGTGATGACCACTGCGAACGTACTCGCATCCAAAACGACATCGATCGGCACGACCGTGTGCGGGTCGAGCAGCGGGTGGCGGGCCTGGTCCAGGCGGATCACACTGCCCGGGTGGTTCGGGCGGCCCTTGCCTTTCAGCGATTCGAGCAGCGGCTCAGCGGCGCGCAGGTCTTCAGCGTACTTGGCGCACATCAGCGCCAGGTCAATCCGAGCCAGCGCCTCGACCAGCAGGGTAATGTATTCAGCCACGCCCCCAACCACATCCGACACCTCAGCCAGGATGCGGCGCACTTCATCGCGCTCAGCAAGCTGCAATTCGTGCCAGCGGTTGTTCAACTCCACAATCACCAGCGGCTCGACGAACAGCGTGGCCCCGGAAGAGGACTGGTCGTGGACGATCGATCGGACGCGACCCTTGAACTCAGCCCGCAGTGGGATCACATACCGCCCGTTGCGCTGGGTGATAATGGCTTCCTGGAGCATAGGCGAAACGTTGGAATCTGTCACCATCTTCTGCAGCCGGCTGAGCAGCCGTTCATGCGCGACGCGGATCTCGCCACGGATGCTGGCCAGTTTTTGGGAGGCCGAATCCAGCACTTCGCCGCGCTCCGAGATGGTGCGGGAGATCACGTCGACAACCCCAGGGGGCGGCGGCAGGTAAACAGCCACTTCAGCCAGGGCCGGGTAGGTCTCTGCCCCGCGCTCGAATACCTTAGCCAATTCCCGCGAAGAAATCAGCGTGTCTTTGATCGCCAGCAGTTCCGATGGTTCCAGCACGCCGCGCCGCGCGGCCCGGTCAACCAGCGGACGCACGTCATGCGCGCTGCGCACGCCCACGTCGCCGGAAACATCCAAAAGCCGGCGGGCCTCGCTCGTGCGCGCCTGGCGCTTGAGGATCTCTTCCAGGTCGGTTACCGGGCGCAAGCTGCGCGCCAGGTCGGCGGAAGCCGAAAAATCGGCATACTCTGCCAGCCGCTCGAGGATTTTCGGGTATTCAAGGGTGACTAAGGTCTTCTCATCCATAATTTTGCGGAAAGAAGTTTACCATAACATCTCAGAGTCAGCACAAAACAGGAAAACACGCCGGTTGAATTCCCGAGCGTTCCGGCATCTATACCCCTCTGAAATTCGCCCCTGCCAGATAATCCGCAGCAGGAATAAAATTTGCCGTATAATCAGCCTGCTCGGTAGGATCGAAATGGAGAATGAGGATGAGCAAAAACGACTTGATTATGCTGCCGGTCGAAGAATACGTCGGCGTTGACCGGGATGATCCAATCCGCCAATATAACAAACCAGTCTTTGGGAGACTCTATCGCAGGCGGGTCGAGATGTGCCTGGAACAGTGTTCGGGGGGCAACCGGGTTCTCGAAGTAGGCTATGGTACGGGAGTCTCATTCTTCAACCTGGCAAAAAAATACCGGGAAATCCATGGCGTCGATCTCAAGGCAAATGCCGACCAGATCGCCTCACTATTCGAATCAAAAGGCTTGAAAGTAGCATTACAGCAGGGTGACCTGTTAAATTTACCTTACCAGGATCATTTTTTTGATACGGTTCTCTTAATCAGCATCCTGGAGCACCTCCGCCCGCAGCAATTAGAAATAGCTTTTGGGGAGATTCGCCGCGTTCTGCGGCCGGGCGGACAGGTCGTGTACGGAGTGCCGGTAGAAAATTCCTTTACCCGAATTGGGTTCTTGATGCTTGGGTATGACATCCGGAAGCAACACTTTTCAACTGAGAAGCAAATCCTTGCGGCGGCAAAAGAGAAGCTCTCGCAAAAACAAATCCAGAACCTTTACTTTCCGCTAATCGGGCAGAAGGTCTATGAAGTAGGGCATTTTGTGAAGAATTAGCGACATATCCTAAACAAACTTGATTCGATTGGCGGCGAACAGGACCATCCGCAGCAACAACAGCCCGTGTTTCCAGCGGCTAATATTCGTCGTGCCATAGACTCTCTCTTTATACCGGATAGGCAGGTCGACAATCTTGCGATTTAACCGCGCAGCGCCAAAGAGCAGGTCGAAATCGCCAAATGGGTCGAAATCGCCGAAATACTTCCGGTTAGCCGCGATGGCCTGATAGTCTTCCCGCCACAGGACCTTCGTTCCACACAGCGTATCCTTTATCGGCTGTCCCAGCAGATAGGTGAACGCCAGGCTGAAAAATTTATTCCCGAGGAAATTCAAGAAGCGCATGGCCTCTTTTTCCATTGGATAAACCAGCCGGACACCGTTAATAAACTCGCCCTTGTTGGTGACGATTGCATCATAGAAACGCGGCAGGTATTCCGGAGGCACGGTCAGGTCGGCATCCAGGATCATCAAGATATCCCCTGTAGCAAGTGAAAAACCTTTCCGTACGGCATCTCCCTTGCCTTTACCATCCTGTTTGGCCAGCTTACAGGCTCGATCGGGGATCTGCTGGATGGCGCGTTCGATCACGCCATAGGTATCATCCTGAGAATTCCCTTCGACAAAAATGATTTCGGTCCCTGCGCCCATCTCCGGCACGCCCCGCAAGATATTTTCAATGTTGCCGGCCTCGTTGCGAGCTGGCACAACCACGGAGACTGATGGACGCTTTTGCGGATTTTTCCCCGCATTGCTGATCGGCCTGGCAACCACAACATTGGCGAGCGCCAGTTCAAGCAGGGGCCAAATCTTCGCTCCGATCCGGTTGAAAAGTTCTGCGAGCACAGGAACTGGAAGAGGAAATAGAATTTCGTTCCACTGCCTGACCACCTCAAAGCCTCCCAGGCTCAGAAAGTTGTTCAGATCGCTTTTGGTGATCCAATTCTGTGCCAGGACTGGCCTTGCCAGGCCAATCGCCTGTGCCAGCTGCAGTGGCGCCTGCCACAGCCGGCTGTAGAAATTGAAAATTATCCGGGTGCCCGGGTGGCAAACCTGGTGGATTTGCTCGAGCACCTGTTGAATGTCCCACAAATCATTGAGCAAATCGGAAAGGATCACATAGTCGAAAGTTTCCCCTTCCAGATGCCGGGCAAGTTCATGCACATCTGCCTGAATCAGGCATAAGGCTGGGTGCCGCTGCCGCCCATCGGCGATCATGCGGGATGAAAAATCAATACCAACTCCGCGAGAGGGCTGCAGCGAAGCGAGCAAATCGCCTTTTCCACACCCTAACTCAAGGACGCGCGCGCGTGCCGGAACCAGATTTTGAAACACATTGCCCAACCGCTCCTGATAATAACGGCTGGCAACCCCCCAGCGATCTTTCGCAGCAACTTGATCCCAATGGTTGATCCGTTCTTGTGAATAGACTGCCCTGGCATCCGTCAGGGGGTGTAAGGTCGCAGCGTGCTGAGGAACCATTTCATTTGCCCTTTCCCGGTGAAATACTAGCCGATTTTATCATCTTCCTGGCAATTCGGTCCCCCGGGAAGTCACGGGCTGTATGCTATAATCTCCCCGTGCGCCCTACCCGATAACCAGACAACAAACCATTCAGACCATGCTCAAGTACAGCTTCTCCCGCCTGCGCCAAACCGAGACCTTCCTGCTACTATTGATTTTCTTGCTGGCCCTGGCGCTGCGGATATGGGGCATTGGTTGGGGGCTGCCGTTTCTTTATCATCCTGACGAGCATCAGCTTGTGGAGCGCTATCTTTGGATGGTAAAAACCGGCGACTTGAATCCCCGCTGGTTCATTTACCCGTCCTTCCCGCTGTATATCAATGCCGCCGGGTATGGGTTGTATTTCCTGCTGAAGCTTGCGCTGGGACGCTTCCACAGCCTGGAAGAAGTAGCCTTCCCGCACGTCCTGATCATGGGGGCCGGCATAATCGGCGATCCCAAGATATTTTGGATTGGCCGCATGATTTCGATCCTGTTTGGGCTGGGCACGGTCTACCTCAGCTACCGCTGCGCAAAGTTGGTAAGCGGAAAAGCGCTCCCCGGGCTGCTGGCTGCGCTGTTCACCGCTGTATCGAATGCCAACGTCACCCAAAGCCGGCTGATCCTGCCCAACATCTTTGTAGCGTTCTTTGCCTTGCTCACCATCTGGTTTTCACTTCGGATGCACAAACACGGGCGCACCGGCGACTACATCCTGGCTGGAATAGCCGCCGGGTTAACCGCAGCCAGCAAGTATAACGGCGGCGTGGTAGCGCTTGTGCCGGTCGCAGCCCATTTCCTGCGCGCCGGCTGGCGCGGCTGGAAAGATGTTCGCATTTACCTGGTTGCGGGCACCGCGGCGCTGGCCTTTTTGCTGACAACCCCCTATGCGGTGCTGGATTTCCCCGCTTTCTCCAGGGATTTGATCCAGGCGAAAAATGACTACGCGGGCGGCTGGCCAGGGTTTTCGGCCGTTCCGTTTACCTGGTATCTTTCCTATCTCTGGCGTCATGAGTCTCTCCCGGCACTGGCTGCGCTTGGTGGGCTCCTCTGGGCCGCCTGGAAACGGCAGAAGGATGCGCTGATCGCCGGGTTGTTCCCGCTGGGATATTTTCTGTTTATCAGCGCGTTTCGTTACTACAACGAACATACCCTGCTGCACCTGCTGCCCGCCCTGCACGTCATGGCAGCCCTGTTCTTTGGCTGGCTGTTGAAGATGGGCCAGGACAGATTCCCATCACGAAAACTTCTCGTAAACGCTTCGCTTGGCCTGCTCATCGCAGCCGCAGGTCTCATCCTGCTGATAACTACCATTGAGATCCAGGCAAGCGTACTGCAGGTTAACAGCCGCGAAACGTCGCGCGTTTGGATCGAAGAGAATATTCCGCCCGGCGCAACAATTGCCATCGAATCCTATTCCCCATATGTCGATCCGCAAAAATACCATTTGGTGATCGTACCGCCCTTCTTGCCAAAAGAACTGGCGTGGTACCAGGAAAACGGCGTGCAGTTCCTGGTTTTCAGTGAAGGAATGTATGGCCGGTATTTCGCCGATCCAGCACATCACCAGGCAGAGATTGGGCTGTACGAGCAACTCTTCACCGCGCTTGATCCGGTCAAGATCTTTAATGAAGGCGACTACGAGATTCGCATCTACCGCATGCCTTCACCCTAACCACATCTCCGCCGGAACGCCGCTCATTTTCCACCTTTCATCCGCACAACGCTCGCCAGTGACCTGCGATTGCCCCTTTCTGCCAACCCGCGTATAATCGGATTACGCACATATCAATCGGAGGTTCTAAATGACGGATCCGCGTACGGTGCGTGCCCCGCGCGGCGCACAGCTTACCTGTAAATCCTGGTTGACCGAAGCAGCCTACCGGATGATCCAGAACAACCTGGACCCCGAGGTGGCCGAACGTCCGGAAGACCTGGTTGTTTATGGAGGCCGAGGCCAGGCTGCACGCAATTGGGCAGCGTTTGACGCCATTCTCGATTCGCTGTGCAATCTCGAAAATGATGAGACGCTATTGGTGCAGTCCGGCAAGCCGGTAGCGGTGTTCAGAAGCCATCCAGATGCGCCGCGGGTGCTGATTGCCAACTCGAACCTCGTCCCGCACTGGGCCACCCAGGAGCACTTTGATCAGCTGGCTCGCGCTGGGCTGATTATGTTTGGGCAGATGACAGCCGGCTCCTGGATCTATATCGGCACCCAGGGCATCCTGCAGGGAACGTACGAGACGCTGGGATCCCTTGCCCGCCAGCGCGGCTGGAACTCCTTGAAAGGCAAGCTGGTGCTGACCGCCGGGCTGGGCGGCATGGGCGGCGCCCAGCCGCTGGCAATTACCATGAACGAAGGCGTGGGCGTCATCGTCGAGGCAGACCCCGAAAGGGCTCGCCGGCGCCAGGAGATTGGATATGTCGACTTCGTGGTCGACAATCTTGAAGAGGCCATGACTCTGGCAGAAGAGGCGCTGGCAGACGGGACCTCGCGTTCGATCGGCCTGATTGGCAATGCCGCCGAGATCTACCCTGAACTGGTGGTCCGCGGGGTAACCCCCGACGTGGTCACCGACCAGACTCCTGCGCACGATGTTATGATGTACGTTCCGGGCGGGCTGAGCGTCACCGAAGCCGAAGCCCTCCGCCAATCCGATCCGCAAACTTACCAGCGCCGCGCCATGGAGTCGATGGCCCGCCATGTTGAAGCCATGCTGGCGTTCCAGCGCCAGGGCGCCGAAGTGTTTGACTATGGCAATAATCTGCGCCAGCGCGCCTTTGACTTTGGCGTGAAGGATGCCTTCCATTTTCCCGGTTTCGTGCCGGCCTATATTCGCCCGCTGTTTTGTGAAGGCAAGGGACCCTTCCGCTGGGTGGCGCTTTCCGGCGACCCGGAGGACATCTACCGGACCGACCAGGCCGTTATGGATCTCTTCCCACAGGATGAACACCTGCACCGCTGGCTGCGGCTGGCGCGTGAAAAAGTGCCTTTCCAGGGGCTGCCATCCCGCATCTGCTGGCTGGGTTATGGCGAGCGGGCCATGGCCGGGCTGAAGTTCAACGAAATGGTGGCCAGCGGGGCGCTCAAAGCCCCGATTGTGATCGGGCGCGACCACCTGGACTCTGGCTCCGTCGCCTCGCCTAACCGCGAGACCGAGGGAATGCGGGATGGGAGCGATGCCATCAGCGACTGGCCCATCCTCAACGCCCTGATCAACACTGCCGGTGGAGCCACCTGGGTGTCCTTCCACCACGGTGGAGGGGTGGGAATTGGCTTCAGCCAGCATGCCGGCATGGTCATCGTAGCGGACGGCACCCCTGAAGCCGCCCGGCGGTTGGAGCGGGTCCTCACCACCGACCCAGGCATGGGAATCGCCCGGCACGCCGACGCCGGCTACCCGGAGGCCATCGCCGCCGCCCGGAAACATGCCCTCAACCTCCCAATGATGGGGCGCGATTGACGCGCTGGTTACCAATGCGCGCCAAACGGGTCATCCTGTTCTTCGTGATGATTGCAGCCGGGCTGGGGCTCGGGCTGTTATATGGCTGGATCATCAACCCGGTCGAATACGTCAACACCGCCGGGGATTCGCTGCGCGCCGATTACAAAGCCGATTACGTCCTGATGGTAGCCGAAATCTACGCGGCAGACGAAAACCTGGACCGGGCCGTTCAACAATTGCGCCTGTTAGGCAGCCAGCCGGCAAGCCAAATTGCTGCAGAAGGCCTGGGCACCGCGACCGCGCTGGGCTACGCGGCAGAAGATATCGCCCTGTTAAACCGGCTCGCGCAGGCGCTGGCGGAACAGACGACTGTTGAAAACCCCGGAGAGCAGCCGTGAGCGACCGCTGGAATTGGGAAGAAGAGGAAGATGCGCCTCCGGCAAGCATTCTGGAGAAGGAAAAATCCAGGCGCCCCAGGCGCAGCGTTCAACCTGCCAGCGACAGCGAAGGACACAGCAACTGGTATCTGCTGACCGGGCTGATCCTCGGCCTGGGCCTGGGCCTGCTGATCGCCTGGGTAATCAGCCCGGTGCGGTATATCGACACCGCGCCAGCTTCCCTGGAAATGACTTATAAAGATGAATACCGGCGTGCCATCGCCCTGGCCTACCAGGCCAGCGGCAACCTGGACCGGGCGCGTGAGCGGCTGGCGCTGCTTGACCCCGGGGAATCTGTCCAGGCCCTCGCCGCCCAGGCTCAACGAATGCTGGCCGAAAACCAACCACCCCAGGAAGCCCGCGCCCTGGCGGTCCTGGCAGCCGACCTGGAACAACCCCCAACTACTGCCCGGTCATCACCTTCCCCGCAGCCGGCGACCGAACAGCCCCGCCTAACCCCACAGGAAAGCCCCACCACCGGCCAGCCCGGGCTGGCTACCGCGACCCTGGAAACGGTGGCAGCCATCCAGACTCCCACCCTGCCGCCGCCAACCCGTACGCCAACCATCACCCAGACTCGCCCGCCGACCTTTACCCCCCGGCCAACAGCCACCCCGCTGCTGGTCCTGGAAGCGCCCTTTGTGGTCAAGGAAAAGCGCGAGGTATGTGATGGGAGCATTCCGGGCGGCCTGCTGCAGATCTTTGTAACCGGGGCAGACGGCCAACCCCTGCCCGGTGTGCGCATCCTGATTTCCTGGCAGGGCGGAGAAGAAAGCTTCTATACTGGCCTGGCCCCTGAAATCAGCCCGGGCTACGCTGATTTCCAGATGACTGCCGACGAGACCTATAACCTGAAAGTCGGTAACGCCAGCGAACCGCTTGGTGGCCTGATTTCAAGCGGCACATGTGGTTGGCGGCTAGAATTTTCGCAAGTAAGCAGGTAATCGCCTGATCTACACCGGCTTTGGCGCCTGCCCGTTAATTCGGGCGCGGTTTATTGACTGCCAAAATATTACTTTCCGGGAATAGGAAGTTCCTCAAAATCCAATATTCCCATATCCACCTGCTCGCTACTGACCACTTCGATAATAAAATAATCCTCGGTTCCCGGTTTGTAAAGGAGATATTCTGCAACGATATTGTCGAATATCAGGGTATACCTGCCGGTATCAACATTTTGAAAAATAAAATTACCGTCTTCATCGGTATATGCTTTAGGCGAGGTGGCCGGCTCAACAACCGCTGTAAAATCGACGCCATCCTGATTCTTCAGGAACACGCCGAGAAACAGCAGTGCATTTTCAACCGGTTCCCCTTTCAAGCGTAAAACTCCTCGAACCTGCCCCTTTGTGGCATCTACGGTCCACGTGGGGAGAGGATCAGCCTCGGTTTCTGGTGCAGGGTAACTCGTCTCTGCCATTTCTTCAATATCCGCCGGGCTTGGATAACCTGCCTGGTCAGGAGTCGGCGATGGGGTAAAATTCTGCGTCCCGGTTGCGCAACCACTTAAGAGGATAATGAATAGTAAAAAGAAAATGATTTTTTTCATTTTTGATCCTGAACCAATTATGTAAGCAATAATTATGCAAGGAGGGGCGACTGAGTCGCCCCTCCTTGATTATTCATAAGTAATGGATTAGCGAAGCGACAAACCCATTATACTAGACTTACGGTTTCGGGTTAATTCCCTCGTAGCTCAGCAAGTTGTCAGGGGCCCCGGCGCCAAGTTCATTTACAACCGTCACGATCTTAGCGTCAGTATCCAGGTTCGCGTCGATGTAATTGGTGCTGTTGTAAGCCTTGCACACCGCGGAGCCGATGTACTTATCCCCAAGCAGGTAAATCTGGCTGATTGTCACGCTGGATCCCGGCGCCAAACCGGCGGCGCCCGTGTTAGAAGTCACCGTGCTGTTTGCATAGGTGCACTGGACATAAGTAGTCTCGGTACCCACGTTCATGAGGTTGAAGGCCGTGTACCAGCCGCTGTTGCGGTCAAAAATGGTGGGCATAAAGACCGTATTGTTGGCAGTGCTGGCATCGAACCCGCTGTAGGATGAACCATTGGTGTAGAGCGGTGTCTTCAACTGGTTGACCACTACGGCCAGTTGTGCATTTGCCGAGTTGGCGGTAACGCGGCCAGACCCTAAGAAACGCTGACCATCTACACAGGTTTCCCCGGCGACTGTTTTCGTGAAGGCATCCCAGGTGAAGGAGACCATGGTCTTCCCAGGAACTTCCCGGGTTTCCGTGCAGTCAGTACCTAAAGCGCCGGCTGAGTAGCTCACAGTGACGTTGGTGGGGAAGGTATCCAGGTTGTAGATCTGCGTACCGGTGATATACCCGGAGTTATTCATGTTGATGATGGGCATCACCGGCATCATGCTGCCTGTGGGGAAGCCAGTGTAGGCCATGATGTTATTGACATTTTCCTGAAGCGCCACAACAACAAGCGGTTGGCTGCTGGTGATTGTCGCGGCAAAGAGTTTTACCGTGCCGTGAACCGTTTCATTCTTTTGGTAGAGCGTAACGGATGCATTTTCCTTGACGATGATCGTGCTATCAACCCCAGGCCCGGTGGAAGAGTAGTCAATATTCACTGACGCGGGGGCAGAGCCAGCATTCTGAATGCTGTACCAGGAGCTAAAGCCATTGTTTTCCTTGTGCAAAATTGGCAGATAGACCGTCGTGCTGCCCGCATCCATGCCATTGTAAGCGCCAAGCGCTGTCAGGTTGGTATTGGACACGTTGGTGACCGCCGCAACAGGCTGGCTGGACGAAACAACGATTGAGCCATGGAACCCGGTCGTTACGTTCAGAGGGAAGTAATTCTTCACACTGAAGCCGGCGATTGAGTCCGACACGGTATTTGCTACCGTGCCGCCCGCGCCATCGGTTGTTCCTGCATTGTAGAAAGTGATGGTCAGGACAGCCGTATCAGACCCCAGATTCTGGATATTCACGCCGGTGACGTAGCCAGAGAAGATCTGGGCGCTAGCCGCGCCTGGTTGAATTGCCAGAGTGGCCAGAACAATAAAGAGAATGAGCAACAAACGCATACTTTTCATAGAGAACTCCCCTTTTTGAATAAGATTACCTGAGTACCTGCTTGTAATAATATGCGTCTTTCGCTTGAAAAGCAATAATACCTTTGGAGTATGCCGGCTTCTCACCTCAATCGATGGCCCCCAGATCAGTCTTTAATCAGCAGTAAAGACAGGAAAGACCAAAATAACTCAAACAGAGTAAAAATTATGCGCGAAAGGATTGCGATAATGACCGCCAGCGAAGAAGGCAGCAGCTGAGATAAAAGAAGACTCAGGCTGACCTCAGTAAAACCAAAATTGCTTGGCAAAAAAACAAGCGCGAAAGAGACCGTGCCGGCAATTACCCAGCAGCCGATAACAAAACCGAGCTGGTCATAAGCCAGGGGATAGATGGTGTTGATGAGCAGAAACAGAATATACCCCCCACATACCCAAAGGGCAATGTAGGCGCCCACCCACAATAATATTTTATCGATACGAATCTCAGCAGATTGTGCTGATATCTTTTTTACCAGCCATCTTAAAAAAGGAGGATATAAAAAAGCAAGGCCTACCAGAAAAAAGATGACAAACAACCAGGGGCTAAAATTATTCCGCGCCAGGATTGGAATCGCAAAGAAAAAGGCCGTGATGACCCCTGAAATAATGGCCACGGCCAGTTCAATTCCGCTCGCGAGCGAGGTAAGTTTCACAGTAATCCCGTGGCGGTTATAGGTCTGTGCGCGATAGGCAACATACCATAGGGTCCCTGGTAAACGCCGGGCGATCATATTTAAGCAAAAATACCGGAAGTGCTGCCGAAAACGGAGTTTTGAGCCCAGGACATTAATAATCCCTGCCCAAACAAATGTGCCCAAAAGCATGGCGAACCCATGAACGCCAAGCGCCGCCGCCAGTGGTAAGATATTTAACTTCCATTGAAATGTAAGCAGAATTTCTTTGTTGCGGTAAACAAGAAATCCCAAAACCCCGATCGTGATGAAGATCATCATTACTGAAGTAAGTACAGTGATCCATCGTTTCTGCAAAATTTTTGGAAGGATCTGCTTGCCTCTCGCCATGAATTCTCGTCCCATTTCTTACCTTCGGTTATTTCAACACCTGGGCGACGACGACCATTTGAGAGGACCTTTGCAAACGACTATAAAAATAAAATATTGGCGCGGAAAATATCCGGGCGGCTGGACCAGACAAAATTTTGATCAGCGTGTCGCGGATTGAAGACCTGATGCCCTTCGCAACCATCCACATCCTGATACTCAGTACCAGACTCAAGTAACTGCCGTCATTGCTGCTAAAGTCTAAGATCCGGAAGCCGTTTTTTTCTAAAATTTTTGTTATGGTCGATTTCCCAAAGACATAAAGATGGCGCGGAGAATCCAGGCCGGACCAGTAAGGGCCAAAAATCTTTGCATCGAAAGAGTCGGCATTCGGCACGCGCAAAGCCAGCATTCCAGCGGGCTTCAGGATTCGTACGATCTCCTGAAGCGTGCTGTTCGGGTCATGGAGATGCTCCAGAACATCCCACATTGTCACAACGTCAAATGAATTTTCTTGAAATTCGGCCTGTTCCAGCGTGCCTGTAAAAACTTCGAGATTAAATTTGTCCCGAGCCAGGGCGGCTGCATAGCTGCTAATTTCTACCCCTTGAACCTCCCAGTGATATTTCTTGCGCATGAAATTCAAGAAGTCTCCCGAAGCACACCCTACGTCCAGTAACAAATTCCCTGCCTGTTTGCGAAAAACAAAAGACCGGGCGCGTTTATCCAGGCCATATTCGATCGCCTTTTCCAGCAGCCAGGATGTCTTCTTGTTCTCGTAGCTATGGTAGGGTTCATATTCCTGGGGGTAATGCTGTTCCATCTCATCAATTGTTGGACGCGGATTCTGATACACCAATCCGCAATTTTGACATTGGACCAGGGTGGTTTTTACCTGAAGGCGATTTAAGAACCAATCAGAAATATGATAAAGTTCATTTGCCTGGTTTTTACCGCACAGCGCGCAACCTGTATTTTCCATTTACGAAACATCTCCTCGCCGGGGGTCGGCGGTCCACCCTTCCCACCAACCTCGCCAAAGATGTGGCAGCAGACTTAGCTGGCGCATTCTGGCATCCTGAATGATCAGGCGGAAGGCCCTCCCCACAGAAAATAAAAACATGATAACTTTCTTCCAGCCCTTTGCATACCGGCGATAGACCCAAATCTGATTTCTCGTCTGAAGATAGCGTGTTTTAGGCTTCTGTTTTCCCATAACGGATGAGATTTTATGCCACATTTTTGCATTTGGAACAGCCGCCATTCGATATCCAGCCAGCCTGGCCCTCCAGCACAAATCCACTTCTTCATGATAAATAAACAGCCGGGTATCCATCATCCCAACAGTTTGGTAGACTTTCCGATGCACCAGCATGCCACAGCCGTTCACAAAATCTGCCGGGAAAATATCGGGGAATTGGAAACTTTCCACGTTTTTCCCTATATATGGATTAATCCCGATCATGGTTTTCGGAACAAGCCGGTCGCTCAGTGACCAGATAATATTGGGCGAATCATAATAAAGGATCATAGGGCTGAACAATGAATATGTGCTTCCCCCAATTTCTATCGCGTGTTCCAATTGCTCCACGAAGTCTTCGGCAACAACCGTATCATTGTTCATTAAGAAGATCCAGTCAGCGTCCCGGGCCATTGCCTGCTGGATCCCAGCGTTACTGCCTTTGGCAAAACCCAAATTCGTTTCCAGGCCGACGATTTCCAGCGCTGGGCCAAATTTTGTTGAAAGAAAGTCTACCGAGCCATCTGTTGAGCCATTATCCACCACAATAACGTTCTCAACCCCTGCGCCTGCTTTCAGCAATGAGTCAATACAGTCTGCCGTGTCCTGCTTTAAGTTCCAATTGATTACCACAAATGTTATCGGGCATGAACGCGCCATTTTATTTCATCTTTTTTTATGGTTTAGGAAAGTAAATTATAATACATTATCTTTTCCGCTTTGGAGGCCATTCAATGGTTGCACTGGTTACGGGTGGCGCCGGTTTTATAGGTTCACATGTCGCAGAACAGCTTTCGAAGAGTGGTAATAAGGTTATTTCACTGGATGATTTATCCGGGGGGTTTGAGGACAATGTTGTTGGGGACAATGTCAGCTTTGTAAAAGGCAGTATCAACGATACCGCTCTCATTCATCAGTTATTTCAAGAATATCGTTTTGAGCATGTGTTTCACATTGCGGCCTATGCGGCCGAGGGTTTAAGCCACTTTATCAAACGCTATAATTATGAAAACAATCTTATCGGATCGGTTAACTTAATCAACGCATCCGTAAACTTCCGGGTCAAAACATTTGTATTTATCTCATCCATTGCGGTCTATGGGCACCAAGAACCACCGATGCATGAGGAAATGAAACCGGCCCCAGCCGACCCATATGGACTGGCAAAAGCGGCCGTGGAAGCCGAACTGGCGATGACCCATGAAATGTTCGGCCTTGATTTCATCATTTTTCGCCCCCACAATGTTTACGGCGAACGCCAGAATATCGGTGACCGGTATCGAAATGTGATAGGCATCTTCATGAACCAGATCATGCACAACCAGCCAATGACGATTTTTGGTGATGGAGAACAACAAAGAGCCTTCACCCACGTTTCGGATGTTGCCCCCATCATCGCCTCCTCAATTCACGTACCAGAAGCCCGTAACCAGATTTTCAATATCGGCGCAGATACTCCCTATACCGTCAACCAGCTGGCTCAGACCGTCGCGAAAAGCATGGGTGTTAAACCAGAAATTGTCCATCTCCAGCCACGAAATGAGGTGGTTCTGGCGTATGCGTCTCATGAGAAGGTAAGACGTGTTTTCGGCGCGCGGGATAATCTATCCCTCGAGGAAGGAACTGCTCGTATGGCGAACTGGGCCAGGAAAGTGGGCCCCAGAAAAAGCAGCAGCTTTTCTCAAATTGAAATTCGAGAAAAATTACCCCCCTCCTGGCTGGAACAATAACAAAATGCGAAGGCCGGCCTTACCCACCTCTCAGCCGGCTGTCCAGTTCCATAATTTCCTGATAAGTGCCCAGGTCAATGTAATTCCCAGACGGGATCAGCACACCGCGAAAATGCAGTCCGGATAAAATTGCTTCGTTCATGATTTCGGCGAAGTCCGTCAGCTGGCGCTGCTGAATGGCATGGTGAAGAAATTCCGTGAACCGGGGACGCCACAGAATGCATCCCCACATCAGTTTCAGATCGGTAAGTTTTGGTTTGTCGACGATCTTCAACACCCGGTCTCCATCCAACCGGACCATACCAAACTTTTCTGGAAACTCCGTTGAAAACAGGCAAAGGATCGCGTCATCTTCCGGTTGAGCCTGGCTGTACCCATAGGCAAAAGCATCTTTTGGCTGGATAATGGTATCGGCCATCCCAAAGAAGACCGTCTTCCCACGGACCAGGTGGTAGGCCGAATCGAGTGCATGCGCCAGGCCTGGCGAGGTGGACCGGCCCTCGTTCTCGGTAAATTCCTGAACCACATAGCTTGTATTGCAACCAAAACGGCTTCCATTGCCAAAATAACCGATCAGCTGGCTTTTCGTTTCGTTGATGACAAAAACAACATGTTGGACGCCGCCGATCACCAGGTTCTCAAGCACAAACTGGGCAACCGGTTTATAGCGATTGTCACGGATGACCGGGTAAAGCTCTTTTGGATAGGGCAGCTTTAAACGCAGCCCTTTTCCAGCGGCAGGTATCAGTCCAATCAATTCTTCATCCATGCAAAACGCTCCACAATTTATCGCTTCTCTCGATCCCGTCAGAATTTGACGGACCGTGAAGGATTATAATATAGAACATGAAAATCCTTTTTCTCTGCGGCCGTGAAGTGCAGTACCCACTCAACCAGTTCCTGCTCCACTGTTTTCGGGCGTTTAGCGAAGTGGACGTTATTGATGAAACCGGCAGTGGTAAGTCAATTTTGAAGCGGAGTCTGCGAGTGTTCCTTAAAGCCGGATCTCGACTTCGATCCAGAAAATATGATCTTGTGTTTGTCGGCTTTTTCGGGCATTTCTTAATGCCCCCGGCACGCCTATTTACGCGCACGCCAATTCTTTTCCATCCCTTTATTTCAACCTTTGAAACTTTAATCTATGACCGCAAAAAGGCAGGCCCCAACTCTCTGGCAGCAAAAACATCCTTTCTATTGGATCGTGCTGCCTTCCATGCCGCGGATCATCTTCTCCTCGATACAAAGGCAAACGTGATCTGTTTCTCAGAAATGTTTGACGTTCCTGAGGAAAAATTTAGCGTGGTCTATATGGGGAGCGATGAACGCATGTTTTATCCACGCCCGGGCTGCGAAGATGACCCCCTGACGGTGCTTTATCATGGCTCCTATTTACCACTGCAAGGGATCGATGTGATTATCCAGGCAGCAAAGTTGCTGGACCGTGACACAAATATCCACTTTCGGTTGGTCGGTAAAGGTCTCGAGTATACCCGGACACGGAAAATGGTGGATGACCTGGCGATAAAGAATATCGAATTTCACCCGGCAGTCCCCTTGCAAGAACTTCCCGAACAGATTGCCCGGGCTTCTATCTGCCTTGGGGGACACTTTGGGACTTCTCACAAAGCGGCCCGAGTCATCGCCGGAAAAACCTTTCAGGACATCGCGATGGGAAAAGCTACAATAGTTGGGGATAACCCCGCAAACCGAGAACTGCTTTCCCATGGGCATGATGCATGGTTCTGCCCAATGGATGACCCCAATGCCCTCGCGGAAGGTATCCGGCTATTGGCAAAAGATCACGGGTTGAGGGAAAGGATCGGCGCCAATGCCCATCAAACCTTTCTCAAACAGGCCAGCATGCAGGTTTTGACCCCCCAGGTCCAACAGGTTGCTGAACGGGCTATTGCCGCGACAGCCTAATGCTCTCCTGCAGCGCATGTTCGAATCGAAGGGTCGCCTTCCCCCAGGTATATGGTTTGGCGCTGTCAGGTCCATTCTGACGAAGTTTCGATTCCAGGCCAGGATCAGTCAGCACTCGCCACATCGCTTCTGCCATTGCCTGCGGATTGCGCGTCGGGACCAGCAGGCAGTTTTCTCCATCCACCACGAAATCTCTCACCCCACCCGAATCCGTAACAACCACTGGTGCGCCACAAGCCATTGCCTCAAGCGGTGGAAGGCCAAAGCCTTCGTACCAGGAGGCGGAAACAAACAAATCACAGGATGAATACAGATGCGCAAGCTCTTTTACACTCGGACGATTGAAGTACCGAAATGGCACATCTGTCTTAACCTCTCCACCATCCTTCAACGCAATCCAAAGTTCGATATCGGGCATTTTTGGGTATAAGCGTTCTGCGGCCTGCAAGAAATCCGCCAGGCCTTTCCGCGGGCGCAAATCTCCAAGGTACAGGATGCTTTTCTTCCCCTTGTTGAGAAGCGGTTCCCCTTGCGGAAGAAGCGAACTTACATCTTCAAATTCATTCAACCCCAGGCCAACCTGGTAGCATTGCCTGGCCCCAAACGAGTTTATTTCCTGGGCAGAATGAGAAGAAAGCACCAGGGCAGACTTATGCCAGCGAATCGCGTTGTAAAGAAGCCACATCTCAACCCGGCGTCCCGTAAACATACCTGGATAATCCATATAGAACCAAACGGGTATTCCTCGCCGGAGAATCTTTCCGGCGATCAGGCTCACGATGGTTGTTGGGGTATGCGTTGCGACAATTACATCACTCTTTGGAACTGCCTGAGCCATCGAAAGGGCAAGCCGGGCCTGCTCAATCGCCCCGATTGGCTTTATTAAGGGCCGCCTGGCCTCCCGGATTGCAACCGAGGGATCAAGCAAATTTCCCAATTCCGGGGAAATTGCCCCTTTCGGAATAACAATGGAAAGATCATGCCCGCGCTGACTTAATCGATTTGCATATTCAACAACGACCCTTCCCCCACCGGAAAGCCAAAGCGATGACTGCAAAATCGTAATTTTCATCTTTTGCACCAGCAACTATTCACAAATCTTAAAAATTGCAACTCCCCCTTCCTCATACAAGGTCTCTACAGAAGGGATGCTTTTAATTTCATCAGCCCGAAGCCCCGGGCTTGAAAAATCACCTCTTGCACCAATATACACGTAGCCAACCCCTTGCTGGCATAGTTGGGCAACAGCCTCAGAACTGGGGTTGCCCGCCAAGTTTTCTGCCAGCTGTGAAAGGGCGACGATTCTCTGCTTGAATTCAGCCGGTCCCTGATCAGCCAGCATGGTGCTCGTGGTTGATTCCCGCCTGGTAAAATACGGAATCCAGAACCCGGCGTCCGTGCCGTGAGGGACCTGTGGAAGCCAGAAATAGGTGTTCACCGCAAAAACTGCATCTTGAGGAACATGTTCGTTAATCCAGTTCATCGCCACAGCGTCCGCCGGCGTAACAAACTGGCGAAATTCCTCTATGCCAGACACCCTTTGAAAGCTAAAAAGATAACCAGCAAACAGCAAGACAGCAATTGTGGCGTTCGAGACGGTCTCTCGCCGGAAAAAAGGAATATCGTTCAAGATCGAATTCGATCCCATTCCGATGAGCAGGGAAAATGGCAGGTAGAACATGATTACAATTCCGCTAAAATTCGTAAACCAAAGCACCGGTAAGTTGATGCGGAATAAATTTCCCTCGATCCATAAGAAAATCAGCCACAAAAAAATCAGGATGCCAAGCCCTTTCCGCCTCAGCAAACAAAATAGGATGCTTGCCGCCGCCAGAAAAGTCAGCCATTTCTGCATTCCCAAGGAATAAATAATGTTGGGA
The DNA here is from genome assembly GCA_964490575.1 of uncultured Anaerolineaceae bacterium. Lineage (GTDB taxonomy): Bacteria > Chloroflexota > Anaerolineae > Anaerolineales > Anaerolineaceae > DSYU01. The sequence continues at coordinate 11,595 of CAZBDC010000005.1, read as the reverse complement.
GAGTAACTGTAATAACTATTGATCAAATCCTGGACCGGGGTCTGACTGGCGGCAGGCTGGATGGATTTGGACCCTTGAATATAAGACTGCAGCGGCTCCAACAGCGCCGGTAGAATAAAAATAACTGCCAGCAGCACCAGGTACAGAGAACCCGCCAGGAAAGCGACCGCTCGCTTATCCCGGTAGGCACGGTAGCCTTCCCACAAAAAGGTCATGCCAAGTAAGGGAAGATAATAGGCAGCTACGCGAAAATGGATGAAAAACACGGCTGCATTCAGTAAGGCGCTGGCGAAAAATAAAGCGGCCTTTTCAAGTCTCTTTCCCTGGGATTTTCCTGACCAGAGGGCAATTGCTTCCCAGGTCACAATCCACGCAATCAACAATATCGTCTGGCTGGCAACCTGCGTAAAACGCCCCCAGTTAAAATACCAGGCCGGTTGAAAGGAATACAGGCCAGCCACCAGCATGCCCACCAAAGCCCCGATTCTTCCGACTTTGCGATCCAGAACAAGATAAATCCCTAAACCACATAAACCGTTCAAAACCTGTGCTGTCCACAGCAGCGCTGTATGCGACGGCGCGCGGGTCATTATTTTTACGACGGCAGTGATGCCATATAGGCCCAAATGATACATTTTCAACGCCGTGGGAGCATACGGTTCCAGCGTTCCTGGGAACGTTCCTTGAACTGCAGTCAGTTCAGTGATTAGCGCATGGTGGAGCGAATCTGACCAGGCAGGATAAGGATATAAATGGGCCATCCATACCCGGGTAAAGACGGTTGCCAGCACCACAAAAATCGCCACCCATTCTAATCTTTGAAAGCGAATCTGTTCCTGCCAGGTTTTTCGAAAAGAAAATATGACCAGGACTCCTAAAAACACAAACAGGACCAGGAGCTTGATTGTTCCAAGTCTGAAATGGGGCAAAACAGCCTTTAAAAAATAGAACAAAGCAGGGTAAAAAGCGATACCGATCCCAGCAGCCAAACACCACCGCGCAAAGGGATCCCACCGCTTCCAGAGTTGGGTAACTCCCAGGAATGCCCAGCCGGGAAGGAAGAAAATGACCAGGATCGTGAGGAGATAGCGGACTTCTGTAAACGTCATCGTCAAAGAGAATCCTCAACGGATATTTTCGGGTGGGTAGACGTCATCGTCGTTCCCCTCTTTGCGAATCCGGTATAGGATTTCTTCCAGGATTTTGCGGTTAAAAGCGATCAGGTCTGCTACCAATCCGATCAGCACCGTTTGAAAGCCCACAATAAAGAGCACAGCCGCGAGGATCAGCGACTGGATATTGCCTGTATTCCCTGCCCGGAAAATGAAAAGCACAAGGAACCGGGCAAAAATCAGGAACCCGATCAGGCTCAAGATCAAGCCAATCGCAAAAAACACGCGCAGCGGGCGGTACATGGCATACGAGCGGAGAATGGTGATCGACGAATTAATCACGTATTGTCGAATCCCGCGCATTAACCTTGAGGGCCGCAGGGTAAGATTTGTCCGGATCGGCACGCTGGAAACTTTCACCTTGCGGTTGCCAGCCTGGATAAGCGTTTCAAGGGTATAGGAATAATCGCTAAGAACCAGGGTCCGCAGCGCCACCTCGCGCGTCATTGCCCGGAAACCGCTGGTTGCATCAGGGATCTCAAGGCCTGCTGCGCCAGACACCACCCGGCTGCCAATCGTCTGCAGCCTGCGTTTAATCGGCGAGAAAGCCGGCAGCGTTGCGACACCACGATCCCCAACCACCATTTCTGCCTGCCCGCTAAGAATAGGCGCAAGCAGTTTGGGAATATCCTGCGACTCATACTGGTTATCTGCATCCGTGTTGACAATGATGTCGGCTCCCAATTTCAAACAAGCGTCCAGGCCAGCGGCAAAGGCGCCAGCCAGCCCCATGTGATGAGGCAGGCTGATCACATAATCTGCACCTCCTGCGCGGGCCATTTCGACGGTATCATCCTGACTGCCATCGTCAACAATCAGGACCTCTACCAGTTCGATACCCTCGATCTGGCGCGGCAACTGGCTCAGCGTGCGCTGAATTGTTTCAGCCTCGTTGTAACAAGGAATCTGGATGATCAGTTTCATGCAGAAAAACCATCTGCTTAATTGGTGTGCTTAACCGTAGTATACCAGAGAAACAGCCAGCCACAGGAACATACGTCAGAATTTCAGCACCACCACCGGATCCAGGATTCCACCTGTGGATAACCACGAAAAAACTGTGGATAACTATCCTTGCCTTGTGGATAACACCCCGCAAAATGTAAAAATTGGTCTCGACCACCAGCCTGTTTCGGTGGATCTGTGGATAAAAAGACCGCTTTCTGTGGAAAAAACTGTGAATTACCCGCAAAAAAGGGATCCAATTGTGTGGATAAAAAGCCACCGAAGACGCAATAACTGGCGAGAATCTGTGGATAATTCGGGAGTCAGCTGTGGATAAGATTGATTCCGGGTGAGAAAAAATGCCTGGTGCGGGTCCCAGGCCATGAGAACGGTTCCAGAAACCCATCATAAAAGGCTTGAAAAGCGCCCATCCGGCGCCATGGTGTGGATAAATGACACTGTTTTGTGGAGAAATCTGTTGATAACCCTCACCTAAAAGATAGAAGGCTGTGGATGAAGCGTTCATTATGGTGGATAAATTGCTTTTTTGGGTGGATAAACTGCCGTCCAATGGGCAAGAAATGTTGAAAGTTTGCCCCTTACAAACGTCTTCGATCACTGAGAAATGTGGATAACTGGCAAAAAACTGTGGATAAATCCTGCGGATTGTGGAAAATCCGTGCTATTTTATCCTTCAGCACGTATCTTACAGCCGGGAGGGGCTTCCCGGCAGTGGACTAATTGCTTGACTTTTTAGCCCGGATTCGGTAAACTGGCAAATATATGAATAAATGCTCATATTTTCATGTGTTTAGCAAGGGGAAATAACCTTGAATCCATTGGAGATCAACGTAATCCAAGAAAAACACGTGGCCCCACACCAGGTAGTCGATGATCAGACCGCCGCCGGGCTGGCTGAGACTTTTCAGGCGCTGGCCGACCCAAGCCGCGTCCGGATTATCTCAGCGCTAATGGGGGATGAGCTTTGCGTGTTAGAACTGGCCGAGATGGTTGGAATGTCACAGAGCGCGGTTTCTCACCAATTGCGCATCCTGCGCAGCCTGGGGCTGGTCAAATTCCGCAGGGAAGGCCGGATGATCCATTATTCGCTGGATGACGACCACATCCGCGACCTGTTCCAGCGCGGGCTTGAGCACTACAATCACCGCCATCCACAAAAAGGAAATCAGCGATAGCCTATGGGCCAACGAAACTACACGATCAACGGCATGGACTGCGCAGAGTGCGCCTTGAAAATCGAAAAAGGGGTTGGCCGGCTGGAGGGGATCGATTCCGTTCAGGTTGACTTCACCACCGGCGTGCTTCGCGTGGACGGGAAAGCACAAGACGAACAAATCAGGCGGCGGGTTGAGGCACTCGGTTACACGATTGAGGAAAAGGAGAGTCCGTCCGACCCACGCCCAACGGCAGGGAGGTCGCCCGGTTTCTGGCAGTATCTGCTCAGCCGCGGCGAAACCCGCCTGGCCATCGCCAGCGGGGTAATCCTCGTCCTTTCTATCCTGGCCGGGCTGGCAGGCGCTCCGGCCGGGCTGGTCAATGCAACCCAGTTGATCGCCCTGTCATTAGCCGGATACCCGGTCGCTCGCAGCGCGCTGGCGAACCTGTGGATTAACCGCGACTTTAGCATCGACCTACTGATGATGATTGCGGCGGTGGGCGCGGTCATCATCGGCGAGATGACCGAAAGCGCTACGCTGATCTTTCTCTTTGCCATTTCAGAAGCGCTGGAAGGCTACACGGCCGACCGGGCGCGGCGTATATTGAGCGAAATGAGCGCCATAGCGCCGGCGCAGGCCCTGCGCCTCAACGGTGGGCGCGAAGAGATCGTCCCGGTGGAAAGACTGGCGGTCAGCGACGAGATCCTCGTCTATGCCGGGGAGCGGATCCCAATGGATGGGCGGGTCATTTCCGGCAGCAGTTCTGTGGACCAGGCGCCGATCACCGGCGAAAGCATCCCGGTTGAAAAGACGCCGGGCGACCCGGTGTTCGCCGGGACGGTAAACGGCAGCGGCGCGCTGGTGATCGAGGTCACCCGGCTGTCCAGGGATACCACCATCCAGCGCATCATCGCCATGATCGAACAGGCCCAGAGCCTGCGCGCGCCTACGCAGCGATTCATCGACCGTTTTGCCAGTGTTTACACGCCCGTCATGATCCTGGCAGCCGTGCTGGTCGTCAGCATTCCCCCGCTTCTGTTTGGACAGCCCTTTCTGAACCCACCTGGCGACGTTGGGTGGCTGTACCGGGCCCTGGCGCTGCTGGTGATCGCCTGCCCTTGCGCGCTGGTGATCAGCGCCCCGGTAACCATCGTCAGCGCCATCACTGCGGCAGCCCGGCACGGGGTGCTGTTTAAGGGCGGCGTGTATCTGGAAGCCCTGGCCGGCGCGCGGGTATTTGCCTTTGACAAAACCGGAACACTCACGCGCGGACAGCCGGTCGTCACAGATTATCGCTCGGTTGAATGCCTGGAAGCTTCCCGGCATTCAAACAGTCCGAAAGAAAACAGCAGTTGCGCTTCCTGCAGCGATGTGCTGGCCATAGCCAGCGCGTTGGAACGGCGCAGTATGCACCCTCTGGCCCGTTCCGTGGTGATGGCAGCCGAAGAAGCCGGGGTTGACCGCCGCTACCAGCCGGCCGGGAATGTGCTGGCCCTGCCGGGTAGCGGGCTGCAGGGCCAGGTGAATGGAAAACTGGCCACGGTTGGCAGTCACAAGCTCTTCGACAGCCTGCACCCCCACCAGCAAGTCCTCTGCCGCCGGGTTGAAGAAGCGCAAGAGAGCGGGAAGACAACGATGCTGGTATGCGATGGGGACCACGTGCTTGGCTTTATCGCCGCCGCGGATGTCATCCGCCCGGAAAGCCTGCCAGCCGTGGACGAGCTAAAAAAGATGGGTAAAACTACCATGATGCTGACCGGCGATAATGCCGCGGCTGCCCAGGCCATCGCCGGGCAGTTGGGCATCGATCACGTCCGGGCCGGGCTGCTACCCGACGAGAAAGTCGCAGCGGTTCGCGGCCTGGGCGAGCAGTACGGGCAGGTTGCTATGGTTGGTGACGGCATCAACGACGCCCCGGCCCTGGCTTCAGCCTCACTGGGCATCGCCATCGGTGGAGCCGGCAGCGCCCAGGCGATGGAGACCGCCGACATCGTGCTGATGGGCGGAGATCTGCGCCAGCTTCCTTACGCCGTCCGGCTCTCGGAATTCGCCCGCCGGCTGATCCGCCAGAATGTCGCAATCAGCCTGGCTACCAAGCTGGGATTTGCCCTGCTGGCAATGGGCGGGCTGACCTCGCTCTGGCTGGCGGTCCTGGCGGATGTAGGCGTCTCACTGGTGGTCACCCTGAACGGGCTGCGCGCCCACCGCTACCGGCCCTAGCGGGCGAGCATTTCCAGCACTACAGGCAGCGCCCGTTCGACCCAGGCCGCATACATTTTTCCGGAAGGATGCAAACCGTCCGCGGCAAGCAGTTCCGCCTCCGCGCCCACCTGCCGGGAGATGTCAGTGATCTCAACATACCGGGCGCCGGCCGATAGGGTTTCCTCGCGACTGGCCTGGTTGAAAGCATCGATTTCCGCCGCGATGCGACCGCTTTCCTGACCCCGCGCGAAAGGGGTTACCCCCCAATCCGGGATTGAAAGGACCAGCACGCGCCGCGGCTCTCTGCCAGCCAGGGCCACTGCCCGGTTCAACAGGTCGCGGAACTGCACCTGATATTCCGCCAGACTGCGCCCGCGGTATTGATTGTTTACCCCGATCAGCAGTGTCACCAGATCAAACGGGCCCTCCGGTTGGGCCTGGTCGATCGCCTGGCTCAACTCGCCTGTCGTCCAACCGGTCCGGGCAATGATTTGCGGCTCAGCGACCGGCAGGCCCTGTTCGCGCAACCGGCCTGCCAGCTGCACCGGCCAGCGATCTTCCACAGCCACGCCTTCGCCAATCGTGTAAGAATCGCCCAGCGCGAGAATACGCAGTTGTACAGGGGTTGGAGGTTGGGAGGGAATCGTCACAGGCGTTTGGGTCATAACCAGAACTTCCTTCGGTGATGCCGGCGCACTGGCAGGCCGGCAGGAAACCAGGGAAACTGCCAGGAGTGAAAACACAAAGATCCAAAGTCGAACCATTATCGACTTGATTTTATGAAATTTGGTTCGAGAAATCTGTTTATTGTAGAAGGATATACGCCAGAATAAACAAAACAGAGGCAGGGAATTGCCTCTGTTCGTTTCAAAAGCCAGGCTCCTCGAGGAGGACTCGAACCTCCAACCTAGCGGTTAACAGCCGCCCGCTCTGCCTATTGAGCTATCGAGGAAAGCAGGCTAATTATATTCGAGGCGGCGGAATTGTCAAGTGCTGGAAAAATTACTGGCGGAGCCCAAAGAATGACATTTATGCACGAAAAATAATGACAATCGACAACCCGCTGTGGTTGACGCTGTTACGCAGGTTGTGCTATCCTACAACCAGTAATCAAATAAATTTCATCCCCATAGGATGAGAAAGGACCGAAACATGGCTTACGTAATCAGCAAAGAGGACTGCATCCAGTGCGGCGCTTGCGAGACTGAGTGCCCCGACGGCGCTATTTCTGAGATTGATGGCTACTTTGTAATCGACCCGGAAAAATGCAAGGACTGCGGCTCTTGTGCGGATGTCTGCCCTAACGGCGCCATCAGCCCCGCCTGATCCCTGGAACCTTAACCGCACATCAAAACTGGGAGACAGAATGGCCTCCCAGTTTTTTTATACACACAGGGTCCCCACCCAAAAGACTTTAAGCGCTGTTTTTTATCTCATTCTAAGATAGGCTTAATCCACAATGATATAATCATTACCATGTCAGAAACACCTACTCCCTCTAACGAAACGATAGAAACAGGCGAAAAACGCCCCATCATTCTGTGGATTGCCGGATTGATCGCGGCGTTTGCCATTGGCCTCGGCGCCGGCTATCTCATCTGGGCCCGCCCGCTGCAGTCCGAACTGACCGCGGCGCAGGCAACCATCGCCGCTCAGGTCGCGGCTGCCGATGCACATGAAAAAGCCGCGGCGGCCCAGGCAGAGGCGGTCCAGGCAGAGCAGCAGGAAGTCAGGCGGTACGACGTCCCCATTGACGATGACCCCATCCGGGGCAGCCAGGACGCGGCCATCACCATCATCGAGTTCAGCGATTATGAATGTCCCTTCTGCCGCCGCTGGCACCAGGAAGTACTGCCGCAGATCCAGGCCAAATACGGCGACCAGGTCCGCCATGTGTACCGCGATTTTCCGCTGTACAGCATCCACCCCAACGCAGGGCCAGCGGCTGAGGCAGCCAATTGTGCCGGCGACCAGGATCGTTACTGGGAATTCTCCGACCGCCTTTTCAGTGGAGAGCGGGCACTGGGGCGAGAAACTTACGAAACCTTTGCACGAGACTTGGACCTGGACCTGGCAACCTTCACGCAATGCCTGGACGACCAGCGCCACAAAGATGAAGTCGATGCGGACTTTGCCTATGCCAGCGAATTGGGAGTCCGCTCAACACCAACGTTCTTTATCAATGGCCTGGCCGTCGTTGGCGCCCAGCCATTCGAAGTGTTCGAGCAAATCATTGATATGGAACTGGCCGGCGAGATTCCGTAGTAAAAACTGGGAATGAACAAATATATCGTCGTGGCGGGAAATATTGGGGTAGGAAAATCAACCCTGGTGACTCTGTTGTGCCAGAAGCTCGGTTGGGACCCATTCTTCGAGCCGGTCACCGAGAACCCTTACCTATCCGATTTTTACCGTGAAATGCACACCTGGAGTTTCCACTCCCAGGTCTTTTTCCTGGCCCACCGCCTGCAGATCCAGCATTCGATCATCAGGCACCTCGGATCGGTCATCCAGGATCGCAGCATTTACGAAGATGCGGAGATCTTCGCCACCAACCTCTACCAGCAAGGTTTTCTCAGCCAGCGAGATTATGACACCTACTGGGCGCTGTACCAATCGATGAACAATTTCTTGCCCCCGCCAGACCTGGTCATCTATCTGCGCGCATCCGTACCCACGCTGCAAAAACGCATCCAGCAGCGCCAGCGAGATTACGAGCGCTCCATCAGCCCGGCATACTTGCAGCAGTTAAATGAACTCTACTGCCAGTGGATCGATCACTTCACCATTTGCCCGGTGCTTACCGTTCCAGCGGACGACCTGGATTATGTGGCGCACCCGCGCCATCTCGACCTGATCATTCAAAAAGTCCAGGAAAAATTAACCGGCAAAGAAGTGGTCGCTTTTGCTCCAGAAGAACTGGCGCAAACCGGGCGACCATAAAATAGCCGCCCGGTTTCACCCTCTCAGGAATATCTGCACTTTTAACGCGGTTCCACCGTCAGCTTAATCGCGGTGCGAACTTTTCCCTCAATATCAACATCGACAAATTCGGGAATTGCTACGACCGAAATTCCCTCTTCTGCCAGGTATCCTTTTGCCAACACCAGCGCCTTAACGGCCTGGTTTACTGCACCGGCACCAATGGCCTGGACTTCTGCCCGCTTGTGTTCTCGAATTACTCCTGCAATTGCCCCCGCTACCGCAGCAGTGCGAGAGTTTGCTTTGACTTTGATAACGTCCATTGCGTGTCTCCCTCTTTTGTCTTCTCAGTAGCTGGAATGTTAATCTATCATGCCAGCGGGGCGAATGTGTACTATTATGACAAAATTGTAATTAAATACTGTATTAGAATCAAGAAGGAATTTCCCCCATTATAAAGTTTGTAAGGAATCAGTTGTATGTAGTAGGGGTTGTGGATATGTGGAAAACTCAAGACAATCCCAGCTGGGCCCCTATATATACTGCTAGCGCGTTCTCTGTTCCCCTGGATCTGGTGCTTTGATCTGCTTTGGCTATCCACTGGCGCCTGTGGAGAAAGCCGAAGAGATTATCCACATTTCCCACGGTTTTTTTTACTTTGTCATATCTCGGGAAGCCTAAAAATGTACCCCCATATATAGGGGTGCCCGTTTTTTTGCATTGGGCCTGAATCGTACAATTCTTACCCGTTTATCCACACCACATATCAGTTATCCACAGATTTTAAGGATTTATCCACAATTCGGGACGAAATGTGTAATTTACGTGATACCTAAATATGGGGTGGCTTTTTAAGCAGGCGCTAAATCTCGGCTGTCGTAGAAACCCCGTTGTTCCGCGCCCAATCGTCCAGGGTTTCTTCCACCTGGTCGAGGTACAGGTCCATTTCTTCAAGCCGCCGGGAAAAAGAAGCTTTGTCCAATTGAAGGGCTTGAATGGCAGACTGCCAGCCAGTTTGTACCAGGTCCGGGGCTGAGGCCAGGCCAACCATGAGAGTCCAGGTACGCATGATCAACCAGATCGCCGCGGCAGGATTTTCTTCCCAGAGCGCGGCCGCTGCACGCGCATAATAAGCCTGCCTGGAAGGGTGCAGGCGGGCCGGCAGATCTTCCAGCCCGCTGCAGGCCTGGTACGAGGTCTTCCAGGCATTCAGCATCTCTGTCCAGGTGGCTTCCCAGGTGCTTTCCTCTGGCAAAAAGAGGTGAACTAAACCGCCGGTCAATTCAGGGCGGCGCAAGCTCTGAAGTCGCTGGGGAATCTGCAGAAAAAAGCGGCGCTCGGCCAGCGGGTTCCCGGTCAGGCTGGCCAGGGCGTTACCGGCATCTTCAAGCGCCTTAAGGAAGGCCTGGACGCATTTTGAATGGCTTTCAGGCGGGTTGAACGACAGGTCCATCCATGCCTGGCGAGCTGCTTGCGCCAGGGTGCTGGCGCGTTGAATGACATAGTCCGGTTGGTGGAACTGCGCGCCGGTAGCGGCCTGGGTGAAATCGAACCAATGCTGGGTATCGTGAAAGACCAGCGGCTTGCTGTAGATAAATGGCCCCAGCCAGGGATCGCTGCGCAGGCGACGGGGGTGGTGGAACAAAGCCTGGGGATAGTGGCTGATATCCAGGTGGACATCTTCTGTCAGGCGCACAATTTCTCGCTCCTGCAAAGGCTCGCTGTCGTGAATGATCACCAGGTCGATATCGGTTGTTCCCCCCAGGAGCGGGTCCTCTTCTAGCACGGAGCCGGTCAGGTAGATCGACACAATCCGCCGGCTGACGCGCACCCGCTGCTGAGCGGTGTCGCGCGCAATCTTGATCAATGTTTCACGGGTAAGGCGCATATCGGCCCCTTGCAGATGCGGATTTTTGTCTCGAGTCTAAAACGTAGCATGGATCACTGGTTTTCGTGGACGGGAAGCGGCAACCCGGGCTGAAATGGGGAGATCTGCAGCGTTTGCCGGATCCGGTTCTCGACCCAGCGCAGATCTTCTGGATAACGCACGTAGTCCAGGTAGTTTGTATCAATTACCAGAACGGGGCGGTCGCGCGATGGGTCCAGGAAGAATTCATCGTATGCCAGGTTCACCTGGTGAATGTATTCAGGATCCATATCTCTTTCATAGGGGCGGTCGCGCTGGGCAATCCGTTGGAGCAGCATTTTGGTTTCCGCACGCAGGTAGACGATTAAGTCTGGCTTCAGGATCTTTTCAGCCAGGGCTTCGTGGACCCGGTGGTACATATCTAACTCGTCGCCCTTCAGGTTAATCCGGGCAAACAGAGCATCCTTTTCAAACGTATAGTCAGAGATGAGGTTAGCCCCATGTGCCACGGCCTTGGGGATGCCCTGGTGCTGCTGGTGATAGCGGCTCAGCAAAAAGAATATTTGCGTTTGGAAGGCGTAGCGTGCCCTGTCCGCATAAAAGCTGCTGAGGAAAGGATTTTCTTCAAATACTTCCAGCAGGATATTGGCCTGGAATTCCGGCTGCAGCAGGCGCGCCAGAGTGGTTTTTCCAACGCCAATAACGCCTTCAATCGCAAGATACATGCATGCTCCTGATCCTCTGCCAGTTGCTCGGGTAATACCGATTTAAGTATTTATACCATAAACAATTACCTGGGAGCTGGCAAAGCTTCCAGCCGCTCAACCAGACCTGCAATCACATCAAAACCGCCCTGCCAGAAGTCGGCGCTGCGCACGTCAATTCCGGCCTGGGAGAGAACCTGGGCCGGTGCCTCAGACCCACCCGTAGCCAGGATTTTGCGATAGCGCGGCTTGAACGACTCCCCTTCTTGTTTGAACTGCTGGTAAAGAGACAGGACCAGGAGCTGCCCAAATGAATAGGCATAAACGTAGAATGGTGTAGCGTAAATATGCGGAATCGAGACCCATTCCCAGCGAAATTCGTCGCTGACGTCAACCGCATCGCCAAACTGGGTCTTCAAGTTTTCCAGGTAGGCGCTGGCCAGCTGGTCGACCGGGGCGTTTTGCCGGATCATTTCGTGCGCCTGTCGTTCAAAAAGGGCGAAAAAGGCCTGGCGCTGGATTGTCGCGTAGGCGTCATCGACCTGGCGGAAGAGGATATCCCGAGATCGGAAGAGCACACGTCTGAACTCCAGTCACCGCTCATT
>CAZBDC010000004.1:0-64760 GCA_964490575.1 uncultured Anaerolineaceae bacterium | reverse complement strand
TGCACCATTATTGAATCAGGGAGGACGCATCCCCCATGAGAAAATAGATTTGAATAAATTGAATTGGAAAGAGGAATGAAGAAAAGCAAGAAAAAGTACTTGACGAACCCACGTAAAACAGATACTATACGAATATCGATTAGCTACCGCAGCGTGCCCGGCAAGCATGGACCAGAGTTCGTCAGGTCGGCTGATTTGCAGAGCCCGCCGCACAAATGGCACGGATTCAGGATTTTGACTCATAAACAGGCGCTCCTCCATGAAGTTGGGCTGCCGGCTGGCCCTGATAGCCCGCTGATTACCTTCTTGAACCGGTTGGTGTACCAAAAAGGCGTCGACCTGGCCCTGGAAGGGCTTCGCCAGGTAGCCGACCTGCCCTGGCGGGCGATTTTCCTGGGCACAGGCGAGCCCGGGCTTGAGGCAGCCGCCCGCCAGTTTGAAGCCGAATTTCCTTCGCGCGTGCGAGCCGTAATCCGCTTTGATGCGCAGCTGGCCCGCAGAATCTATGCCGGCGGCGATTTCATTCTGTTGCCCTCTCGATACGAGCCTTGCGGGCTGGTGCAGATGATCGCAATGCGCTATGGCTGCATCCCGGTCGCCAGGGCCACCGGCGGGCTCAAAGACACCATCCTGGACTGCGCAGACCCCGCCCAAAGCACGGGATTTTTATTCGGACAGGCCACCCCTGACGCGATGGCAGGCGCGATTCGCCGGGCGCTCGAAGCCTACAGCCATTCGGACCAATGGCAGGCGCGTCAGAGACTGGCCATGCAGCAGGACTTTTCCTGGCGGCGCTCAGCCCGGTCTTACCTTCAGATCTACCATCGTTACCATGATCAACAAGGGATCGGATAAGATGCTCCGGTTCATGAAGCCAAACAAGGAGGGCTTATTATGAAAATCCGGACCGTTATCCTGGCCGGAGGGGAAGGAACCCGCCTGGGAGTCCTGACCGCAAAGCGCACCAAACCGGCTGTTCCGTTTGGTGGAAAATACCGGATCATTGATTTCCCACTCTCCAATTGCGTCAATTCCAACATCTTTGATGTGATGATCGTCGCCCAGTACCGTCCTCATTCCCTCATGGAGCATATTGGCGCCGGTGGGCCGTGGGACCTCAACCGGGATTTTACCGGCGGCATCCGGATTTATACGCCCTTTCGATCTCGCGCTGCCAGTTGGTTCGGCGGGACGGCCGATGCCGTCCAGCAAAACTTCACCTTCATCAAGCGTAACAACCCTGATCTGGTCTTGATTCTATCCGGGGACCATGTCTATACGATGGACTACAGCCAGATGATCAAGTTTCATCTGGACACCCATGCCGACGTAACCATGGGCGCGATTACCGTTCCAGCGGATGAGGCCTCGCGTTTTGGGATCCTGGGGATCGACGAAAATAAGCGGGTGAATTCATTTGTCGAGAAACCAGCCAATCCCCCATCTAACCTCGCCAACATGGGAATCTATATCTTCAGCCTGCCTGTCCTGAATAATGCCCTGTGGGATGATCATTTAAATGCTCAATCTTCGCATGACTTTGGCAAAGATATCTTACCAGCGTTAATCGCCGGAGGGACCCGGGTTTACGCTTATCCTTTTGAAGGGTACTGGGTTGATGTTGGAACCGTCAATTCGTACTGGCAAACGCACATGGATTTGCTCGAGACTCCAGCGCCCCTGGATTTATACAACCGCGACTGGATCATTCATACCCGGACCGAGGAACGCCCTCCTGCAAGGATCTCACGCGGAGCCGAGGTGGAAGATAGCCTGGTGTGCGACGGCTGCGTGATCGAACCAGGCGCAAAAATTGTTCGCAGCATCCTCTCTCCTGGCGTCTACGTCAGCGCTGACAGCGTCATCCAGGAGTCGATTCTACTGACAGATGTGCAGGTCAAACGCAATGCCAGGATCGATCGTGCCATCCTGGATAAGCGAGTCTTTGTGGGCGACGGTTCGATCATCGGCGATATGCAGGCCAGCCCTTTATCGATCCCGATGATCGGTAAGAATGCAATCCTCCCGCCGCGGATTATGGTACAGCCGGGCGCCAACATTGGTGTCGATGTGGTTGTATCCGACTTTACAAATGATATTATTCGCACAGGAATGTATATTCAAACACGGAGGCTCCCGAATGAAGTTTACTAGATCTTCTGGAATTATCCTTCACCCGACCAGCCTGCCTGGTCCAGATGGCATTGGCGATTTGGGCCCTGAGGCATATCGCTGGGTCAACTTTTTAAAACGGTGCAACTTTGGCCTTTGGCAGGTTTTGCCGCTCGGCCCCACCGGTTATGGCGACTCACCCTATCAATCTTTCTCTGCCTTTGCCGGAAACCCCTACCTGGTCAGCCCCACCCTCCTCCTGGAGGATGATCTCTTAACCGGCGAAGATCTGGCCGACCGACCTGACTTTCCGTCCGAGCGCGTGGATTATGGGGAAGTGATCCGCTGGAAACTTATCCTCCTGGAGCGGGCTTTTGGACATTTTCAAAAAACCGCCTCGCTAGAAATCAAAGCTGAGATGGCCGAATTCCAGGCCAGAGAAGCGGGCTGGCTCGAAGACTATGCCCTGTTCATGGCGATCAAAGAGGCCCAGGGCATGGTCTCATGGGACAACTGGCCAACGCCGCTGCGCCGCCGGGAGCCCCAGGCGCTCGAGGCCTTCCGCCTGGCCAATCCTGACGCGATCCAGCGCCACATCTTCCGGCAGTTCCTCTTCTTCCGCCAGTGGGAAGCCCTCCACACATACACTCAAAAACAGGGCATTCAAATTATCGGCGACATCCCTATTTTTGTCGCTTACGACAGCGCAGACGTGTGGGCCCATCCTGAACTTTTCTTCATGGATGAAGAACGCCGCCCGACGTTTGTAGCAGGCGTCCCCCCCGATTATTTCTCGCCGACCGGGCAATTATGGGGCAACCCAATCTACAAGTGGGACGTCCATCGTGAAAGCGGTTATGCCTGGTGGATTGAACGGATCCGTTCGACACTCAAGCTGGTAGATTTCCTTCGCCTGGATCATTTCCGCGGATTTGCCGGCTATTGGGAAATCCCGGCCGGCATGCCGACCGCCGAGGTTGGAAAATGGGCGCCTGGGCCGGGGGCAGACCTGTTCGAGGTGATCCGCTCTGCGCTGGGCGGCCTGCCGATCATCGCCGAGGACCTTGGGGAAATTACCCCTGATGTCATCGAACTGCGTGATACGCTCGGCCTGCCCGGCATGAAAGTCCTCCAGTTCGCCTTCCAGACTGACCCAAATGATCCTTTCCTGCCCCACAACTACCCGGTCAACTGCGTAGCCTACACAGGAACGCACGATAACAACACCTCGGCTGCCTGGTATGCCAGCGCCCCAATCAAAGAACAAGACCTGTGCCGGCGCTACCTGGCCAGGTCAGGTGAAGATATCGTCTGGGATATGATCCGCGCCATCTGGTCTTCGGTCGCTGCGTTTACCCTGGCCCCCATGCAGGATTTTCTCAGCCTTGGCTCAGAAGGGCGCATGAATACGCCTGGGCAGCCTGGCGGGAACTGGTCCTGGCGGTTAACCCCGGAATCGCTGACGGAAGAACTGGCCGGCCGCATGCAAGAAATCAATTATCTTTACAGCCGGGTGGTGGGGCAAGAACTTGCCGAGCCCGGCAAAGCGATAAAAATCACGCCAAAAGCAAAAGATATGCTGGGTTCATAACCCCTGGATATCTTCAACTACCTGCTTCGGTTGGCTGACTGCCGCCTGGCTGCGCGAAGCAAGATAAATTCCCAATAAAATAATTACCCCCCCGGCCACTTCCAGAGTGGTCGGGGTTTCTTTTAAGATGATCAGGGCCAGAAGCGTCGAGCTGATTGGCTCGCCCAGCATAACGACAGACACAAAGGCAGCCGACAGGAAGCGCAGGCCGTAATTCAGAGATGTATGACCCAACAGCTGCGGTCCAACTGCCAGTGCCAGGCATGCCAGATAAACGGAAGGAGGGAAACCGCTGAGTGGATTGCCTGAGAACAAAGCCATCACCACCAACACAACCGCCGCAACTCCGTACACTGTCGTGATGTAGACCACCAGAGAAAGCGTCGGTCGCAGCCAGCGCCCAACAATCAGGTACGCGGCAGCAGACAACGCACCGGCCAGGGCCAGCAAATTGCCCCAAAACGCGTTCCCCTGGACAAATACATCCACTGGAGGGCAGGCGAACCGGCCGGCCTGGTACTGGCAGGCTTCACTGACGCCAACCAGGCTCCCCCCCACCAGGGCTACGACCATCCCAACCACCACCCAGAACGTTGGCCGCTCGCGCAGGAAAACCGGCGAAAATATGGCTACCCACAGGGGGGTTGTCGACACTAACACCACTGAACTGGCAACGGTAGTGTACTCCAACGACGAGATCCAGGTGGCAAAGTGAAAGGCAAGAAAAACCCCAGAAAAAATAATCCAGCCCACCTGGCTGCGTTTCAGCCTCAATAATTCCCGGCGGTGCCCGTGCAACGCCAGTGGGATCAGGATCAGCGTCGCCATCGACAGGCGATAGGCGGCAATGACGATCGAGCTTGCGTCTTGCTGCGCAAATCGAATAAAAATCGCAGAAGTTGACGCAACCAGGATCCCAAAGAAAACCACCAGCATCGGGGGCAGGCGTTTTCGTTCTGTATCACGATTCATCACATACTACCATTTGTGAAATTTGACAAATACAACCTTAATTATTACAATTGATAAGATGATGGAAGGTACCTCAATTGAGGACTTCTGCAATACTTGAAAAGAAGAAACTACCACTATAATTAAGGAGACTGACAATGTCGTTTGAAATGATTCCTCTCCCTTATGCGTATGACGCTTTGGAACCTTATCTGGATGCGCGAACCGTAGAACTGCATTATAGCAAACATCACGCCACTTACCTTAACAACCTGAATGCCGCTCTCGAAAAACACCCTGAGTTAAGCAATCTGTCAATCGAGAAATTACTGAGCGATCTCAACCAGGTGCCAGAGGATATCCGCATGGTGGTACGCAATAACGGCGGTGGTTATTACAACCACAATATCTATTGGGCAATTATGGGCCCCAACCAGGGAGGCGAGCCAGGCGGGCGCCTGGGGCAGGCCATCCAGGCCACCTTCGGCAGCTTTACCAGCTTTAAAGAACAGATCGAAAAGGCAGGGCTGGGCCGCTTTGGCAGCGGGTGGGCCTGGTTGAGCAAAAAACAGGATGGCTCATTGGTGATCCACTCCACGCCTAACCAGGATACCCCCCTGGCAGAGGGAATGATCCCAGTGATTGGCGTCGATGTTTGGGAGCATGCTTACTATTTGAAGTATCAAAACAGGCGGGCAGAATACCTCTCAAATTGGTGGAATCTGGTAAACTGGGAGGAGGCCGAGCGCCGGTATCAGCAAACCAAGTAACCCTATCTTTCGTCCAGGAGGAAACTCATGACCCACATTATCACCAGCTTGTGCTTACGTGACGGCGGTTGTATGACAGTTTGCCCGGTGGAATGCATTGTGCCCGGAAAGCCGCAGGAAGAATGGCCCTGGTATTATATCGACCCGGACACCTGCATCGACTGCGGCGCCTGCGTTCCCGAATGCCCTTACGCCGCCATCTTCCCAGAAGACGAAGTTCCTTCTGAGTACAAAGCCAAGGGGGGAGAATACCAGTCCATGCCAGCCGGGACAGCAGGGTTTGACACAGTCTATGACGGAACAAACCATGATGGCGAAGCAGTACACCTGGAAGCTACCCGCATCCTTGCGGCTGGTGAGATCGTGGACCTGACGGAAGACATCGAGGCGAATGGAAAATACTTCCAGGAGGGTCCCGGGTATACTGCTGCGGGATAATCCCCTCGTTCGCCAGAAAATTCACTAGCAATTGATTTTGCTTGCTGATCGCAGACTCTTTCATCCTGCGATCAGCAAGCAATGATATTGTGTTTTTAATCACCTTTGAAGGGAGGTCGGTCATGAACAAAGGTGAATTTTCTTATCGCGTCGAACGCGATTCGCTCGGCGAAGTGCGCGTGCCAGATGGAGCGCTGTACGGCGCCCAAACCCAACGCGCCGTCGACAACTTCCCGGTCTCTGGCCTGCGACCCTGGCGGGCATTTATCTGGTCGATGGCGTTGATCAAGCGCGCTGCTGCTGAGGTTCACCAGGACCTTGGTTTGCTCGACCCGGCCCTGGCCAGCGCCATCAGCCAGGCCGCCACCGAAGTTATGGACGGTCGCTGGGACGACCAGTTTGTGGTCGATCCTTTTCAGGCAGGCGCGGGCACCAGCCACAACATGAATGTTAATGAGGTGATCGCCAACCGGGCAAACCAACTACTGGGCGGCGATCTGGGCGACTACCTGGTCCGGCCCAACGATCACGTAAACATGTCTCAATCGACGAACGATACGATCCCAACCGCCATCCGGCTGGGCGCGCTCTGGCGGCTGGATGAGCTGCTGGCAGCCGTGGACGGGCTGGCGGCTGCACTGCGCCAGAAAGCGATCGCGTTCGATGATGTTGTCAAATCCGGCCGCACCCACCTGCAAGACGCCGTACCGGTCAGGCTTGGCCAGGAGTTCGGGGCCTATGCCCGGGCTGTCGAACGCGACTCTGAACGGATCCGGCAGGCGGCGGAGGGACTGCGCCGGCTGGGAATCGGCGGCACAGCCACAGGCAGCGGCCTGAATGCCCATCCAGCGTACCACAGCCGGATGGTCCGGCGGCTGTCGGAAATTTCAGGGCTTTCGCTGGCCGAATCGGACAACTTGTTTGAGTCGATGCAGTCGATGGCTGACATGGCCAGCTTTTCTGGCGCAATCCGCACCCTGGCCATCACCCTCACCCGCATCGCCAACGACTTCCGGCTGCTGGCCTCAGGACCATCGACCGGGCTGGATGAAATTCGCCTGCCCCCGGTTCAGCCTGGCTCGAGCATCATGCCAGGCAAGGTGAACCCCGTCCTGGCCGAAATGCTGAATATGGCTATGTTCCATGTGATAGGCAACGACACGACCATCGCAATAGCCGCACAGGCCGGCCAGCTCGAGCTGAACGTGATGATGCCC
The DNA here is from genome assembly GCA_964490575.1 of uncultured Anaerolineaceae bacterium. Taxonomy (GTDB): domain Bacteria; phylum Chloroflexota; class Anaerolineae; order Anaerolineales; family Anaerolineaceae; genus DSYU01. Next base: position 57,681 of record CAZBDC010000004.1, on the reverse strand, counting down.
ATCATCGCGCATGACCTTTTTGAGATGATGCAGGTTGTGCTTGGCTCGGTCAATGCGTTCACCGAAAAATGCGTCATCGGCGTCCAGGCAAACCGTGAAAAAGCCGAGGGCTGGCTGAGCCGCAACGCCATCGTGGTGACCGCCCTCAACCCGCTGATCGGTTACAGCGCAGGCGCGGCCCTGGTCAAAGAGGCCCTGCAGCGCAACGTACCCATCCAGGAAGTAGCCCTGGAAAAAGTTCAGCAAGGCGAGTTGTTCCACAGTGATGGAACCCGCCAGGTAACTGCACAGGAGGTCGTCCAGACTCTGAGCAATCTAAGACAGCTTACCGAAGGCGGCATCGCTGGCGGCGGGATAGGCGGAGGCGGTTAAATAAAATCGTGAGGCTGTCCAAAAAAAGTGTTTGGACAGCCTCACGGCAGAAACTATTGATTGTTTCTCTCAGGACCGGCTGCGCATATCGGCGTACAGAGCCGCGCCGATGATACCGGCCTGGTTAAGCAGCCTGGCAGGCACAACCTCGGTGCGTAAATTTAGATAAGGCATAAACTGGTCAAAATTCTTACTGGTTCCACCACCCAGGATGAACAGGTCGGGCCAGAATAGCGCTTCCATGCGGCCGAGATATTCGCTGAACTTGGTGCCCCATTCTTCCCAGCCCATATTCTTCTTCTGGCGGGCAGCGTCGGAAGCCCGTTTTTCGGCATCCTTACCGCGAATCTCGATGTGCCCCAGCTCGGTATTGGGAACCAGCTTGCCATCGACAAAAAGGGCTGTTCCCAGGCCGGTGCCGATGGTAATCATAATCACGACGCCCTTTTGACGATCCTGGCCCACGCCAAAGCGCATCTCAGCGATACCGGCCGCATCAGCATCGTTTAGCACATAAAACGGGCAGCCGGTCGCCTTACCAAATAATTTTTCAACATTGGTATTGATCCAGGTCACGTGGATGTTCGCGGCTGTCAGCGCCGTGCCATCGTGGATCGCAGCCGGGAAACCGGCGCCAGCCAGGCCGTTCCAGGAAAAGTGCTTGACCACCTCTGCCACGGTCTCGGCGACATCCTCAGGCCTGGCCTTATCCGGCGTAGGTAAACGAAAACGCTCGCCAACAAATTCGCCGGTTTCCAGATCGACCGGCACCCCCTTAATCCCAGATCCTCCAATATCAATTCCCATTACAGCCATGATATCCTCCTCAAGGTGATGGACAGGCATTATTCAGATGCTCTTCGTAAGTGACCGCAAAAAAGTGACGCCCTGAACCGTCACACTGAGCGCGAAAATAATAATATCCCGTTTGCGCCGGGTAGGCAACCGCCTGAAGTGCATCCAGGTCGGGATTGCAGATCGGCCCGGGTGGGAGTCCCGCGACCATATATGTATTATAACGAGAATCGACGCGAAGATCGTTGAGTGAGAGTGGATTTTTCCACCAGGTCTTGCGCAGCAGCTGGTAGCCGAGAGCATACTGGACCGTCGGATCGCTCTCTAAACGCATGCCAACTGCAAGCCGGTTATAGAAAACCGATGCAATCAGCGGCTGCTCGTCTGCGACGACAGCTTCACGCCTGACTATCGAAGCCAGGATCACAGCTTCTTGAAGGTCCAATCCTTGCCCGGCAAATCCATCGCGTAGATCCTGGGAAACCGAGTCGTTGAACCGGCTGATAAACAACGCCACCAGCTCAGCCGCTGAGATGCCGCGATTGACCTGGTACGTCCCAGGGAAAAGATACCCTTCCAACGATTCGACCGGCGGAAAACCAGCAGGGAGAGCCTCAGCCGGTGGGTTTTTCACCAGCCGGAGGAATTGTTCTTTTGAAATAGCCAGCCCAGAAGTTGGCAAGGCATCGGCAATCTCCTCAGCGCGCCAGCCGGCCAGGATGATAAATTCGACTTCTTCTGGCACCGAATCCTGGAGCTCCTGAGCTACCTCGATCATCGTCATTGCCGGGCTGAGCTGGTATTCTCCGGCCTGAACGCCGGTATCCAACCCGGCGTAGATCAGGTAGGTGCGGAAGGTGTCTGCATTATCGATAAAACGCTCCTCTTCCAGCCGGGCCGCAATCGAATTCACCGGTTCCCCCAGTTCGACCAAAAACGGGCGGGGCTTCCCCTGCGGATCGACCGGCGTAAGCAGCCGGCTCTCATTCGAAAGCAGGCGGAACGAATAGATCACCCGCTGCTGCAAGCTCAAGGCAGGCGACGGGGGGCCAAATTTTTCGGCTGCCATCTCCGGCAGGCGAAAACTCAGCAGCAAGCCCGCCAAAATGGCCAGACAGGCGAACAGCAGCAGGAGGATGAGGGTCAGGCGAAAAAACGAAGCCATGCGATTTATGATTGCTCCTCAATATTCGACGAAGAGGAATCCCCGAGATCGTGCGCATCCAGGTAAGTTTGCAGGATGATCGTTGCGGCAATCTCATCGAGATGCCCCCCGCGCTTCCTGCGCGATACGCCCAGCGCGATTCGAGACATGCGGGCTGCCTGCGTGCTTCCACTTTCGTCCCACAACTCGACCGGCAGGCCTGTCTGTTGGCAAACAGCCTCGGCGAAACGGGCTGCCCGCCAGGCCTGCGGCGTGAGCTGCCCATCCGAATCCAGCGCCTGGCCAATTACGATCCGCACAGCATCCTGATCTTCAGCCAGTTGGGCCACAGTTGCTGCATCCACAACGCGTGAGATATGCTTGATCACAGTCAAAGGGCGAGCAATTGTTCCGGTTGGATCGCTAATAGCGATCCCCAGTCTTTTCTCACCCGGGTCAACCGCCAAAACTCTTCCCATCATTGTTTCACCAACGCAATCCGCGCCGGTAGGAACGGCATGCGACCCCACCAGGCAGGAGATAACACGATCTCGGCTGGCCCAGCCAGGAAGAGGCGCTCTTTGAGGATCTGCCTGGCTTCCTCAACCCGCCTTCCCTGGATTACCCGGACCACTTCGGCATCGTTCCAACCCGATTCGACCGAACGACGGACATCAATTTTCCACCGTACAGTGCCTGTTTCCTGCGGCCCTTTCTTCTCCATCAAAACCGGCTCATCAACAAACTCTACCTGGAACGAACCCGGCACCGGCTGAAATTCACCCGCCAGGCTGGCATCCAGGATTGGGCGGACAACAGCTTCAATATGCGCCTCATCCACAGACCACCCTTCGAACTCAACCCGCATTGTTAGCTGCAAACGCTCCGCAGGCTGGCCTTCCGCCGGTTCGCGCTCCTCCGCCAGGACGGATCGAATACGGAGCGAGCCTTCGAGTAGCCGCTGCCCGGGCGGCAGCTCAGCCTGCAGTTCTTCGATCGCTGTCCCGTGCAGGTCCTTCAAAAGGTTATCCTGCAGCCGGCGAAAATCAACCTGGCTGGGAGCCGGGCTGCTCCGGTCGCTGCCACCGGTCAACGCCGCGAGATTTGTGACCATCAAACGCAGCCCGAGCGGTCCCTCCATGGCCTGGATCTGGTTCGCCATTACGTTGCCGGTACGCCCGGGGGCAGCTGCTTGAACAGGGACACTCACGCTGGTCCCCGGCCCGGCCGGCAACCGGGCGTTCTGGGTCGTGATAAAGCGAATGGGGACATCCGCCACAGTCGAAACAACGCTCCCGGCGGATACTTCAACCGGTTGATCCGTCAGGTTCGTCAGCAGTACTTGCCCGGCAGCATACCGGTCAGGGACCAGGATCCGCCCGCTGCTCTCGGCAAGGGCCCGACCTTCCACCACGACTGACCGGACAGCCGCCGGCAGCCCGCCGGACGGGTTTGGATCGCGGATATCTGGACTGGCCCAGACCACCAGTGAAAGCTGTTGTGTTTTTTGCAACGGCTCCAGGCTGACTTGTGCTCCAGGGGCAAATGACAGCACCAACAGCATGAAAGCTGCCACTGCCAGGGAAAAGACAATAACCCTCAGCCAACGATTATCGCTCCAGCGCTTCTCCGCACCACCCGGGCGGGAAAACCATCCCTGCTGCTGGCGCAGTTCCTCGGCCAGCACGGGTTTTCGATCCGGCCACCTGATCTTTCGCTTCCCTGGCTTGCGCCAGGCAGCCTGCTGCGCCTGTTCAGGTGTGCGAAAAACCGGGATCCCCAATTCGCGAGCATGATACTTCACCTCACCATTGCGCGTGACAACGGCCATCTGCGCGCCGGTTTGCTGGCAGTAATGCACCAACACCAGCAGATCAACCCTGCGCTCAAGCACTCTCCCGTGGCGCGGCCAAACCAGCAACACGCGTCTCGCTTTGCTCCAGGAAATTTTATCCCGCGCCGAGATGACATCGTCATGATTTTCGAGTTGGACAAGATAAGTCTTCATGCCAGGCTGAAGAAATTATACAACGGATGGCCGGGATTAACCGAGCGGACCGGAATACCGTTGCAAGATTGAAAGTAAACGCGTAAAATGGAATAGCCGGGGCGCAAAAAAACGGCGAAAAAAGTATTGGACCATTTTGCGCCCACAAAGACAAAAAAGCCGGTGAAGGGGACATGCAAAAACGGCGTCTGGACAGACTGCTTCGGAATATATACTCCGCAGTTCATTATCAACATTTCAAACCATTATCCGAATGTTTTTTGGAGGCACTGTGAAAATCTTTGTACCAGGGCGGATTTGCCTGCTTGGAGAGCACTCAGATTGGGCGGGTGGCTACCGCCGGATTAACGCTGACATCGAAAAAGGGTACGCATTAATCTGCGGCACGAACCAGGGAATTTATGCCGAAGTCGAACGGCACCCCAATGCGCTGGTCCTTACCTCAATCAAACCGGATGGGACCAGGCTGGGTCCATATGAAATCCCTATGCGGGCCGATGCACTCCTGGAAGAAGCTCAAAAGGGCGGTTTTTGGAGCTATTCGGCCGGAGTAGCTTACCAGGTTTTGACAAACTATCACGTCAGCGGCCTGGTGATTAACAACTATCTGACCGATATGCCCATCAAAAAAGGCTTATCCTCCAGCGCGGCGATCTGCGTCCTCACGGCCCGGGCCTTCAACCGCGTTTATGATCTTAAACTCACCATTCGCGGGGAGATGGAACTGGCCTACCAGGGCGAAATTACCACCCCATCGCGCTGCGGGCGGATGGACCAGGGCTGCGCATTTGGCAACCGCCCCGTCCTGATGACATTCGACGGTGATCGCCTGGAAACCAAAGAACTGCAGGTCAAAAAGGATTTCCACCTGGTGATCGTCGATCTCCAGGCTCACAAAGATACGATGGAGATCCTTAACCGGCTCAACCGCTGCTTCCCAATCGCCGAAAATGAAACTGAAGCAAATGTGCAGCGCCTGCTTGGACCAATCAACAAAGATATCATCCAGCGGGCGGTCAGCGCATTGGAAGAATCAGATCCGGCTGAGCTTGGCAAAATCATGGTGGAAGCGCAGACCAATTTCGACCGCTACGCCATTCCCGTATGCCCGGAGGAATTGACTGCGCCCGTGCTGCACAAAGTCATCAATCACGAGCCGCTGCGGCCCCACATCTTCGGCGGCAAAGGCGTCGGTTCGCAAGGAGATGGCACCGCCCAATTCCTTGTCCGCAGCGCCGATGACCAGGATAAAGTGATCGAAATTCTGCAGCGTGATTTCGGTATGCCGGCCCTGAAATTAACCCTCCATGCCGGGCCAAAAGTCCGCAAAGCCGTTATCCCCGCCGCCGGGTTTGGCACGCGCCTGTTCCCGGCTACCAAAGCGACCAAAAAAGAGCTCTTTCCAATCATCGACCGGGATGGCATCGCCAAGCCAGCCTTGTTAATCATCGTTGAAGAAGCCATCGAAGCAGGGATCGAAGAGGTGATCATCATCGTCCAAAAAGATGACCTGCCGGATTTCCAATCCTTCTTCAACCAACAGATATCGATTGAAAACTACAACAAGCTATCCCCCCAGTTTCAGGAATACTCCAGGCGCATCCTCGACATCGGCCGGCGGGTTACCTTTGTCATCCAGCAGAACCAGGAAGGCTTCGGACACGCGGTATATTCCACGCGCGAGGCAGTTGGCGACGAACCCTTCTTGCTCATGCTGGGCGATCATATCTACCGCTCCAACAACCAGATCTCATGTGCGCAGCAAATGCTGGAGGCTTACCAGAGGCACGGGGTAAGCGTGGTGGGGTTAAAGCGCACCCCCCAGGAATTAATTCATAGCTTCGGTGTTGTGGCCGGATCCTGGATCGAAGACGACCGGCTGCTGGGGATTACCGAGTTTGCCGAAAAGCCCACCCTTGATTATGCCCGCAACAACCTGCGCGTGCAAAACCTCCCCGAGCAAGAATACCTGACGGTATTTGGCCAGTATGTCATCAAGCCAGAACTGTTCGACCTGCTGGAAAGCAACATCCGCAATAACGTACGCGAGCGAGGTGAATTCCAATTGACCAGCGCGCTGGACCGCCTGCGCCAGATCGATGGCTTCAACGGGCTGGTGGTCGACGGCCGGCGTTTCGATATCGGGATCCCTGAACACTACCTTGAGACTCTGCAGGTTTTTCGCCAGCCTTAGTACGCTGGCGCCCCGCAGCCGGTCTTCGGCCAACCGGGGCAGCCGTCATTTGCCGGAGTGCTTCAACTTCAGCCGGGTTGAGATGTCGCCACTCGCCCGGCTGAAGCTCGCCCAGGCTGATCGGGCCCATAGCGACCCGCACCAGGCGAAGAGTGGGCAGGCCCACCGCAGCAGTCATATGACGGATCTGGCGTTTTTTCCCCTCCCGCAGAACAATCCTCAACCAGGTTGTTTGGCCGTGAGGGGTGACCGGTTTCCGGCGTGGCGGTAGAACAGGCTCGGGCACAACCATGGCCTGGCACCGGAGGGTCAGGCGGCCTTTCACCTCTACCCCGCTTTCCAGCGCGGCCAGGGACTCTGGCGAGGGAGTTCCCTCCACCTGCACCAGGTATGTTTTTGGATGCTGGAAATCGGGGTCGGTCAGGCGATGGGCCAGACGGCCATCGTTCGTCAGCAGCAACAGCCCCTCGCTGTCCAGGTCCAGCCTCCCAGCCGGGTAAACATCGGGCACATCGATAAATGTTTTCAATGTTTCCCGCCCCTGCGCATCGGTAAAAGCCGTCATGACAGCATCAGGTTTATAAAACACAATGTAAATTCGCTCTTCCATATCCCCATTCTAGCAGTTTTTCCATATAATAAAGATCGATAAGTTCATAATGAGAACAATGTATCTTACCCGAATAGAGATGAACAAATAAGGTCCATTCCATGGCCAGAAAAACGATCTTGATAATCTTTGCCGCCGTCCTTTTAGCCTCCTGCAATCTGCCCTCCTCACAACCCCTGGCAACGCCAACCGTTGATGCAGTTGCCACCCAGGTCAGCCAGCTTCTCACCAGTATGCCAGTCGCCACCGAACCACTGCCGACCGATACAACCCTGCCCGAACCCGAGGTGACACCCACCAGCACGACCGAACCGCCCACGCCCACACCGACCCCGGAGCCGCCCACGCCGGTCCCCTCATTTACGGTCCCGGCCTTCAGCAGAGAGCCTGACTGGCGCGACACGTTAGATGGCGGGAAGGCCTTTTACCAGTTTGAAAATGAGAACAGCCGCGTTGCTCTGCAGAATGGCCATCTGGTCCTGACCGGCCTGACCGCCAATGGCTGGCACGGCTGGTCGTTAACCTTCAGCCAGCAGCCGCGCAACTTCGATCTGGAAGCGATCATGATCCCGCAGATTTGTTCTGGCTCTGATCTCTACGGGCTGGTATTCCGGGCGCCAAATGCCAATTCGGGCTATTTCTTTGGCGTAACGTGCGACGGGCGTTATACCCTCCACCGGCGCGACTTCGATGATGGGACGGATGACATTCTCATCCAGCTATCCTCTCATGCGGCCATTCAGCCCGGCGCAAACATGACCAACCGGCTGGGCATTAAAGCAAACGGCGACCGGATCGGCTTATATGCCAACGGAACACTGCTCCAGGAAATCACCGATTCCAATTACCGGGAGGGCTATTTTGGCCCATTTGTGGCCGCTTTCGAAACGCCCGGTTTTACCGTCTGGATGGATGAGATTGCCCTGTGGAAGTTACCCTGATGGAAGGAACCGTATGATCAATTCTCCGCCCCCCGTCCGCCAGCGAGCCATCCAGACCGCCCAGAAAATCCTTGAAGCCCGGCCCATTTACCTGGATACCGAAACGACCGGCCTGGACAACAGCGATGAAATCATCGAAATCTCGATCATCGATGATGAAGGCCAGGTCCTGTTTGAATCACTGGTCAAGCCCAGCCGGCCGATTCCAGCTTCAGCGACCATGATCCACGGGATTTCAAACGATGAGGTTCAAAACGCGCGCAACTGGCCGGCCATCTGGCCGCAGGTGCGCAGCGTTTTATTTGGCCGCCTGGTCGTCATCTACAACGAGGCTTTTGATCTACGCATGATGCAGCAGTCCCATGCGCGCTACCGCCTGCCCTGGAAAGAAAGGCTTACCACCGTCGATCTGTTGAAGCTGTACGCAGAGTTTCGGGGAGAATGGGATCCGAACCGGCGTTCTTACCGCTACCACTCGCTTGCCAAAGCCGGTCAACAATGTGGGATCAGCCTGCCCAACGCCCACCGCTCAACAGCTGACACGCTACTCACCCGGGCTTTGCTCCACCATATCGCCGGTTCTTCCTGATCGAACGCCGCAGCGGCGAGTAAAACTCCGGGGAAGTTAACCGTCGAGACCCGCCGGTTGACGGTTCGCTGTGTGCCGGCCCTCTCTGGCTGCCATCCAAATCAAGAAAACCAGCGCCAGTACAGCGACAGCCCCCCCTCCTAACAACATTATCACATAGACCGGATCGGGGCGGTTGACAATGGTATGCTGGGCCGGATCAAATGGGATCTTGGGATACAGGTATACCATCGGGTCCAGGTAGCGGACTGACCAGGTTTGGAGGTGTTGGTTGAGATCGTGAAACAGGATGCCGCCCGATATCAGGATCAGAATCTGAACCCAGGCTTCCGGCTTGCGGCGCGCCAGTTCGCGTTGGGCAAAGATGGCCGCCAGGGTCAGGATCATGACCAACGGAAGGATCAGCATTCGCGATGTGACCCGCTCGCCGGTCAGCGGAGGGAACGTGAACACCCGCACCACCTGTGCGAACACCTCCCCGATTGAAAACGCGGCAAGAACCAGGCAAGCCACCAGGATCTGCACCTGCATCGACTTCCTGGCACGCTCGCGCCGCAAAGGCAGCCAAATCCCAAATCCTACCACCAGCGCGAATCCCAAAAGGCCGATATAAAAATCGGTTTCCCAGGGGTTCAAGGGGAAGGTATCCGTCATCTCGTGCAGGGCGCTCAGGGGATCGTTGAGCACGATCAGCGACCCCGCCAGATCGGTAAGCGAGGCAAAACCGCCCAGGTATTCCTGGGTAACCCCATCCAATGCCAGGGTTGGCGGCAACAGCCGCGGCAGGCAAACCAGGCCGGTGAAAACCCCTGCCAGAAGAACCGGGCGGATCAGGCGCCAGTTGAGCAAAGCCAGCGGAACCAGGAACATCAGGCACCAAAGCCAGAGATGGAAATGGCCCTGGAGGAGGATTGCCAGCATCACCAGGCTGAATCCCAGGATCCAGCGCCAGCTCGCCCGTTCCTTCTCCACCAGGTCCAGCACAAGCAGGATATAAAACGGCAGCAGAAAATAGCCGACCCAATTGCTGTGCCCGACTGCCAGATGAATGGTTATGTGCCCATTAAAGTTAAACAGCAAAAAGATCAGGCTGAAACTTGACAATGACAGCCGGTACTTGCGAAACAGGAGCACCAACCCCAAAAAGCCAAGTGAATAATGTAGCAGCACATCATAAAAAATATACTGCCCGGTTTCCAGGGAGGGTAAGAGTAGATATTGAGGTGAAAAAGGCGTATCGGCGATCGAAAAGTATCGATCGGTCACTCCTCGCAAGGCAGTTGTATTCCCAACGTGCAGCGGGAGGATGCCTTTTTCTGCCGCATCCCGCAGCAGGGCGTACCGTGGACCGGTTACCTCACCCCAATCGAGGAAATCAAAGGGAATATTTCCCCAGCTAAAGAATATCCCCCATAGATAGATGCCAAACGCAAACAGTCCAAGGATCCCCACCCCGCTCAAGAAGCGCCCCAATCGGTCGGTAGGGAAAAAGAAAATTATATCCAGAATTCTTTTCGACAGGTGGAGAATAGCCGCGAGCCAGCGACTCAATCGGTTTAACAGGTTCAGTTCCATAGACCCATTATACTCTGCTGCCAATTGATTGGAGCCGTCCGCCTAATCCCCAGTGAATCCGGGCAAAGGTCCAACGAAATCCATTCGATTTGAAGAATCGGCAAAACATCCCTACCCAAAACAGTTTTTTTATGCTAAACTTGGTCCGCTTTACACGAAAGTAGTTACTTTCCGCCTTTTGCACACCCACGGTGACGTCAAAGGGCAATCCCGAGGAAAGGAGGTTTCCCATGCGTAGCTACGAAGTGATCTTTATTGTCCACCCCGACCTGGACGAAAACGCCCTGAAGGGTGTCGTTGAGCGTGTCCAGGGTTGGATCAAAGATTCCGGCGGTACCGTCGAAAAAGTTGATCAGTGGGGTAAGCGTCGTTTGGCTTACATGATTCGTAAGCAGCGCGAGGGTCAGTATGTGTTCATGGAAACACAATTTGCCCCCTCGTTCAGCGCTGAGCTCGAGCGCAATATGCGGTTCCTGGAACCCATCATGCGCTATTCAATTATTAACAAGTAATACAACATTCGAAGATCGATTCGAAATATGCAGTTAGCTCTGAAAGTCTGGTCGAATCAGGCCACCGCTCGGGAGTAGAAAATGAGCCGAGGATTGAATAAAGTCATGATCATAGGGCACCTGGGGCGCGACCCAGAGATGCGCTATACTCCCTCTGGGAAACCTGTCACCACCTTCACTGTCGCAACCAGCCGGACCTGGAATTCAACCGACGGAGAACGCCATACCGAAACCGAATGGTTCAACGTGGTCACCTGGGGCAATCTGGCTGAAATTTGCAAACAGTACCTCACCAAAGGCCAGCAGGTTTACGTTGAGGGCCGGCTGCAAACGCGGCGATGGGAAGACAGCGAAGGGGTGAAACACACCAGCATTGAGATCGTCGCCAGCGAAATGATGATGTTAGGCGACCGCCGGGATGCCAACGCGACCCAGACTGTCGAATCTGCTATCACCGATGAAGATTCTGTAGATGATGAATATCCCTTCTAGTGGAGTGTAAGACCTATGAGTGACGACACAATGTCAGAAAACGAGCAACCTTCATACCGGCGTTACGTTTCTCGCCCGAAGATTTGCCAGTTCTGTGCAGATAAAAATACCGCAATTGATTACAAGCAGGCTGATTTTCTCCGCCGCTTCGTAACCGAAGATGGCAAGATCCGCCCACGCCGGCAAACCGGTACCTGCGCCAAGCACCAGCGAGAGCTGGCCACCGCTATCAAGCGGGCTCGCCACCTTGCTCTCCTGCCGTTCGCTTTTACAGGGGAATTCGATTCCTTCTAAAGTTCCACAAACTGGCAGCCTTTGCTGGTTTCGTTATTAACGGCTGGTGGGGCATAGGCGTTTTGCCAATGCCCCACCAATTAAATTAGAGTTAGAGGTCGCCCATGGCTAGACAGCCAACCCAGAAAGCAGTATCCAGAAAGCATATGGCACGCCTGGAACGAGAGCGGATCCAGCAGCGATACCTGATGATCGGCGCCGGCGTTGTGATCATCCTGGTGGTCGGCCTGATCCTTTACGGTGTGCTAAACCAGTACGTGTTCGAGAACCTGCGCCCGGTTGCCCGGGTGGATGGACAGAATATCACCACTGGCGCGTTCCAAAAAGAGGTGCGCTTTGACCGGCACCGTTCGATCCAACAGTTGCTCTCCTTTGCGTCAGACACGATGATGCTCCAGTTCTTCGGGTCCTACGCCCAGCAGATTGTAACCCGCCTGAATTCGCCGCTCACCCTGGGACAGGAAGTCCTGGACAACATGATCGAGGACATCCTGGTCGCCCGTGAGGCTGAGAAACGGGGGATCACCTTGAGTGAAGCGGAAGTTGACCAGGCCTTCGAGCAGGCTTTTGGCTTTTATGCAGACGGCACGCCGACCCCCACGATCACCGCTACGCCTTTCACCTTCAACACAGCCACGCTCTCAGCCACTCAGTTAGCCCTGGTCCCGCCGACGGCGACGCCCGCGCCAACTGAAGCCGTCAGCGAAACCGCCACGCCTGAAGTGACTGCCACGCCAGCGGAGACCGCCACCCTGGAACCCAGTGCGACACCGGAAACGGCCGCGACAGCCACCCCAGAAGCCTCGCCCACCATCGAGCCCACCCCGACGATCACCCCAACCCCCACACAATTTACGCGTGAGCTGTTTGAAACCCAGGCTGCCATCTATGTGGAGAATGCCAGCAGCATCGATTTCTCCATGAAGGACCTGCGGGACTATATTCGCCGGCAGACTCTGCGCACGAAAGTTTATGAAGCCATCACCGCTGATGTTCCAGCCAACGGTGAATTTGTTTGGGCTCGCCACATCCTGGTCCCCGACCAGGAAACCGCTCAACAGGTGATTGACCGCTTGCAGGCTGGCGAAGACTTCGCAGCCCTGGCAAATGAGCTGTCGACCGACGAAGGCAGCAAAACCAGCGGCGGAGACCTGGGCTGGTTTACACGCGGCACCATGGTTGCGCCTTTTGAAGAGGCAGTTTTTGCGCTTGAAATCGGCGAGAGCAGCCAGCCAGTTTTAAGCGATTTCGGCTACCACGTCATCCAGCTCCTCGGTCGCGAAGAACGCCCCCTCGATCCCCAGCAGCTGCAGGAAGCCAAACAGCGGGCTTATGATGATTGGCTCGAGCAAGCAAAAGCAGCCGCCAACATCGAAACATTTGACCGCTGGACGAGTGTGGTTCCCTCCGACCCGGAGATCCCCGCCGATATCCTTTCAATCCTGAGCCAGTTGGGCCAGTAGATAGCCACCAGGACACAAACAGCAAACAAGGGGCCGTCCCGTTTGGACGGCCCCTTGTTTTGTTCAGCTATTTCCGGTTAACGGACCATGTCGTCGCGGATTTCATCGAGGCGCAGGCTGATGACCTGGCTGGCCGAATCGCGCCCCATCGTCACACCATAAATCACGTTGGCAGCCTGGACGGTATTGCGGTTATGAGTCACCAGGATGAACTGGGTCCGGTCGCTCAACTCCAGCAAGAGATCGCGGAAGCGCCCGACATTCGCCTCGTCCAGCATTGCATCCACTTCATCAAGAACGCAGAACGGCGTCGGTGAAACTTTTAGCAAGGAAAAGATCAGCGCCACAGCCGTCAGGCTGCGCTCGCCGCCCGAAAGAAGCGAAAGACCTTGTTCGCGCCGGCCGGGCAGGCGCGCCTCGATATCAATTCCGGCTTCGGTTGGGTTGTCTTCATCGCTGAGGGTCAGGCGAGCCGAGCCGCCGCCAAACAGGCGAGTGAACATCCCCTTGAATTCCGCCGCGACCGCGTCAAACGTTTTCCGAAATTCGCGCCGCATCAGCTCATCCAGTTCAGTGATCACCTCGCGCAGATCCGAGTCTGCTTTTCGCAGGTCAGCCACCTGGTTGGTTAAGAATTCATAGCGCTGTTTCACTGCCTGGTACTCGTTCTGCACCTCCGGGTTGATCGGTCCCATGCGCCGGAGCAGCGCCCGTTGGCGGTTGATGTTCTCCTCTACCTCAGGGGATAGTTCTAACAGCACCGGCAGCTGCTCAACCATTCCTTCTAATGGAAGGGGGGTTGAGCCATACACTTCTGAGACATGAGCCAGAGCCACCAGTCCAAAATCTTCCTCGATCCGCCGGCGGAGCGAATCGAGCGACTCGCGCAGACGCGATAATTCCAGTTGGGCCTGGGTCGCATGGCGCTCCGCCACGCTGACCCCCTGCTGTGCCGCCGTGAGAATGGCCTGGAGGTCGCTGTAATCTTTCTCTACCATCTGGAGTTGCTGTTCAGCCGGTTCAATCATCGCCCTCAAGCGCTCGATCTGCTCACCCAGCTGGTTTTCCTCCACCCGCAGGGCAGCCTTTTCAACTTCCAGCCGCGAAAGGCCATTTGAAGTCTCTTCCAGGCGCCGCCGCAGCGTGTCTCCCTGGCGTTCAGCCGAGGCGATCAATTCATGATGCTCTGCCAGGCGGCGGTCCGAGTCCTTCAAGGCCCGAGCGGTTACTGCAGCGCCCGTATTCCAGTGAACCACCTCCGCTTGCAGCTCTTCCACCGGCAAACTGGACAGAGAGCGGTTTTGCTCGCGGATCTGTTCGTTCAACCCGTTGATCTTTTGGCCCAATTTCTCAAGCTCAAGCTGGCCCTGCCCCAGTTCTGTCTCGGCCCGCTGGATCTGGCTTTCGATCCCTGCCCGTTGGCGAGACTGAAACTCGTGCCGCTGGCGCACCTGCTCAACCTCCAGGACGGCGCGCTGGTAGCTCTGCTGAGACTGGCTGAGAACCTGCCCGGCCTTGCGTAGAGATTGGTCCAGGTCTCGTTCCTGACTGCGCCACTGGTTGAGATCCGCCTCAATTCCGCTCAGGCGGGCCTGTACCGCGCCAACACGCCCCTCTGCGGCCGACAGCCCAGACTGCAGTTCCTGGATCCGGCGCGGGCGGCCAATTGTGCTCGAGCGATTGTCCACCCCGGCCGTCACGATCCCGCTGCTGTAAAAGACCTCCCCGGCCAGGGTGACCAGGCGAGCGCCAGGCGCGATGCTGCCGGCCAGGCGGCGCGCCACCTGGCGGTCGCTCACCACCAGAACCTGCCCAAGCAGCGCTGAGACCACCGGCCTCAAATGTTCGGGCGTTTCTACCAATTGATCTGCTGCACCGATGATACCCTCAGCCTGAGGCAGTTCTGCCAGCCCTGGAGAGTGGATCCAATCGACCGGGAGGAGGGCGGCACGCCCCTTGGCCGCTTTTGCCAGCAGTCCCAGGGCCTCTTCCGGCTGCGTGCCGCTTTCGACCATCACGCCATCCAGGAATTCGCCCAGTGCCGCAGCGATCGCCGCCTCATATTCAGCCGGCACGATCATCTGCCCGCCAATTGGGCGATAAGCGCCTTTTAACCTGCCCTGTTGGACTTCCTGCAGAAGATACTTTGCCCCGTTGCCCAAACCACTCAGCGTCTGCTCAGCCTGCTCCAGCACTTCAAGCTGCGCTGCCAGGCGGGCCCGCTCCCCTTCCAGGCGGCTCCGCTCATCCTGGGCCTGTTTGCGACCCGTTTCGAGCTGAGCCATCCTCTCGCGATGCGAGCGAAGCGCTTCTTCCGCCACTTTTTGGGCCTGCTCTGCCTGCTGGCGAGCCTGCACCTGTTTCTCCAGGCGCGCCTGCAACTGCTGGAGCAGTTCTCCCTCAGTGTCGAGTGTCTTCGAGACCGCCTGCTGGTTCTTGCGCAGCACATCAACCCGGTTCGCCAGCTCGTTCTGGTGTGCCTTATGCTGCACCTGGGTTGTTTCGTACTGAACCAGGCTGCGGCGCATTTCGCGCAGCCCGGCCTCGATCCGGCCGCGATCCGACAGGCGTTTGTCGAGTCGTTTGCGGGCGTCGTTTACCTGTGCTTCTGCTTCCACCAGATCGGCCTGAAGCCGGTCCCGTTCCGCGCGCAGGTCTCCCAGGCGCTCCCGGCGGGCTTTTTGCTCCTCCTCCAGGCGGCTCAAATCTTGCTGCAGATTCTGCTGTTGGGCCACTAAGGAACGCTGCCGCTCATCCATAACTGCCAGGCTGCGACTTACTTTTTCCCATTGGTTGTGCAAAGAAGCCGAACTGGCGTGCCACCCGTTCAGGTCATTACGCAGCTCCTGCAAGCGGTAGAGCAGGTCGCCCTGCTGAACCTCCACCTCTGCCTGGCGCTCGCGGGCACGCTGCAAACGCGCCTCTTGAGCATGGACGGCTTCCATCGCGTAGACGACTTCCTGCTGGACTCGGTGCCAGTGAAAGCCATACCAGTCGCGCATAAGCAGCCGCAGGTCGGCCCGGATCTGTTCGTATTCCTGCGCGCGGCGGGCCTGTTTTTCCAGGCTGGCCAGGCGTGGTTCAAGCTCGCTGAGGATATCCAACACCCGCTCCAGGTTCCGGCGGGTAACATCCAGCCGGTTTAGCGCCTCTTCACGGCGGGTGCGGTACAGGCCGATTCCCGCCGCTTCTTCAAAAAACCGGCGGCGCTCCTCCGGCTTCAAGGAAAGCGCAGCATCGACCAGGCCCTGGCCAATGATTGTGTAGGTCCGTTCAGCCAGCCCGGATCGCCCCAGCAGTTCAGCGATTTCCTTTAACCGGACTCTCTGCCCGTTGAGCAGGTACTCATTCTGTCCATCCCGATATGCCCGGCGGGCAATCGAAACCTCTGAAAAATCAATTGGGAGCCAACCATCCTCGTTCGAGAAAGTGATCGCAGCAGAAGCCATGCTGGCGCGCGGGCGAAATTCAGAGCCTGAAAAGATCATGTCCTCGGTTTTACGCCCGCGCAGCAGCAAATAAGACTGCTCGCCCAGCACCCAACGCAGCGCGTCAGCGATATTCGATTTCCCGGAACCGTTCGGGCCTACAATGGCCGTGATGTCGGCCGGAAATTCGAACAGGGTGCGGCTGGCAAATGTTTTATAGCCGTGCAGTTCAAGCGATTTGAGCCTGGGCGTCATTCGGCAATGATTCCCAGGTGAATCAGAGCATCGCGGGCAGCAGCCTTTGCCGCAGCCTGCTTGCTGTTACCCTGACCGCTCCCATACACGTTGCCGTTCACAATTGCCTCAACTTCGAAGAGCTTCGAATGATCAGGTCCCATGGCATTGCGGGTAACGTACTGCGGCGCCGAGAAACCTTCCGCCTGGGCCCATTCCTGAAACAGGCTCTTCGGGTCCTCCGTTTTCCGCTCAATCAAAATCTGATCGGACGCCTCATCCAGCAAAGGCGAAACAAAGTCGAGCACCGCGTTAATACCCGCGTCAAGATACAGCGCCCCAACGACGGCCTCAAAGGTGTCACACAGCAGGGCCGAGCGATCGCGCCCGCCAGCCTGCGCTTCACCGCGGCCCAGGCGCATTGCATTGCCCAGGCCAATCTGGCGCCCAAATTCAGCCAGTTGCTCTGTATAGACCAGCGCGGATCGCATACGGGTCAGGTCGCCTTCCGGCATCTCTGGATAGCGGTTGTACAACCAGGCGCCGACCACAAAGTCGAGCACAGCGTCGCCCAGGAACTCCAGGCGCTCGTTGTCTTCCAGGGCATCCGTATGCTCGTTCAGGTAAGACCGGTGTGTCAGGGCGCGGCTGAGCAGCAGCCAGTCGCTGAACGGTAGATGCAGGCGCCGGGCGAAATCGCGCGGCGTTTCTTGTTGAAAGCGTTGGTTCTCCAAAAGGACCTCCCTGGAACTCAGGGAGCGCGAGCCGCCCAATCCAGGTTGCTAGAGCAGCTGGCGTTCCATCAGTTCCGTTTTGATATTTTTTGTATCATTTCATGCGGGCGCGGCATCGCCCATACAAAATGATACAAAACCAGGTCAGCTTATTTTGCTGTCGGTAAGTATTTTAACCCAGACCCGCTCAAGATCAAGGCAATTGGCTCAGGCACTTTTCCAAAAACCTGCCTGTGCGCCGCCCACACCAGGCTGGAGGTAGGCTCAACGTGAAAGCCTGCCCGGGCCATTTCGGCATACGCCGGCAGGATGTCGGCCTCCTCAATCGCCAGGATCTCGCCAGGAACACGCTGCAGCAGGCGCAGGATCGCCTCAGCCCTGACCGGCCAGCGCACCCGCACACCTTCAGCAACCGTCGGGCCTTCCATCGCCTGGGTAATCGCCGCCAGGCCCGATGTATAGCCCACCCAAACCGGGGAGCAGGCCATCGCCTGCACCCCCACGAAATACGGCGCCGCCCCGATCCCGACCTGCTGCAGCGCCAGAAAACCGTGCATCAGACCCAACAACAGCCCGCCATGCCCAACCGGAGCGATCACCGTGCCCGGCACACGGCCCAACTGTTCCAGGATCTCGAAAGCAATTGTCGCAATCCCGGGCAGGCCAAACGGCAGAAAAGCATGGCTGCCATATACGGTTCCCCGTTTTACCTCCTCCAGGACGGCCGCAGCCGCGGCGGAACGCGGGCCAGGGACGCAAACCAGTTCCGCGCCATAGGCCTCGATCTGGCTTCTTTTTGGACCAGACGCCGATTCAGGGACAAATACCCGGGCCCTGACCCCCGCTCGGGCCGCGTAGGCCGCGAAGGATGCCCCGGCATTCCCGGATGAATCCTCAACCGCTTCCAGCACTCCCCTGGCAGCCAGCTGGCTCAACAATACCGCGCTGCCGCGATCTTTATAGGACCCGGTCGGGTTGAGCGATTCGAGTTTTAACCAGGCGGTCCGGCCCTCGTATTCTACCGGAAGCAGAGGCGTGCTGCCCTCACCAAGCGAAACAAGCGGGGCGTTGGGCGGGAGCCCAAACACCTGCCTGTAGCGCCACATGCCCGGCAGGCGCAGATCGACCTGCTCCAGCAAAAACTCAGGTACACCAGACAGGTCGAACACCCCGCCGCAGCCTGGACAGAGGTAGGGAATTCCCTGGTCGGGGTAAGGCAGCCCGCACCGGGTGCAGCAGAAAGACGTCATCGTGGGTCAATCTCCCTTTTTCGGCTGATAATCGCCTTCGATCCACACTTCGCCGCCCGGCCCAACCTCTTTTTTCCAGACCGGCACAATTTCTTTAAGCCGGTCAATGCCATAACGAGCAGCTTCAAACACGCCCGTATCGCGGTGAGCAGCCGTGCAGGCAATCAGAACAGTAGGCGTACCCGGTTCCAACCGGCCAATGCGCTGGACAATCGCAATACCTTGCACCGTTGGCCAGCGCTCGCGGATCTCGCGAGCCACCTGGGCCATCTTCGCTTCGGCCATTGGAATATAAGCCTCATACTCTAACCAGGCGGTCTCGTGCGGGTCCCCCCGCCGGGTCACCCCGCGCACCATTCCAGTAAAAACACAGGCCGCCCCGGTGGTGGGCAGGGTGATCCGGGCAACCAGATCATCCAGGTCAAGCGGCTGGTTCGTAATCTGGAACACCGTTGGGTCCTCATCTGCCCCACCGCTGACCGGCGGAAAAAGAGCCACCTCAGCGCCCGCTGGCACAGGATCAGCATCAAAGGCGTACATCTGGTTGACCGCCACCAGGGCGTGCGCCAGCAGCGGGGAGACCTGTGGGAAGCGCTGCGCCACCTGGGCTTTCAAGACAGCCACGCTGGCATCCTCAGCCAGATCCAGCTCTGTCCGCGCCACCCCGGCGCGTTCTTTCAAAGTCGCAAAAAACAGGACATGGACCGTCTTCATAGCTCCCCATCACTCATTCTTCACATCTCCGCTGCGACCACCCCGTTTTTCAACCAGGCGCACGTTGTGAATTCTGGCTGTCCGCTCGACCGCTTTGACCATATCATAAATTGTCAATGCCGCCGTGGTCACGGCGGTCAGCGCCTCCATCTCAACCCCAGTCTTCCCGACCGTGCGCGCCGTAGCGGTAATTTTCACCCCCGGAAGGGTATCATCCAATGCCAGGTCAACTTCTACCTGGGTCAGGGCAATCGGGTGGCATAGGGGAACCAACTCCGCAGTACGCTTGGCGCCCATAATCCCCGCCAGGCGGGCCACGCTGAGCACGTCACCCTTTTTCATCTGCCCCTGGCGAATGAGCGCCATCGTCTCCGGCCGAAGGTGTACTTCGCCTCCGGCGACAGCGACCCGCTTGGTATCGGGTTTAGCGCCCACATCAACCATTCTGGCCTGGCCGCTATCATCGAGGTGTGTCAGTTTTGGCTCGGACATAGGCGAATTATAACCGATCTTCTAAGCGCGGTCCTTCAGGTTCGGGCCCGTTCTCAGTTATAATTCTTCCCGTGAGCTTACAGGTTGCCGCCCATCAGGTTGAAGGATACCGGGTTAATACCCCGGTTTATGAAGGTCCCCTGGACCTTCTTCTGCAATTGATTGAGCACGCCGAGCTAGACATTACCACCCTGGCCCTGGCGCAGGTCACTGACCAGTACCTGGCCCATTTGCGCAGCATGGGAGAGCAAAATGCGGCGGAGGTCTCAGGATTTCTGGTCATCGCCGCCCGGTTGGTTCAGATCAAGTCAGCAGCGCTGCTCCCGCGCCCGGCGCTCGAACAGCCCGGCGAAGAGGAAGAAGATCCTGGAGAAGCGCTTGCGCGCCAGTTGATCGCTTACAAACGCTTTAAGGAATTGGCTGCCAGTCTTTCCCGGCGGGAAGAACAGCGCCTGCAAACTTACCTGCGCGTCGCTCCCCCCCAGGTAAAAGTAGAAGCCCGACTGGATCTCAGCGACATCGGCCTGGTCGACCTCATCCAGGCTGCTCGCCAGATCTTTTCCAGCCAGCCCGACCTCCCTGCGCTCAGCCGGGTGGTGTCCATGCCCCGTGTGACCATCCGCGAGAAAATCCAGGCCATCGTCCACGCCTTGCGCGAGCTGGGCAATACCACTTTTCGCAGCTTTCTGAAAAGGAAAGGCGACCGGCTGGAAATTGTCGTCACCTTCCTGGCCATGCTCGAGTTGATTAAACGGCGGGTGGTCGAAGCCTCTCAACCTGATATGTTTGGCGATATCGAAATCAAATCGACCGGCGAGTGGAACGAGAAAGAAGACACGCAGCTAGAGTTTATAGATTAGAAAGCAGCGTGTGGTCGCCTGTTCCGGGTTGCCCTGGCGCGTCATTCCTCTTCTTCGTCGACCTCGTCATCCTCACCGTACATATCGTATGGCAGGCGGTTCGCCAGCCATACGATCATCAGGCGCAGATCGTTGGTCTCACAGGTAAAATCGGGGAACATCTGAGCAAAGGCATCATCGAGTACGTCATAAGTCTGGCCCTCAGGCCATTCCACCATAAACCCTGGCAGCCTGGTCCGGTCAGCTTCAGCCGGCAGCAATTGCCAGTCGCGGGCAGTCAAAAAATCATACACCTTCTGGCGCAGGTCCGGCGCCAGCTCGGACCAGGCCTGCAGAATCTGTGAGGCCAGGTCCGCACGGCGCTCGAAGGCTGACACTGCTGCGCGCGCCTTAATTCCGGTTGGCGCCTGGAGGCTGTTACGGAAACCTGGCACCTGAACATACCGCTTGATCTGGTTGTTAATCGCAGAACGGCGCTCACCTGGCAGACGATGGAGATTACCGAGTACAGTTTGGATAACGTGCAGCCGGTAGTCGTTCAACATAAATTCGTTGATGGCATGAAATGGGATGAATTGAACCTGTTTGTCGTCCATAAGTCCCGATTATATCTGAAAAGTCCGGTCGACTGGCAAGGTTTAAGCCGATTCCATGCGATCTGCTGCCTCATCCAGCGCCGCGACTTCTTCCGCGGTCAGGCGCCAGTCTGCCGCTCCCGCGTTTTGCTCTGCCTGTGCAAGGTTCTTTGCCCCTGGAATTGGCAGGGCACCCTTGCAGATCACCCAATTGATCGCAACCTGGGCGGGTGTCTTTCCAGCGTGGTCCGATCCAATCCGCTTCATCAGCGTCATTAAGGGCTGCATCCGTTCAATGGCCTGGCGGTTATAGTTATACACGCCAGCCCGGATGCCCTGCGGCGGGTTCTCCACCGTATACTTTCCAGTCAGCAGGCCCATACCAAGCGGGCTGTAGGCAATCAGCCTGACATCCAGTTCCTGGCACTTTTTTAAGAGGCCGTTTTTTTCCACCTTGCGATTGACCAGGCTGTACTCCACCTGGTTGCTGGCCAGGTGGATTCCCTCGCGCGCCAACGCATCAAAAGCCCACTGCATCCCGCTTTGATCATAGTTAGACACCCCCACCTCGCGAACCAGCCCGGCCTGCACGGCCTCTGCCATAGCCGCCATCCAGGTTTCTACGTTAATCGGCGGTAGCGGCTGGTGAACCTGGTATAGATCGACCTGGTCCACGCCAAGGCGCTTCAGGCTCCCCCGCAGCGCTCGCAGCAGGCTCCTGCGACTCAACCGCCATGGAAAGGGCATAAATTTGGTGGCAATGCACAGTTGCTGGCCCGAAGACCGGATAAATTCTCCCAGGATCTGCTCGGATTTTCCCTGCCCGTAAACCTCAGCGGTATCGAACAGCCGGATCCCGGCTGCAATTGAAACATCATATGCCTGGCGGATATCTGTTTCAGCGTACCCCCGCCCATATCCCCATACCAGGCGGTCACCCCAGGCCCAGGTCCCAACGCCCAATACCTGACCGTCCAGGACGGATTGTCCTGAATTGGACACGCTCATTTGTCATCTCCCACCGAAGTTTTATGTCTCCTCATTATATACCGAAATTCGGATGGTATAATTCCACACATGCCCTCAATCGTTTCAATCGATATAGAAACAACCGGTCTCGATTCTCACAGCGACTCCATTATCGAAATCGGAGCGGTCCGTTTCTCAGGCAGCCGGGTAGAAAGCGAATGGACAACCCTGATTAACCCAGGCCGGCCAATCCCAAGTTTTATTTCGCAGTTGACCGGGATCACCAATGATATGGTGCGGAATGCGCCGCCGGTCAAAGCCGTTATCCAGGACCTGGCAAACTTCGTCGGCGATCTGCCAGTCGTGGGCCACAACATTCGCTTTGATCTATCATTCTTGCAACAGCATGGGATTCTGCTACAAAATGAAGCGCTCGACACCTACGAGCTGGCCTCGGTGCTGATGCCCACGGCCAGCCGGTACAACCTTGGTGCGCTCGGCCAGAACCTGGGGATCCTGCTGCCGGCCACCCACCGCGCCCTGGATGATGCGCGGGTTACCCATGGCATTTTCACCCAATTGGTCGATGAGGGTATGCGGCTGCCAACCGGGCTGGTCGCCGAATTTGTCCGCCTGAGCGAGCTATTCGACTGGGGCGCGCGCTGGGTCTTCAGTGAAATCCTGCGTTCGCATATGCGCCGCCCTCCGGCGGCCCGCCCTGGACTGCAATCCGCTCCATCCCGGGTTCAGCAGGAAGACGTTTTCCTACCACCGCTGAATCCCATCGATCCACCCCAGGCCCTGGACGAAGACGAAGTCGCTGCCATATTGGAATACGGTGGGCCCTTCTCGCGATTTTTTGACCTGTACGAATATCGCGCCCAGCAGGTAGAAATGCTGCGCGCCGTTACGCGCGCTTTTTCGAAGGGCCATCACCTGATGGTAGAAGCCGGAACCGGAACGGGAAAATCGTTTGCCTACCTGGTGCCAGCTGCCTTCTGGGCAATCCAGAATAACACGCGGGTCGTAATCTCAACCAACACGATCAACCTGCAAGACCAACTGATTAAGAAAGATATTCCCGATCTGCGCCAGGCTTTGAACCTGGACCTGCGCGCGGCGATCCTGAAGGGGCGATCGAATTATTTATGCCCGCGCCGGCTCGAAGCGCTGCGCCAACGCGGCCCAGACACCGTCGACGAAATGCGCGTTCTGGCCAAAGTGCTGGTCTGGCAGCAAAGCAGCGATACCGGCGACCGGGGAGAGATCAACCTGAACGGCCCGGCTGAACGCGATATCTGGATGCGGCTCTCCGCCGAGGATGAAGGCTGCCGGGCAGAAACCTGCCAGACTCGCATCGCCGGGGGATGCCCCTTTCATCGCGCCCGCCAGATTGCGCAGAGCGCCCACCTGCTGATTGTCAACCACGCCTTGCTGCTGGCTGATGTAGCGACCGGTAACCGGGTTCTGCCAGAATATGACTACCTGATCATCGACGAAGGCCACCACATGGAGGCCGCCACGACCAATGCCCTCAGCTTCCGCGTCACCCAGGCAGACACCATTCGCCTCCTGCGCGAGTTAGGCGGCACATCCAGTGGGATCCTGGGATACCTGCTGAATCTGCTCCAGGACCTGCTCAGACCGGCCGAGTTCGCCAGCTTTCACCAGGCAATTCACCGCGCGACAGACCTGCTTTTCCGCATGGAGCATTATTTCCGCGAATTTTTCACCGTCGCGGATGACTTCCTGGCTGAGCTGCGCGAAGGCCGCCCGATGAGCGCCTACGGCCAGCAGGAACGGATTACCGAGGCCACCCGCACCCTGCCAGTCTGGACCAATGTGGAAGTTGTCTGGGATGATGCGCAGGAAACCACACATCTGCTTCTCAACTTGCTGGAACAGATTTATAAAACTGCAGCCGAACTGGTGCAGGACGGGCCAGAGGATCTGGAGGATTCCCTCAGCACGCTCAGCGATGCTTATCGCCGCCTGGCGGAGACAAACGCCAACCTGACAGCACTGGTCTCCAGTCCCCGGACGGATTACGTCTACTGGATCGAAGCGCATGCGGGAAAGAATCAGATGTCAATGAATATGGCTCCCCTGCACATCGGACCGCTGATGGAGCAGTACCTGTGGAATGAAAAAGCGGCGGTTATCCTGACCTCGGCGACTCTCACCACGCACGAAGGCTTCGATTACCTCCGCAGCCGGCTAAACGCCAACATGGCAGACGAGCTCCAACTGGGTTCCCCCTTTGATTACGAAAATGCGGCCCTGTTGTACCTGGTCAATGACATCCCCGAGCCTTCCGATGTCAATGGGCACCAGCGCGGGGTCGAACAGGTTTTGACCCATCTGAGCAGCGCCACCGGCGGCCGCCTGCTGGCGCTGTTTACGTCTTATGCCCAGCTTCGCCGCACATCCGCCCGGATCACGCCGGCATTAGCCGAAGCCGGGATCATCGTCTACGAACAGGGCGAAGGCGCTTCGCCCAACACCCTTCTGGAAACGTTCCGCGAAGCAGATAAAGCTGTCCTGCTTGGCACACGCTCATTCTGGGAAGGGGTAGATATCCCGGGTGACGCGCTCTCCGTGCTGGTCATCGTCAAGCTGCCCTTTGAAGTTCCAACCGAGCCAATCATCGCGGCTCGATCCGAGACGTTTGATGATCCCTTCAATGAGTACCAGATCCCAGAAGCCATCCTGCGCTTTCGCCAGGGCTTTGGCCGCCTGATCCGCACCCAGTCAGACCGGGGGGTGGTCGCCATTCTCGACCGGCGGATTCTGACCAAGCGCTACGGCAGAGCATTTCTTGACTCGCTGCCAACCTGCAAGGTTCAGGTGGGCCCCCAGCGCGACCTTCCCCAGGCCGCCGGACGCTGGTTGAATATAAGCGGATGAAAAGCCATCCGAAAAATCAGACTTCAGAAATATCCCTGTCCCCTTCGAAGGCCTCATCTTCCGGCAGGTCTTCGCCCCCTTCTTCGTCCTCGGCTCCACCGGCGTTCGACGAAAGCATCGAAGCCAGGTGATATTCGCCAGGCCGTTCGGTATCCTCAAAAGAACTGATCACAACTACCGCGTTGGCAACCATGTTGCCCGGGTTGCGCCAGCGATGAACCATTTGAGCTGAGAAAATCAGGCTGTCGCCCGGTTCCAACATGAAGCGCTGGCCTTCAACCTCATATTCGATAACACCCCGCAGGCAAAAAACCAGTTCGCTGCCAGTGTGGATCATCCCATGCGGGCCGCTGCTGCCCCCATTTTCGAGAGTCAGCAGAAACGCTTCAACCCGTCCGTCAAAGGCCTCACCCCCCATCCCTTCGATGACGCCGCGCAGAAACGGCACCCGCGAACGCTCGGAAGCTTTGCGGAAGACAATTCGTTCGCGCTCTGGCTCTTCACGGAAGAAAGCCGTAATCGGCACCTCTAAGGCGATCGCCAATTTATTCAAAGTGCTCACCGATGGGGAGGTCAACCCCCGTTCGATCATGCTTAATGCGTTTGCCGAAAGGCCACTGCGCCGCGCTAACGCTCGCATTGAGATTTCCCGCTCCTCTCGCAGGACTCGCAGGCGCTGGCCAACATCGACCGAGTCTGCTTCTTTACCAAACGGATCCATTCTATCCTCCAACCAAACCGTATATTGGATAATTCTAACAAAAATTACCCTTGAAAAGTATTCCAAAATGCATGCAAAATTATACTATCTTTTTTGGTACAGCCAATCAAACTATACTGGGCGATCACATAAACTGCATCGCCCAGTACAACTATATTTCGATTAACCGGTAGTGGTTTTTCTTCCGAACAAACCCAGGGGCTGCTTAAGAAAGCCCCTGGATGCGGCCTGTCTCCAGATCCAAATCAATATCGAAGAACGCTGGACGAGTTCCCAGGCCTGGCATCGTGCTCATCTTGCCCAACAGCGGATAGAGGAACCCGGCGCCAACCGAAGCGCGGATATCGCGAACCGGGATGCGGAAGCCGTGCGGAACGCCTTTCAAGTTTGGATCGTGGCTGATACTGAGGTGCGTTTTCGCCATGCAAATCGGAAGTTTGTCAAATCCCAGGCGTGTGTACTCGGCAATTCGCTCTTCAGCCTCTGGCAGATAATCGACCCCGTCTGCTCCATACACCTCGCGGGCAATGGTCTCAATCTTTTCCTTTATCGACATCTCCAGCGGGTAAAGGAAGTGGAAATCGCGCGGTTTTTCTGCTGCGGCTACCACTGCCCTGGCTAACTCCACGGCCCCCTGACCGCCCTCTTCCCAGTGATTTGACATGACTGCGGCCTCCGCGCCGCCCTCTTCAACCGCCATTTTCTGGATCAATTCCAACTCGGCCTGGGTGTCGGTCGAAAAGCGGTTGATCGCGACGACCACCGGAACGCCAAACTTCCGCGCAATCCCAATGTGGTGATTCAAATTTTCCATCCCTGCCCGCAGCAGTGGCAGGTTCTCATCCGTATAAGCCGGGTCGAGGGGCCTGCCCGCCACCACGCGCGGCCCACCACCATGCATTTTGAGGGCGCGCACAGTTGCCACCAGGACGACTACATCAGGCAGCAGTCCAGAATAACGGCACTTGATATTGAAGAATTTTTCCATGCCAATATCAGCGCCAAAGCCCGATTCGGTCACCACATAATTGGCCAGCTTCAGGGCAATTCGATCTGCGATCACGGAGCTGTTTCCATGGGCAATGTTGGCAAACGGGCCGGCGTGAACAAAGACCGGCGTGCCTTCCAGGGTTTGGAGCAGGTTCGGCTTAATCGTATCCTTCATTAAGACGGTCAGCGCTCCTGCCACGCCGAGGTCTTCCGCTGTAATTGCCTCACCACCCCGGCTGACAGCCACGACAACCTTCCCAATTCGCTGGCGCATGTCGGCCAGGTCAGTGGTCAAAGCCAGGATTGCCATCAATTCGCTGGCAACAGTGATGTCAAAACCTGTATCGCGCGTCAGCCCCTTTTCTTCTGCCCCCTTGCCAATGGTAATCTCGCGCAAGAAGCGATCATTTGTGTCGATAACACGCCGCCAGGTAATAGTGTCCGGATCGATATCCAGCCTGACCAACCGGCTGCGCTCCTCAGGAGTCAGATCATTCGGATCAGCCTTTTCGATTCCCAGCTTTTTTAAGCGGCCCAACAGCCCCAACCCAAAAGAGCGGCGTCCTTTCTTGTCAGGTGGGCAAAGCCGGTCAAATAACTGGGTATCGGTCTGCGTGGATTCATGCAGGATGCGCGCATCGATCGCCGCGGCCATCAGGTTATTTGCTGCCGTAATCGCATGTAGATCGCCGGTGAGATGAAGATTAAATTCTTCCATCGGGACTACCTGGCTGTAGCCGCCCCCAGCCGCGCCGCCCTTGATTCCAAAGGTCGGCCCCTGGCTTGGCTGGCGGATACAGGTAAAGACTTTGTACCCCAGGTGGGCCCCAAGCGCCTGGCTCAGGCCGACCGTTGTGGTCGTCTTTCCCTCCCCAAGGGGCGTCGGGGTAATCGCAGTAACATCGATGTATTTCCCATCCGGGATGTCCTTCAACCGTTCCAGAACCTCAAGCTTCACCTTCGCCTTGTAAGGCCCATACAACTCCAATTCCTCGGGCAGCAGGCCTAATTCATCCGCCAGTTCTGTCACCAGTTTTAAATTTGCCTCCTGGGCAATCTCGAGATCACTGGGGACAGGCTTACGGAGATGCAATCGAACAGGCCTGATCCCACCCGCCGAGGTAATTGAATCGCTCATAATGTTTGCGCTCCTTGTTTCTCTGAACTTCGGTCTGTTACCATTATCCCCTGGGTAGAAAATTAATGCAAGGCAGCCCGGATACCCACCCGGGAGAATAATGTGGGCAGCCGGCTTTTCCAGTTCTCGCCGCCATTAACCAGGTTACCAGAATGTATGCGGCTGTGTTATAATGCCCGTGGAAATGAGGCCCGGCTGGCCAGTTGCCAGCCGGCTTTATAATCGGAATTTAGGGAGTAAGGACCTTGGAAACAAAGAACAATCCAAAATCGGTTTCTGACGACGTTGTTGTAAGTATTGACTATACATTGACGGTCGAAGGCCAGGTAGTTGATTCGACTGAAGGCGATGAGCCGTTGCAGTTCCTGCAAGGCCACCAGAATATTATCCCGGGCCTCGAACGGGAATTGAGCGGAATGAAAATCGGCGATACCAAACAGGTGGTCGTTCCCCCCGCTGAAGGGTATGGCGAGGTGGACCCAGAAAATGTGATCGACGTCCCACGCAGCGAGTTTCCAACGGAGATCCCGCTTGAGGTTGGCACAGAACTGGAAGTTAAAAATGCCGACGGCGAGGTGTTGAGCGCCTCCATTTCCGAGGTCAATGCAAAGTCAGTCAAGCTAGACTTTAACCACCCGCTTGCCGGGAAAGAGCTTACCTTTGACGTTACCGTAGTTGACCTGCGCGCCGCCACCGAGGAAGAACTGGCGCACGGGCACGTTCACGATGCAGACTACGAGTACGAAGAGGACGAAGATTTCGAAGACGACGAAGACTTCGATGATGAATTGTTCTACGATGACGACGAAGACGATGATGATCTCTTCGACGACGAAGATGAAGAAGACAACGACAACGGTTCCCGCTAAAGCAGAACCAAACAGTCCAAAGCGTATATTTCGGTCCGGGTGGGTTCCTCACCCGGACCTTTTTATTTCTGAGATCGCATCCTTGCACAGTGAAAATGCAGATGGATCCGGAGAAATGTACTATACTATCTAAAGAAAATTGGCCACCCTGTTAGCGTTGAAATCGGAAAAGAATACCATGAATGATCCCTACTTAAAAAGCCTGCTCGGCGAGCGCGAGGAAGTGCTGCTGGTAACGCGCCAACATTGGTTCCTCCTCTTCCGCAACATACTATTCGAACTGCTTTTGATCGTTGCCTCGATTGTCGTGGTCAGTCTGCTGCTCATTTTCTGGGCGCCGCAACCGTCAACCGCTTTGGGCTTCTTAGTTATTCTGATCCCACTCTCCAGTTTAGTGCGTGATGTGCTGCTGTGGAGCAATCACCAATACATTGTTACCAGCCGGCGGGTGATCCAGGTTTTTGGGGTATTGAATAAGAACATCACCGACTCCTCGCTGGAGAAAGTCAACGATGTGAAGATGGATCAGTCGGTTTTTGGCCGCCTGTTTGATTTTGGAGACATCGAAATTTTGACCGCCAGTGAACTGGGGATCAACCGTTTCACGACGATCGGGGACCCTGTGCGCTTCAAGAAAGCCATGCTCGATGCAAAATTCAAGCTAGAAACGGATGAGGGACCGCAATTCGCCGGTCATCCCATGATGGATGTGCCTCGCCTGATCCAGGAGTTGGACGAACTGCGGCGCAGCGGCGCGCTGACCGACGAGGAATTTAACGAAAAGAAACGCAAGCTGCTGGAAAGCATCTGAAAGCGGCTCGCCTACTTCTTGTCGCCAAACTCCACCTTCACCCCGCGGGTTGGCAACCCCGTGTCGTAGTCCCTCACCTCCGGGGCGTATCCATCCGCCGGGCGAGGGCGGAATTTGCCTCGCCACTGGAGCCGCCGGGCAAAACGCCACGGACGGCGCTCCCAGGCCGGCCCGCGAAACGGGTCACGCAGGGCATACATCCGATCCAACAGTTGATCGTGCAGCTCGCTGCGCACCTGCCGGTATTCCGGGTGATCGATCAGGTTGGCGACCTCGCCCGGATCCTTTTCCAGGTCGTACAGTTCGTCCGTGTATAACAGGTTGATGACCAGTTTATAGCGCCCATTCACCAGGCAGCGCACCGGCTGAAAACCACCCCACGAGTCGTGCTCGATCTCGTAGCGCAGGACTTCGAGCATCACCGATCGACCCGGCTGCTCGCCGCCTTTTAACAGCGGGACCAGGCTCTCCCCCTCCAGAATCGGCGCACGTTCGATCCCGGCGAGCTCGAGCATGGTCGGCAGCAGGTCGATGTGGCTGGCAGCCGTCTCTACTCGCCGTCCGGCACCCAGGCCAGCCGGCTGCTCGATCAAGAGTGGGATGCGGGTAATCTCATCGTACATCACCGGGCCTTTCCCGGTCAATTGATGCGCGCCGAGCATGTCGCCGTGGTCAGAAGTAAAGATAATATAGGTGTCCTCAGCGGAAAGAGCATGAACCGCATCGATCACCCGCCCGATTTGCGAGTCGACAAAGCTGTTGCAGCCAAAGTAGAGCGGGTGGCGCACCAACCCATTGCGGGCATTCACTTTTAACGTCGCCGCCCACTCGCGCTGGTGGACCGGCTTCCCTTCCAGGAGGTCCTCTCCTGCCGGCCCCAGCGCGTAATCGTACGCCAGGAAAGGTTCCACGTATTCAGGCGGGCAGGTGAACGGATGGTGAGGTTCATCATAAGACACCACCAGCACATAGGGTTGATTCGACTCTCGCTCTTCCAGGAAGCGAATAGCCCGGTCAGACACACGGTGCGCCCAGGTGAACTCGGCCTGGATCTGGTGGCGGCGCAGGTCATCGTAAGCATTCAGCCCACCCCGCCAGAGGCGGATTTCAGCCTCGTTCAGCTCAGACAGGTAGCGCCGCCCATCATACCAGTACGTATCATCCCAACCCGGCGGGCAGATCCCGGTGCCAAAATAATCGTGCCCATCCAGGTGCCACTTCCCGGTATAGGCAGTCTGGTAGCCGGCATCCTGGAAGCGCTGGCCCATCGTCTTGATATTATTTCCCAGGGGCAAGTTGTTAGTCCAGGGCCCGGATGTATGCGGGTAAATGCCGGTGAACAATCCTGCTCGGGCGGGCGTGCAGACCGGGCAGGTGGTATACGCGCGGTTGAACATCACCCCGGTGCGCGCCAGGCGGTCGATGTTGGGCGTACGAAGTTCCGGCCTGCCATAAGCGCCGATTACATTCGTAGCCTGGGTGTCAGTCATGATCAGGACGAAG
The DNA here is from genome assembly GCA_964490575.1 of uncultured Anaerolineaceae bacterium. Taxonomy (GTDB): domain Bacteria; phylum Chloroflexota; class Anaerolineae; order Anaerolineales; family Anaerolineaceae; genus DSYU01. Next base: position 26,497 of record CAZBDC010000004.1, on the reverse strand, counting down.
TTAGGTTGCTTCAAGGGGTTCCCTCGATTTCGTCTGGATGGCGCCTGGCGAGGATCTCAGCCTGGTGCGCCCGCCCGGTGGCGCGCAGCCGCTCCAGGTAAGCAGGCAGGTAGCGCCGGGTGTGGAATGCGCCGCCTTCGCGCAGAACAGTCATTATCGGGTCGACATTGCCCAGGCTGGTAAGCATCATCTCATGCTGCCAATCTGCCAGGTATCGGGCAGCCTGGTTAACCAGGTCAGGGCTTTCGGCGCTCAAATCGTGCTGTTCGTGCGGGTCGCGTGACAGGTTGAACAGCATGACCGGCTCCAGCATTTTATGGCCATCATGATACGTGCGCAGGCAGATATACTCCTCTCCTTCGGCCTGGAAGCGCACGCTGCGCTGGCAGGACCAGGCGCCCTGGCTGACAACCAGGTAATCCCGCCCCTGTTCCTGGCCGGAGCGGAAAGCATCGGTGAAAGGACGGCCATCCCAGTTCACCGGCACCTGCCCGCCCAACATCTCGATCAGTGTAGCGGCCCAATCAAAATGGTAGTGGAGCGCCCGGTCAACCCGCGGCTGGTCGGTCAGTCCAGGCCAGCGGATGATCAGCGGGACCCGGCTGGTAATATGGTCTGCCGTCTGGTGATCGCCCCATACGTTCAGCTCGCCCTGGTTCTCGCCATGATCTGAAGTCACGATGATAACCAGGTCATCCAGCACGCCCTCCTGGGCAAGCGCATCGAGCAGCAGCCCGATGTGTTCATCAGCATAGCGAATGCCAGTGTCGTATCCGTCGATCCATTTTTTTACTGCCTGCATCGAATCGAGCTGTTGGGGAACCCGCGGGTAGCGCTGGGGAATCCGCTCATCGCCTGGCTCAGTCCCGTATCCAAACGGTTCCTGGGGGCTGTGCGGGCCATACCCATCCCAACAGCGCTGGCGAACCTCCTCGGTCAGCCACTCGGGCAGCGGGTCATGTTCAAACGGATTTCCAAACTCAGCCGGGGCGCGGTAAGGCGTATGCGGATCCCAATAGTTGACGTGCAAGAACCAGTTATCCTTTTTAGCGTTGCGCCGGATCCAGTCCAGCGCCAGCGGGGTGACATCTTCAGCGCTCTCCATCCCTCCCAGGCCCGGGTTGTACATTTCCCGGTAGCCAGAATACCACCACCAGGCCGAGTGCCGCTCACCAAATGGGCTGATGGTCACCGGATAAAGACCGGTCCGGCGCAACACGCTGATCCAGCCGGTTCGATCGTACTGGTCGCGAAACCCGCGGGTGGGCCCTTCGATAAACGGGTCGGCTGCCGTCCCACCGTGATTGATGATCCCGGTGTGAAAACCCGTCCGCCCGCTCCATAAAGCGGAGCGCGAAGGCAGGCAAGGAGCATCGGATACATACAGGTTCTCAAAGCGGACTGCCTGCCCGGCAATCCGGTCAATATTCGGGCTGGTATTGCGATGATAGCCATAGCAACCCAGGTGGTCGGGGCGCAGCGTATCGATATCGAGCATCAGGATTCGCATGAAAATCTCCAATATTTGCCAGGCTTGACTATTCAAATGGATAGGCTTCCAGAAAATTGTATAACCAACCGAACCACCGCGCAACCCACATCACCGCACAGTTTCAGGTATGATATACTCTGAGCGTACGGTTAACTTCATCCCTGTCCAGTTTTCTATGGAGAAACGAATGTCCGAGACTGTAAAACGGCCCATTACCGCCGAAGATCTGTATAAATTCAACCTGGTCAGCAGCACCCGCATCTCCCCAGATGGGAAGCATATTATTTATGCTGTCCACCGTGTGGATGAAAAAACTGAGAAAAAGTATTCCAACCTGTGGATCGCGGACACCGATGGGCAAATCCCTCCGCGCCAGTTCACTTTTGGCGACCAGAACGACACTAACCCGCGCTGGTCCCCGGATGGAAGCACAGTCGCCTTCCTCTCCAACCGGGGTGACAAAGAAAAACCGGCCCAGGTATACCTGATTTCACTGGCTGGCGGTGAAGCTCGCCCGCTGACGAGCATCCAGGGCGCAGTTGGCGCCCTGGCATGGTCACCAGATGGCACACGCCTGGCCCTCACCGTACGCAAAACCGACGCTGAAGTGCTGGAGCGCGAAAAAGACGAGCAAAAGAAAAAATTAGGCACCGTTGTCCGCCACTATGACCGGCTGTTCTACAAGCTGGATGGTTATGGCTACCTGCCTAAAGAGCGCTGGCACCTGTGGGTCGTCAACGCCGAAAATGGAGAGACCCAGCAGTTGACCGACCATCCCGTCTATGACGAGCAGTACCCGGCCTGGTCGCCCGATGGGCAGAGCATCGCCTTCCTGTCGAACCGCAGCGAAGACCCCGATTCCTATCCCGACCGGATCGACCTGTTCGTGATCCCCGCCCAGGGTGGTGAAATGCGCAAGATTGAGACACCAATTGGCGGAAAAAATTATCCGGCCTTTTCCCCAGACGGACGCTGGATCGCCTATTACGCGCAGGAGGGGGAAGGGTTAGATTATAAAAATGTGAATGTCTGGCTGGTGCCAGCGGATGGATCCGGTCCGGCTCGCAACTTGACCGGGCCGTACGACATCCAGGCCAACGGCTGGACGATCAACGATCTGAGCGAAGCCGAAACCCTCCCGCCCACCTGGTCGGCGGACGGGCAGAGGCTCTATTTCACCGCAGCCCAGCATGGCAGTTCACTGCTGCGATCGATTTCAAGTGACGGAAGCAGCCTGAAGGAGGAAATCGGGGAGGGCGGGGTAGTCGGCAGCCCGACCTTTAGCCAGGACCAGTCTCGCCTGGCCTACTTTTACGGTCGGCTCGATGACCCGGCCCAAATCTTTGTCCGTGAGATGGCTACCGGTGCAGACCGCCAGGTCACCCGCCTCAACCGCGACCTGCTGGACCAGATTGACCTGGGCCAGGTGGAAGAGGTCTGGTATAAAGGCCCGGACGGCAACGATCTGCAAGGGTGGATTATCAAGCCGCCCGGCTTCGATCCCCAAAAAAAGTATCCCTCCATTATGGAGATTCATGGCGGGCCCATCACCCAGTACGGCAAATTCTTCATGCACGAGTTCTACTACCTGGCTGCCAGGGGGTATGTCGTTTACTTCACCAATCCGCGCGGCGGGCAGGGTTACGGCGAAGCCCACACGCAGGCGATTTGGGGCGACTGGGGCGACCGCGATTACGCCGACCTGATGGCCTGGGCCGATTATGCTGAAAAGCTGCCCTACATCGACAAAGAGCGCATGGGCGTAACCGGTGGCAGCTACGGTGGGTACATGACCGTCTGGATTATTGGCCACACCCGGCGTTTTAAAGCTGCCGTCACCCAGCGCTGCGTCAGCAATTTTGTCAGCATGTGGGGCTCAAGCGATTTCAACTGGTCATTCCAGAAAGAGTTAAACGACAAACCACCTTTCGAAGCCTTGCAGTTCTACTGGGATCACTCGCCGATCGCTTACATCGGCAACGCTAAAACACCGACTCTGGTCATTCATAACGAAATGGACCTGCGCTGCCCGATCGAACAGGGCGAACAGGTCTTCGTGGCGCTTAAGCGCCTGGGCGTAGACACCGAGTTTGTCCGCTTCCCGGATGAGTTTCACGGCCTATCACGCTCAGGCCGCACCGACCGGCGGATTGCCCGCCTCAACCACATCGCGCGCTGGTTTGACAAATATCTGAAGTAAGCGCCGAGGAGTAATTAAAATATCGGGGCTGTCCAAACGGGCTTTTTGGACAGCCCCGATATTATTTATCATTGATGCAATGCTAAGCATATCCGGCGTCTGCAATATACTGTACCAGCCCCAGGCTTTCCGCTACAGCCTGTGAAGCAAGGTTTTCCCAGCGGTGGCTGTAGAAAGGAACCCGGCCCTGGCGAAGCAGCCAGTTTCCCCAGGCCGCTGTTACCTGGCGAGCATACCCGCGCCGGCGGTATCCTTCCAGTGTACGCACCCAGGCTTCCCCGGCGGCTTCGTTCTCCCGTGAAGCCTCGCAGGTCGAGACAATTCGCCCATCTACCACGATCCCAAAAACCTCTTTGCGAGATGAATCCAGGCTGGGATCATATTGGCGAACCATCTTTGGATCCAGGTTTGCCAGGCGAACTGCGTCAGGGTACAACCCCGGGCGCAACAGACCCGGAAAAATATAGCTCTTTCCGATGTGGATTTCACTGCAGGGTTCATCATCAGCCAGAATTTCCTTAACTACTTTGGGAGCTTCGAAAAAGGCGCCGATCGGAAGACGGCGCAATTTTCGCCGGATAGAAGCGAGCAGGTCCGCGCGAAAGAACAGGCTGTCGCCCTGATCGTGCCGGGCAACATACACGCGGTGGAGCGTATCCGGGGCCGGGCCTGGGATACGAATGAGCTGGCCCGCCGCATCGATCCCAATACATTCCAATTCCAGGTGCAGGCGCACCAGTTCAAGTGTATCCATCAACCGCACCTCCTTTGGCCAGGGGGTACCCCACCAAAACACCAACCTTACTAATAGAATAATGATATAGTTAAATCTATTCACCCGGCAAACGAATTCCCCTTACAAACCATGAAACCACGAAACCTCATCAAAGATTCCCTGTCCTTTTCCTCCCCTCCCCGTATTCCGCGCGACCTGTGGACCCTGCCCTGGGCCAGTGAGCATTACCCGATTCAACTGGCTGAAATTGAGGCGCGCTTCCCAAGCGACATGATGACCGCCCCGGGGTTTCATCAGGAGAAAGCCCGCACCCAGGGAGACCAGTACGGGATTGGCATCTACATCGATGATTGGGGCTGCTCATTCGAAAACCGCCAGCGCGGCGTGATCGGTGAAGTCAAGGCGCCCCTAGTTGCCCGGTGGGAAGACCTTGACAATGTAATTCCCCCCGAAGCCGCCCTGACCATCGATCCCGAACAGATCAATGCTTTTTGCCGTTCTACCGACCGGTTTGTCATGGCTGGCTGCTGCCCCAGGCCGTTCGAGCGCGCCCAGTTCATCCGCGGGTCTGAAAACCTGTACCTGGACCTGGCTGAGCAGCCGGGCGAGCTTTTCACGCTGCTGGACCGCATCCACCAGTTTTACCTGAAGGAGTTGGAACTGTGGGCAAAAACTGAGGTCGACGCGCTGATGTTTATGGACGACTGGGGCGCGCAGCGCGCCCTGTTGATCTCGCCCCGCCAGTGGAAAAAAATTTTCAAGCCGTTTTACAAAGACTACATTGACACGGCCCACCGGTACGGCAAGTACATCTTTATGCATTCCGATGGCTATACGATGGATATCATCCCCGAACTGGTTGACCTGGGGCTGGACGCCATCAACACGCAAATTTTCACCATGGATATCGAAGAACTGGGCCGCCGGTTTGCCGGCAAAATCACCTTTTGGGGAGAAATCGACCGGCAGTACCTGCTTTCTTTTGGCACACCGGCCGATATCGACCAGGCCGTCCGCCGGGTGAGGGATGCTTTATACTCCCGCGGCGGGGTCATCGCCCAGTGCGAGTTTGGAGCTGGAGCCAAGCCAGAAAACGTCCACCAAGTTTTCCAATCCTGGGAAGCAGTGCACCTGCAAGGTTGAGAGAGCGCCGGCTCTCCTGGCGCATAAATCATCACACAGAAGGCTAAGGTGAGGAATCCATGAGCAGTCGATTATTGAACAACCAGGAAATGAAGGAACTGCAGCCCGCCACAACGCTGCGGGCGCTGTATCAGCCCGAAAGCGCCCCTTACCGGTTTCAAGCCACCACACCGCAGGAAGCTGGCGCATGGCAGTCGCGCACCGGGGCGGCGTTGCGCGAAACGATCGGCTTTCAGGATTTGCCCGGCGCGCCCCTCGAACCACAAACGCTCGAAGTGATCGACAAAGGCGATTATCTGCGCGAAAAAATCCTCCTGCGCACATCGCCCTGGACCCTGATGCCGGTCTACCTCCTAAAGCCCAAGGCTTCCGCCGGGCCGCTGCCGGTTGTGGTGGCCTTTCATGGGCACGGGTATGGGGTCAAAGACATCGTCGGTTTGTGGGAAAATGGGGACGAACGCGATACACCTGACGGTTATCATAAAGATTTCGGCGTGGCTCTGTGCCGGCGCGGATTCATCATCGCCGCGCCGGAAATTTCCTGCTTCGGCGAGCGGCAGACGGACTTCTCGTCACTCGACCGCCCAGCCGGTCAGGAAGCGCCCTCAACCTGCCAGCATACCGCCACCCTGGCCTTCCACCTGGGCGGGTCGGCCGCCGGGTTGCGCGTGCTCGACGCCGCCCGCCTGGTCGATTACCTGGAGACCCGCCCTGACGTCGACGAGCAGCGGCTGGGGGCAATGGGCATTTCAGGCGGCGGCATGCACACCTTCTTCTCCACCTGCCTTGACCCGCGCATCCGCGCCTGTGTCATCAGCGGCTACTTCTGCCCGTGGGCAGACAGCATCTTTGCCATGCACCACTGCACCTGCAACTATGTGCCCGGGCTACACCGCTTCGGCGAGATCCACGACCTGGTCGGCCTGATCGCGCCGCGCCCGATGCTGGTGGAAGCGGGCACCCGCGACCCCATATTCCCTATCGCCAGGGTTGAGGAAAGCGTCGCCCGCGCCCGGGAGGTTTATGGCGTCTTCAATGCAGCAGATAACGTTGAAACTGACTACTTTGAGGGCCGTCACCAGATCAGCGGCCGCCGGGCCTACGACTTTCTGTGGGAAAAACTGAACGGGTAAAACCATGCAACTTTCCAGAATATTTTCCGTAAATATCTATAGAACGTCATGAGATAAACAAAGAAGTCTCTACGACTTCTTACGGAAAGGTTTACTGGAGGGTACTGTCATGGGATTGTTTGAATTCATCTTCGACTTGATCGGCGGATTTTTTGGCCTGGTCTTTGGCTTGCTCGGCGGCCTGATCGGCCTGATCTTCGGTATCATCGGCACCGCTGTGGGATTGGTGGTCACCGTTTTTGTCATCATCCTTGCCATTCCGCTGGTCTTGCTTGGCCTGGCGCTGCTGCTTTGACCCGAATAGCAGGTGAAATAGTACGCGGTTTTCCGGCAGGGTTATGCGCCAGAAAACCGCGTGACGTTTAAGAAAAGGGCGGAGCTAATCCAGCCACCTGTCCGGATAGCGGAAGAACTCCTCCAACTCCATCCCGTAGTACTCGGGATAATCCTTATGGAAATCCATCGAGATCGACTGATCCAGCACCTCGAGCGCCTGCTGGTAAGAACGGGTCTGGTGGTTCTGGAGCAGATCGTACAGCATGAGGGAGCGATCACCGGTCTTGAAAGTCAGCAGGTCGCGTTCCATGTCCAGCCATTCAGGTAACACATGACCAAACATCACCTTCGGCGGCAGAGGATCGACCCGCATCGGGGTGATGCCCTTGATGTTGACAATCGCGGGCACTTCCACCACGACATCATCCGGGATACCCGGCAAGGCGCCCTTGTTAGGCACGTTAACCTGGAACTGCCCCTCGTTGTTGTTCATCAGGCCGTCCATAATCGGAACAATTTGCTCGCGAGTGCGGGTCGTGCCGGCATACTCGACCACCGAGGCGTTGGGATCATTGGCGATACGCGTCATCTCGGCAATGCGCTTGTTCAGGTTCTCAACGAAGTAAGGCCTGGCGATATGGGTGTCCGGGCCGCCATATGGCTCGCCGAACCAATGCTTTTTGGTCTCGATGTCCGTGTGGTACCACCAGCCTCCCCGCCGCACGGTGTCGCCAATCGGGAAAAGGCCATATAAACGGTATTGGTGAACGGCGCCGCGTGACATCTGGGCGTCGTGCGTGCTGCGAGCAATGTGGGTGCGCCAGTATTCCTCACCTTTGGCCTCAATCCACTCATCGATCAAGGGGTAGGCGTTCTTGCCTTCATAGATGAAATGGGTCAGCCAGATATTATGGTTTAGCCCAGGAGCCTGCCAGACGACCTGGTCGGGGTCAATGCCGATGGTGCTGGCGATCTCGCGATAGCCATAATGCCCGTGGCACAAACCACACACTTTGATTCCCGTTTCGCGCGTCATCAGTGTGCTGCCGCTGAAGACCGGGTTGCCAACCTGGATCAGCCAGGCATCCGGGCAAATCCGCTCGATATCCTGCGCCACCGACAGCATCAGGGCATACTGGTAAAAAGTCCCTACCCCGGCGCTCTGGTGATAGAAACCATGTCGCGTGGCCAGGTCGCGCATCTCCGCTTCATGTTCGTGCCCCAGGACATAGGCCGTATTGATCACGAAATCCGCCCCTTCCAGCGAGGCCTGGCGGTCCGTGGTTTTGTCAAAGGTCAGCTGCGCTCCCATCTCCGCGGCGTAGCGGGTGCCCAGCTTGTAAATCATGTCCAGCCGGCCTTCGTGGATATCCATAAATGAAATGTGACACCCGGCCAATCCTTCGGTCAGGCACAGGTCTCTTACCAGCCCCAATGAGAACTGCGCGCTGCCTGCTCCAATGACACTGATTTTCACTGACTTTGCCATAGCTCATTCTCCTGTTCTTGTAGATTGACGTACCAATTCGCCGCCGGTCACCTGCGGCATACCCTTCAGATCGTTCGCTTCCACGGTCACGCGGCCCTGGTTCCAAACAATCATGCCCGTCCCCATCTCAGCCACCTGCACGCTGCCACCCGGAACCTGCAAGCGCACAGGCGCCGGACGCAGCCCGTGATAAGCAGCCACCCAAAGCTGCTTCTGCGGACAGCCATACAGCCAGCCGGCTTCGGGACCGCAGGAAAGCACCACGTCACCCACCTGGACGCGCCCTGACCGTGTCTCGCGCGCCACAGGCGACTCCAGCATCGGCCAGCCTGCCGCTTCCATTCCTCGCCAGCGCCGCTTCAACCGCCACTCCATCAGGTCCACCTCGATCCCCAGGCGGAGATCTTCCCGGGAATATTCCACCCGCCACAGGCGCTCGCCCTCGCCGGTGTAGGTAAAGGGTGCTTCAGCCTCGTCGACCAGGCCGCCCGCGGCGACTGTGTGCGCAAACCCACCGCCATGCGCATGATCCCGCCGCTCGGCTACCTCCAGGTAAAATCCGCAGCGGGGACTGCCCTGGTAAAACGCACCCGGCCATCCCATTTCCCAGAATGACTTGCTGGGACCCATGTAATTGTACAGTTCCAGGACCAGGTCACCCTGGCGTTCGACCAGCCGGACCGGCGCGCCCCGGCCCAGGTCAGTGCACGCCAGGGGCCGCACGGCCATCCAGACCAGGCCGCTGCCCACGACCACCGTCGCCCCGGCCGGGACCTCGACCGGCAGGCACTCGACAAGCCGGTCATCGATCCAGATTTCATCCACCTGCTCACGCCCGGTCCAGATCAGAGCCGCCTTAGCGCTGTTGATCACCCCCAGGTTTTTTGGCAGGGTATACAGGCCAATCACGCTTGCGCCTTGCTGGACGCCGTAAAAGCGGCCTTCCTCGATCAGGTTGCGTGATTTGGTCCGGTCGGTGGCATGGTAAAAGTCGCCCAGCCAGTGATCGTTGGTCAGGTAGCGGGTATAAAAGATCCCCGGCCGTTCCATCCCCGGGCGGACATAGTGCGCCATGACCACGTCCGACTGCCCGCCGGCCTCTTTGACCGAAGTGCCCAGCGCAAAAGATGGGCTGTGATACGTGGTAATTCCCAGCTCGCGGTGAACGTGAGCGGTCTCAACGACTTCACAGCCGGGCGGACGGCAATTCACCACGTCGGCTACCCAGGCAGGCAACGCCCTTTCGGCGATCCACTGCTGCACCAGTTCGATCTCAGGCCGGGTTTCAGCCACCACGGTTGGATGGTAAACCCGGCTGTGCGGCCCGGCCCAGCGCCCGGTTCCGGCATGAATGTGCAGACCGACGCTCAGGCCAAGCCGCGCTGCGGCCGTCCGCGCCCGCACGCGGGTTTCATGATCCTGCACTAGGCCAGCCAGGATATGCAGCGCGCGGATGATCACCGCCGTGTAAGTGGGACTGTTATACTCAAAGGGAATCCCATTTTGATCGGTGAAAGCCATCCATTCGACCAGCTTCCGGTAGCCCCGGCCGGCGATCTCAGGATCTGCCAGCAGCTCGCCCCCCAGGCAGGTATTCAGGATATCGAGCACAGCGATGTTCGAATAAGCCACCAGCACGTCCAGGCGCCGGATTTCATCCAAACCCAGCCGGATGGCCTCCAAAATCCGCGCCCGCAGACCCTCTTGCAAACGCCCAGAATGGCGGATCATCATCGGGATCAGGTGCTCGAGATTGAATTCGACCGCATTCAGGTCAAAAACGACTTCATCCTCAATCATCCATAAGAAATTGCCGTAATGGGGGTCATCTGCCCGCCGCTCCTGCGATTTCAGGACGGCTTCCAGCACCTTCTCGGCCAGCGCCAGATCTTCGGGCGCGCCGTTCGCCACCAGCCGGGCTGCCAGGCCGGCCCCAGCCCGCGATTCGTGAAATATGCCGTTTTCCGTTACCCTGGCAACCATGAATGCGGCCGGGTCAAAATTCTCCGGCAGATCTAATCGGGTGACCGGCTGCATTTGCTCGTCCGCGCCGCTCATGGTTTTGTGATGATAACCATATAGCGCATCCGCCCGGTTCCGCTGTTGACCAGCCCGTGCAGGGTGCCAGGATGGAGCACAATGCCCTCGTTCGCGCGCAAGGGATACCGTTCCTCGCCAATTTCCAACACACCCTCGCCTTCGAGAACATAAAACGCTTCGACCCCCTCATGCGTATGCGGCGGGTGAGCGCGCGTTCCGGGTTCAATCTCCGAGATATGGATCCGCAGCCGGTCGAGGTCAACTGCCGGATCGACCAGCAACCGGTTCACGCCCTTCGGTTGGAACTCGCGGAAACTACTCATTCACCCACCTCCTTCTCAAATGTCAGGCGCATCACATCCTCTCCCAGGTAAATATCCATCTGCCTGGCCGGCAGATCCACCTGGCAGTATGGGTTGTCATAATGCTTAAAATCACGCAAAGGCTGCTCAATTCCATCCACCTGGAGCGGGCCTTCCCAACCAAAGGCCAGTTCCTGCCCGCGCAACGTCCGGTACCGGACGCCCAGGTCTTCAAAAGCGAGCGGGAGAGCAGCCACCTTTTGGACAAACTCCTGGAATGAGCCATCCAGCGCCGCCCGGCCCATCTGAACCAGCCAGACATTGTGAAGCCCCTCCGAGCACAGCTCACGATAAGCCTGGTCTCCGCTTTGGGTCAGCTGCATGCCCATTGCCGCCCGGATGGCCAGGTAACCTTCGCCTTTTCGCCCGAAGGCCCATCCGCCGGACATTTGCCATTCATCGAACGCGTCGACCGGGAAGTAGGCGTGGGTAAAGCCCATCCAATCATCCTCGGGCAGGCGGTGAACGGCAACCAGCACGTCTTTCCACTGCGCCACGCGCGGCAGGATGGCGTTCCCATGCCAGTAGTTTGGCCGGTGCGAGCCCTCTTCACTGGCGCAGGTTGGATGCGTGGCAAACACTACGGCATCCGGCCCCAGCGTGGCCTGCCAGATATGCTGCTGGTAGCCCGGCTCGCCTGGGTGCCAGTCCTGGGCCGAGCATAGCATCGTATCCGGGGTCTTATAAGTGACTTTATTGACCCCGGTTCCACGCGACCCCGACAGCACAAAACCCTCCAGCGCGCCAGCGTGCTGTTCGCGGTTCCACATTTCATCAGGCTGGTCGGCGGCGATCCTGCCGATCAGGTCGGGCACCTCATAATCGCTACACGCCAGGCTGACCGATCCCATGATGTGATCGTTAAAGACCCCCATGCCCCAGGCCAGCCGCGACAGCCCCGCAGTGGCTTCAAAACGCCCGCCTTTGATAAACGGGGTATAGGTCCGGCCGTGGGTCGAGCCAAAAACGCCTTTAAAGGAATTGACCGCCATCGTGAAGAAAAGCTTATCCAGGATGACGGTGGCCATCTCCCAGACGGGCTGGCTTTCCGCCAGGTCGGCCAGATGGGTCAAAGCCAGCACATCCTCTTCAAAGTAACAGTTCGAATCCCATTCCAGGAAACCGCTCGCGGCGCGTTGGTGCATCCAGGCTAGCGCGCGCTGTTCGCCTGCCTGGCGGTGCCACTGGCCAACCTGTCCATTATTGGTAAACACCTGTTCCGGGTAAAGCTGGCCTGCCAGAACCTGGCAGGTGTGGAACAGGATGCTGTGGTTCTCGGTCGTGTAGCACATTGCATCGCTGCCCGGCTCATCATGCCAATACTTAAAGTTCAGGATGCAGCTTTCAAGCGGCTGGCGAAGCTCCTGGGGGAATTGCGGATCCTCGCCAAACCGGTACAGCATCCCTAGCAGCCCGGCAAGGTAAAAGTCACTGCAGTCAGCCCGGCTGTTGATACGTTCGATCTCTTTCAAGATCACCGGCAGATCCAGTCGCTTCCACCAGCCCAGCTTCATCTTTGCAATTTCGGCAAAGATATTCAGACCGCTCAAAGAGGTCGCTTGTTGCAGGGCTTCGATCCGCCGTTCTGCATAGGTTCCATAGGGAGCGCTGGAATAGCGCTGGCGCGTAATCCGCAGCGGGATCTCGCGCGAAATGCGCATTCCACCCTCGTAATATTCCTGCGGCCTGGGCATGACGACCGCCCGGTATTCTCCATCCGGGAAAAATACGGCCTGGCCCAGGGGAGCCTCTTGCCCGGCGGCACCTTTTCGGTTGCTCTCCGAATAAATCCGCTTCGCAACCGACTGCACCCGGATGGTGATTGAGGCCGATTCTGCCAGGTGATCCGGCCAATGCACCTTAACCGTCTGTTCTGTATTGAAGACATCCTGGCGGGTGTAGGCGGCCTCGAGCACGCGTTCGAGCGTTTTCCGGCGGTCGAATGGCTGCAGCCCCGTGGGCAGCTGCACGCTGCAGTCCGCGGACAGGTCTTCTCCGCCCGGTCCGGCCAGTCGAAGGGCCATCGCATACGGGCATTCACGGGCAGCCACCGCCTCAAAACGAACCAGCAACTCATTGACGCCTTGCTTCAGCGTGGCTTTGAACGGCTCGCTGTGTGGAATCTGGTGATAGAATTGTTCCTGGCGATGACAGTGCTGGCCGTTTACCCAGACGTCCGCCGGGCCATTGGTCGTCAACACCAGGGAAACCTCGCGGTCTTCCGGACAGATCACCTGCGCATAAGCCCAGGCCCGCAGGTAATGAGTCAGGTGGTAAAACGCAGTCAGGTCGACAAAGTGATCAATTTTGCAGCGGAAGTAATCCCAGCGGCCCTTGTAATCTCTCACTTCAACCGCGGCGCCCTCTGCCGGTAACCCAGTAATGCCGGATTCTGGATCGTAGTAATGCCGGGCAATCTGCAGCTTGTAATACTCGGCGCCTGTGAACTGCTCCAGATTGGCGACCTGGATTGCCTGCGGACCAGCAACCAGCCAGTTATGAATATATCCTTTTTCCAATCCGTACGATAAATAATTCAAAGCCATGTTACCTCTCAATTGATTGATGCTTTCCGGGTGCAGGTATCCTACCATATCCCCGGCCATCTATACCAGGTTCACTGATTGAACCAAAGCTCATATTCTTCATCGCCGTAGCGCAGCACCATCTCACCTGACCCAAAGCCAGCCTGCGCCCACGGGCTGTCAGCCATAGCATATCCGCGCAGTGGAATCTTCTGGCCATTGATTTGTGGGGGCACATCCCAGCCGGTCACAAAGCGCCCGGCGGAGGGAGACACATAGAGGATGACCCCATCCCTGTCTTCGATTCGGGCGCCAGATAGAGCATCTATGAATGCTGCAAAACTACCCCAATCGGCCCGGCGACCACACTCAACCAGCCAGGTATTCTCAACCGCGCGACACTGCAGTTCGCGCCCTGCATACTGCCCGTAGCTGCCAACCTCAAAACCATTCTGCGAATAAATCCCAACATAGCCATCTCCCACCCGCGCGAAGGCCCACTTTCCCCGCAAATCTACCTCATCGAAGCGTTCTTGCTCAAAGAAACAGTGGCTCATCCACGTAAAACGGGTCAGGCGCCAGGTAAGCGACATTACGTTGCGGTATTGGATGACGCGCGGCATGGTCGAGTTGCCCGACCAGTAATCCGGCCTCAGCCCAGATCCTTCCCCTACAGTGTGCGGGCAAGACCAGAAGATCACATTTTTATTTCCCAGGGTAACCTGCGCCACATGAGTCGAGCTTTCAAATTCGCCTTTACGGTGGTCCTGCAGACCCGACAGCATATAATCCGGCGTGCGGTAGACGACAAAATCGGCATGGTGGGCCGAGGTACGCAGGATGCCCTGGCGCCGCCTGGCCTCAATCACCGCCTGCTGGTCGTTCGCCATCCCATACAGGACGTGCGGCACCTGGTAGCTGCTCGTCGCCGCCAGGACAGGGGCCATCCCGCTGGTGGTTTTGCTCAATGAGCCGGTGCCAAAATAGAGCCAGTTTAGCACCGCCGTTCCTTCGAAGTCAGGGTATTTCACATAGATGCCATAGCTGCGCCCGTGCGTCGTCCCGAAGATCCCCTGGAAGCTGTCGGCAGCCATATTGAACAGCATCTGGTCCAGCACAGCCGCCGTCATCTGGCGCAGCTTGTAGTAGCCTTCATGCGTGGAAAAATCATACAGGTTCAACAGCGGCGCGACGCAAATTGGGTAATATGAATTCGAATGCCATTCGTCAAACCCAAACCGCCCGCGCTGGCGCAGCCACTCTGTGATGTATACGTAGGATTTCGCCGTGTGGTACAGGCCGTTCTGGTGACTGTTGGTAAAGACCTCGGTTGGAAAAAGATGGCCCGCCAGCCACTCGGCCACATGGAAAAGGAAGCGGTGATTTTCGGACCCCATGTACATCACCGTATCGCCGGGCTCGTCCACCCAGTACTTAAAATTCAACACGGCATCCTTCATCATCGCGTTGATTTCTGGGCTGAGATGGCGTTCCACCCGCTCCCAATACATCAGGCGCAGGATGCCCTGGATGACAAAATCGGCGCAGTCTTTGCGCGCGGTGATAAACTCGCAGGTCCGGCGCAGGACAGCTTCATCAACCCGGTCATATTGGCCCAGCGCATAGCGCGCCACCTCAGTCCAGATTGCATGGATGTCGCGCTCACGGTTATCCGCATAATGTGCAAGGACCGCCTGTTTGCGCTCCTCAACCCGTTCATAGCCCGCCACAGGCTGGACCGGGGTCAGCTTATGAACATGAAAGCTTACCTGGGTAATCGGCTCACCCCCCGGCCCGCGCCAGGCAGCCTGCAGGGTATAGTGGCCATCGGCAAGCTCCTGTCCCTGGCACAGCGTGACCGGGCCAGCCTGGTCCACGAAAGCTGTCCGCAGCAACTCGCCGCTTTCGGCGCGCAGCTGGATCTCAAGTTGTACCCCGCTCTGGGGAGAACCAGAGGCTGGCGCCTGTTCAAGACGGAAACCGAATGGGTGTTCGGGATAGAAAACATCACGCGCCAGGCGGATACTGCCGACTTCATCTTCTACAGCCGCCCGGGCCTGCGCCGAGACTGCCTCCACAGTAGTCACCCTGGCCTCTACGTCCCTGTCCACCGCTTCCAGGCGGAACCCCACCTGGGCCATCCGCGCAATCCGGAACAGGCCAACTGTGACCAGGTTCTCCCCTGGCTGCAAAACAGCCTCGAAGGTGTATTCAAATACACCACCTACCGCATCCACCGCCTTCTGGGCCGAGTTGAAGACTTCCTCGCCGTTAACATAGAGCACAGATTGGAGCAGGTTCCGGTGAGTCAAACGCCAGGTGATCGTGCCAGGCGCGGCGGGCGTCAGCCAGGTAGACAAAAAAGCCGCTCCCAGGTGGTTCGATATGTTGTATGTGCCCCAGGAAAGGTATTGTTCAGGGCTGCGGACCAGGCTCCAGCAAGCCGCTTTTCCGCGGAAGCGTTGTTCGCGCCCTTCTACCGGCAAGCTCGTCAAGACCGGGCGGGCCTCCTCCAGGATTGCTTGCATGGCTGCCTGCCCAACCGGCGCGCCTGGGTGCTCAAAATACGTCAGGCCCTGGACCTGAGCCGAAAGGTCTTCGTAAAACGGGCCCAGGATCAACCAGGGCTTTACAATGCGACCGGCCGGAATTGTTCCGGCCAGGTTAGGATGAGACACCATCGAAATACCTCCTTGGATTCATTGAGAGCGAGATCGCTGTGCGCCGGTGTTCTTTCGAAGCATTTACCTGTATATCTTCAGGAGGATCTCAGCGCTGTTCGTTCGTCCAATCCCCTCGGACCGCAATATTTGGAGCCCTGACGATCAGGCGGCTGGCGTAGACCAACAAACCAATCCCAACGGCTGGAGCAATCAGAAGCAGCGCAAAGACAGGCCAGTTTACCCCGTCTTTCGAATACAGGGTCGCCATGATCTGGGCAAAGAAAACCAGGATTAACTCGATCCCGGTGACGCGGAGAAACCTCGGCCAGAGGATTTTCTTGCGCTCCCCTTCCACATAATACCCCTCAATCAGAAACCAGGCCACCAACCACACCATCCCAAACACCACCAGATAAACCTTATCCAAAAACCTTGGCAAATACGCACTTTTCGAAAAGATCATCACCGCAACCATGAACGACTCACGGCCCAGGACCAGGATACCGCCCAAAATCAGGCCCGAAAGAATGAAAAGCAGGGTTCGTAGTAAGCGCATCGTTTATCACCTTCCTGAGAAGTTGACTAAACCTCCCCAGTTGGTCGTTCTTCAATCAACCAGGGCGGGAATGGACGTCCATGGTCATGCAAATAGCCGGCATAAAGCAGCTTATAGGTGTCGTGCAGGTAATATTGCCCAAACCGCTTCTTGGGAATGACATCCAGGAAGCGAGAAACCAGCGTTTCAGCCAGGGTTTCGTCCATTCCGCTCGCCACTTCATAATCAAAGTAAATGGCCAGGTCCCGGTCGGGGGAATCGACGACCCGATTGATGCCAAATTTGTGTGGATCCAGGTGCACGGGAGAATACCGTTCCAGCAAAAACGTGCCAACCGAGGCAGAATGCAGCCAAGGCTGGTGTTCATAAACGAAGTTAATCGTTTCCTGCGCATTTTCGATCGTCTCGCCAGGGAACCCAAAGAAGAAGAAAGTGTGGTTCCAGACGCCGGCTTCAGCACCTTCGCGCAGGATCCGGCCCATGTGCTCCAGTTTTGTCCCTTTGTTCATGTGCTCGATCATCGGCTTAGAAGCAGTTTCCAGGCCGAACAACAGCATCCGTCCCCCTCCCTGGGCGGCGGCTTCGAGCACATCCTTGCCGAGTGCCTGCTCGAACCGGGCGCAGCCGCACCAGTGCAATGGGAGCCCCCGCTCCTTGATCAGGGCGGACATGTGCCGCAGGGTGCGCGGCGAGATCGCCTCATCGGCAAAAAAGATGTGCCGGGCGCCGTACTTCCGGTACAGGGCCTCCATCTGGTCGACAATCTTATGGTCGGGCTGTTGGAGATAGAAGTTCGGCCTGTTCCAACCATAACCCACGTTGCAGAAGGCGCATTTGCCGTGGTAGCAGCCATGGGCAGTGGTCAGGGGCAGGATCGGTTCAGGGACGAAGTAACGGTCGAGCGGGAAACCGTCGAAGTCCGGCAAGCCATCCAGGCCTGCCTCATCCACCGCAATTGTCGCCCGGGCAGCCTTCTTGTCGCGCGAAAAGGTGGGCTGCGCGGTTCGGATTGTGCCAGTGCCCGGGTGCCTGTAGACCAGGTTTGGCACCTCGTTCAGGTCGCCGCCAGACTCAACCGCCTCCACCAGGCTGAGGAGTGGAATTTCCCCTTCTCCGATGACAGCACTGTCAATTAAGTCGAACAGCTTCGGAACCCGGGGAAGCTGGTCGCGCAGCATCGTGATATGCGGGCCTCCCACCGTCACATGGCTGGGAAGCCCCGCCTGCTTGATCAGATCAGCCAGGGTCATCCCGGCCAGCATCTGGGCCATGGTGGGGATTGAGATGCCAATCAGATCCGGTGGGTTGGCCGCCAGGTCGGGCAGCGCGTGTTTTTGAAAATAACCGATAAATGGATTGGTGCGCCTGTCACGAGCAGCTGCCAGCAAATCCCGGCTGCGATCCTCTGGATAAGCGGCCCGGAAGGTGGTGAAATCCAATTCAGCCGGATAGTAAGCCAGCGAAATCACCGAAAGGCACTGGGCCAGCGTCAAGACAGCCTCGCGGCTGGTGGGACCATCAAAGAAGGCCTTGCTACGCAGGGTAGACTTGGCCGATTCTATTTGCCTGGCCAGCTTCGGACCCTCACTCAATGCCCACTGTACAGCTTTCCGCTCCGGCACGCGGAACCGGCCCGGACGGCGGTTTCCATCCGGACCGTACTCCTCTCGCAAAAACGTGAGCGTATCATCAATTGACTGCCTGGACAGCAGGAAATCATACAACTCGACGTTCAGGTCACGCTGTTGAACGCTGACCCCCCGGCTGCGCAGGTAAGCGGTCAGGGTGGGGACAGCCAGGTACGGCATCGTTGGCGTCCACTGGGGAGGGAAAAACAGCGCAACGTTCATTTGCACCCGGCCAAATCGATTAACAACTGTGTCTTACCCTGTAAAAACATCACATCCGGGGGTTCCCACCCCAGATGGCTACCCGGTTGGTGTGCCATAAAGGTGACAGCGTACTTTATGTCCAGCCTCCATTTCAATATATACCGGTTCAATCGTGTTGCACACCCCTTTGATCACGCTGCTGCAGCGCGGGTGGAATGGACATCCCTTGGGGATTGAGTAAGGGTCCGGAACCATGCCGCGGATCGAAGCAAGCCGTTTCCCCTGCACCTTTTCACCCAGCCTGGGGATTGACTGGAGCAAAGCGCGCGTATACGGGTGAAGGGGATTGAAGAAGATGGTATCGACATTGGCTTCCTCGACAACCTTGCCCATGTACATCACAACCACGTTCTCCGCCATCTGGGCAATTACCCCCAGGTTATGCGTGATAAACATGATCGCCATCCCCAGTTCCCGCTGCAAGGTGCGCATGAGCGAAAGGATCTGCGCCTCAGTTGTCACATCCAGGGCGGTGGTAGGTTCATCGGCGATCAGCAGGCTGGGATGGCAGGACAATGCCATGGCGATCATCGCACGCTGGCGCATGCCGCCGCTCAGCTCGTGCGAGTACCGGTCAATCGTTCGAGAGGGCAGCGGCATATTCACCAGGTCCAGCATCTCAATCGCGCGCTTGCGCGCCTCATCCTCCGAAACTTTCTGGTGGAGGATAATTGCTTCGCAAATCTGGTTGCCAATCGTATGAACCGGGCTCAATGAAGTCATGGGTTCCTGAAAAACCATGGAAATTTCCGCCCCGCGGATGTTGCGGGCCTGAGTCCCATAGGCATCCAGCGTGGTCAGGTCGAGCAGTTCAGCAGACTTTCCCATACCGGCCTGGCCATCGGTCGCACGCGGGCGCTGTTGGAACCAGATATGACCTTCGACGATGCGCCCAGGCCGCGGAACGATGCGCATGATCGAGCGCGCCACCACGCTCTTTCCGCAGCCAGACTCGCCCACCACGCCCAATGTCTTTCCGCGCGGAATTTCTAAATCGGCTCCATTGACTGCCCGTACCAACCCCTCGTTCAAATAGAAGTAGGTTTTTAGATTTTCAACTTTTACCAGCACGTCTTGTTCGGTCACGGCAGCAGCTCCTATCTGGCGTAAGGATCGGCAGCGTCGCGCAGGCCATCGCCGAGGAAGTTAAAGGCTAACACGGATACAATCACCGCAATCGCCGGGGCAAACACCCAAGGCGCCAGGGCAATCGAGCGCAAATTCTGCGCTTCTTGCAACAGCACGCCCCAACTGATGGCCGGCGCGCGCAGTCCCAGGCCGATAAAGCTTAATCCCGTCTCACTGATGATCATGCCTGGGATTGCCAATGTCAGGCTGGCGATGATATAACTTAAGAAGGACGGCACCATGTGGCGGAGGATGATGCGCATTTCGCTCGAGCCATTCAGGCGAGCCGCCAGGATGAAATCCTCCTCACGCAGCGCCAGGAAGCGCCCGCGCACTACGCGCGCAAGGCCGGTCCAGCTGATCAGCGAAAGGATGATGGTGATGCCAAAGTAAATGCGGATCACCGGCCAGGTAGCCGGCAACGCAGCGCTGAGCGACATCCACAGCGGGATCTGCGGGATGGAGCGGATGAACTCAATTACCCGCTGGATGGCGATGTCTACCCGCCCGCCAAAGAAGCCCGAGATACCGCCAATCACAATCCCCAGGATCAGGCTGACAATTACCCCGATCAGGCCAATGGAGAGGGAAATCCGGGCCCCATAAGCTACTCGGGAGGCAATATCGCGACCCAGGCGGTCAGCCCCAAAGATAAAGATCCCCTGTTCTGAATGAGGGACATCCAGCCCATACAGGTGCAGTTTTGACGGGAACAGGCCCCACAGCTCATATTCTGGCCCCTCGGTGAAGAATCGAACCGGGTACCGGATCGATGTATCTTCCTCATAGGTACTGCGCAGCGTTTCAGCATCCCTGGACCGCACAATTTTATAGACAAATGGGAAATGGAAGTTCCCTTCTACATCCCGAATGTGGATCGGGGTAGGCGGGGTCAGTTTATATTGAGCGAATTTTTGTTCCGGGTCGTACGGCGCAAAGAACTCACAAAAAAGCGCAACCATGTAAAAGAAGATAATCAGCACACCGCTGATCACTGCCATCTTGTGCTTGCGGAATTTCCACCACATCAGCAGCCAGGGCGGTGCAACGTATACCCTTTCTTCTCCGGGTTTTTCTTCCAGGTTTGAATCAACAACTTCGTCAGTCATAAGGGTTTCCCTCTTTCTTCATCACAGGCGAATGCGCGGATCTACCCACGCCAGGAGAATATCGGATACCAACGTGCCAATCACGGTCAGCGAGCTGAGCAGAAGCAAAAAGCTGCCGGCCAGGTACATGTCCTGTGAAGTAAGCGCGCGCAGCATCATGGGGCCGGTCGTCTGCAGGCTGAGCACAACCGAAATCAGCGTGGCGCCCGAAATCAGGTTTGCCAGTTCCCAACCAACTGTGCTGAAGAAGGGATTGAGCGCGACCCGGACCGGATACTTCCAGATCAGCTTCCCCTCTTTGATGCCTTTGGCGCGCGCCGTTTCAACATACGGCTTGTTCAGTTCGTCCAGCAGGTTGGCGCGCGTTGTGCGCAGCCCGCCCGCGGTGCTGTTCAAAGCCAGGATCAGGATTGGAATCCAAAGATGCTTTAACATATCTACAAACTTAGCCCATGACCACGGCGCATCAATAAATTCATTGGAAAACAATCCGCCCACATTCAATCCCAGCTGGCTCATGGCAAACCACATAATTAACAACGCCAGCAAGAAACCTGGTGTACCGACGCCGATAAAACTAAATAGTGTCACCACGTAGTCAGGAATAGAGTATTGGTGTGTAGCAGAAAAAACGCCCAACGGTATCGCTACAAACCAGCTCACAAAAAGAGCCGCCAGTGAAAGGATCACCGTGATCCCCATGCGTTCCCAGATTAAATCTTTCACCGGCCTTTGCCATTCCAGCGACTGCCCCCAATCACCGCGGAAAAGAATCCCTGTGATCCACTTAAGATATTGCTGATAAACAGGCATGCCCAGGCCATAGCGCTCGCGTAGATTAGCCAGTTCGATGTCGTCGACGTTTTCTCCTTGTTGGCGCAGTTGTGCAACATAAGATGAGAGGTAATCCCCGGGCGGCAACTGAATCACGACAAACGAAATGATCGAAATAACAAATAAGGTGGGGATCATAATCCCGATCCGCCTGATAATATAACCTGCCATGGATACCCTCCATATACATTTTACGTGGAGAAACCACCCTTGCGAACTGCCCTGCTGGTGGGGGAAGTTCCCCCACCAGCAGGCTGTCCAATCTCCGCTGGTGCGGCACTGTCAGAGATACCAGTTTAGAGCGTATGCTCCTCCGGGTTTTCCCAGAAGTAGGTCTCAGTCTGGTACACGTTCTCGTCACCGGTGGTGTCGTCATTCGGGAAGCCGGCGATAAAGTTGCGGAGGCCGTTCTTAACAATGCACGGCGAGGGTACCTCGCCCAGCAGGCCAATCATCGGCACTTCATCCGCCCAAATTTGCAAGATCTGCGAGAACTTCTCAGTCTGCAAATCCGGGTCGGGCTCCACAGCAACTTCAGCCCAGATGTCCCAGATTTTCTGTACGAAGGAATCCGCCGGGGGCTGCTCGCCGTTTGGATCATCGTTGTTGTTCCAATACAAGCCATAGGCGCACGCCCAGGGGCGGTCAATCTGCGTGCCGCGGAAGATGATCGCCTCCGGCACCAGCGGCAACACGGTACGGTCGCCGCCCCAGAAGGCCGCTTCAATGTCGTTGGATTGGTAGTGCTCGGTGTAGAGCGCGCGCTCCACCGACTTGTACGCCGATTTAATGCCGATATCTCGCAGGTTATCGATGGCGATCAAAATGGTGTCTTCGTCTGGGGTACCCGTCTGCGCCGTGCCTTCGATGTTGAAGCTGATCGGGCCGCTGCCGTCTTTCCACATGCGGAAGCCTTCTGCGTCGCGCTTGTCGTAGCCTTCGGCGTCCAGAAGCTCATTGGCCTTATCCGGATTGTACTCAACGTAAGCCACCTCGGCCGGTTGATAGTACTGGGGCGAGAAAGGCAGCGGGCTGTACTGGCGGGGCTTCAACATACCATCCCACACCAGTTCATTCATCTCGTCACGGTTCATGGCCAGGTTCAGAGCGATGCGGACGTTGCGGTTCTGGAAGAACTCGCGCAGCTTGGGTTCCTTGGTGGTGTGATTAGGCTGGATCGCCAGATGGTTCGCGCTGATGCCCAACAACACCTTATAGTCGCCGCTCGCTTCGCTCTCTTTGTAGAGCGTGTAATTGCCAAAGCTCATGTGTCGGGCCTGGAAATCGATCTCCCCATTAACGACCCACAGGTTCAATGCTTCCGCATTCTCGAACAGGCGGTGCTGGATGTTATCCAGGTACGGAAGCTGGTTGCCTTCCGGGTCGGTGGCAAAGAAGAACGGATTCCGTTCCATCATGAAGAACTCGCTGGAGGTCGAACCCCGCATCAGGAATGGGCCCAGGCTGGGCTTGTCGGGGTTCATATCGAATCTGTCACGGTTATCCAGGTAATACCGGTCCCAGGCATCAAAGCCCTTTTCTTTAATCTCGGCCTCCAGCTTGGCCTTGTCCGCCACCAGATCCATGTGGTACTGTTCCATGTAAAAGCCAGGCGTCATGAAGATGCCGCGCGTGAGCTTGTAGATGAACATCGGGTTCGGGTGAGCAAAGATAAACTTGCAGGCGAAATCGTCGATGACTTCCAGCTGCATTGGGACACCCGGGTTCGGGCCCGTACGCCAGGCGGCAGGAACAGCCGGGTTGAGGGTCTTATTCATGATGTTATTTTCATACCACCATTTGACATCCGCCGTAGTGAGTGGGGTGCCATCCGACCATTTTGTCCCCGGGCGCAGGTAGAACGTCCATTCAGTTGCGTCGTCGTTAATTTCCCACGATTCGGCCAGGCGGGGGTGAAGTGCCAGGTCTTTGTCAAACCAGGCCATGCCGCGGTCTTGCAGCTTGGTCGGGCCCCAGCGATCAGAAACGCCGCTGAATGCCCGGCGGATGCCGCCGCCATAGTTGCCGACCATCTCAATCGGGTTCATCACACCCGGGTTGATCGGCAGGCGTTCTTCAACGGGCGGCAGGCTGCCGGCCTTGACCAGGTCTGCCAGCGCAGGAGCTTCCTTGTACTTAGCCACTGGGGTGGCGGTTGGCCCGGTCGTCGCAGTTGCGGCGATATTGACCGGGGGCTTAGTTGCCGTAGGCTCCGCGGGTGCGGCCGGAGCCTCAGTTGGGGCAACTTCTGCGGTCGGCGGAGCTGTCGGAGTCGTACAGGCGGTTAGAACGGCTCCCGCCGCTCCGACTGCGGTGAGGCGGAAGAACTCTCGCCTCGTCATCTTTCCTTTGCGCATCATGGTCAAATCCTCCTTAAGTTGGAAACAATGGGAGTAACTCCCCAGATACAGAGTAGGGTTTTCTGCAAATAATCATCAGAGCTACTGAAAACCACCTCCTTTTATTAACCACGAACCAGGTTCTTATGTTTATACTTGTTTGTTGTATATAGGCGCCTGCTTTGCCCGCAAACAACGAACGAAGTCAGAAAACTTTATCCAGGTGCCGTCTTTTGGGTCGCGCCATAAATACCTTCCAAAGAAAGCTCTTCTGCCCGATGACAGCTCACAAAATGGTCCGGTGCGATTTCGCGCAGCACCGGGGTTTCCGTCTTGCAGGTATCGACACAATACCGGCAGCGCGGGTGAAAGTAACAGCCGCTGGGCGGGTTAGCCGGGTCGGCCACATCCCCTTCCAGGACCTGCGGCTCTGTCCGCAGGCGCGGGTTGGGCCGCGGAACCGCCGAAAGCAGCGCTTCGGTATACGGGTGCTGCGGGTTGCCGTATAAATCGGCGGTTTTGGCGCTCTCAACCAATTTGCCCACATACATAACGGCAACCCGGTCGCTGATATGCTCGACCACGCTCAGGTCATGTGAGATGAACAGGTACGTCAGGCCAAAATCCTGTTGGAGGTCCTGCAGCAGGTTCAAAGTCTGGGCCGCAATCGAGACATCCAGCGCAGAGACCGGCTCATCGCACACCACCATCTGTGGGTGGAGCGCCAGCGCCCGCGCCACCCCAATGCGCTGGCGCTGACCGCCGCTGAAAGCGTGAGGATAGCGGGTCATATACTCCGGCCGCAGCCCAACAACTTTCAACAGGTCAGCCACCCGGTCCTGCAGTTCCGATCCCCTGGCAACCCCATTAACCAAAAGCGGTTCGCCAACGATTTCTAACAGGGTCATGCGGGGATTAAGCGATGAGTAGGGATCCTGGAAGATCATCTGGATGTTCTGGCGAAGCTGCTTCAACTGCTGTTTATCAAGTTCAGGGATGTTAACTCGCCCCAATTTATTGTCTTTAAACAAGACCTCACCACCGGTCGGCTCATAAGCCCTCAAAATTAATCGGCCGGTAGTGGTCTTGCCACAACCGCTCTCCCCCACCAGGCCCAGCGTTTCTCCCTCGTGCAGGTAAAAACTGACATCATCGACTGCCTTCACAGCGCCGACGAGTTTCGAGAAAATGAATCCACGGTGGATCGGGAAGTGCTTCTTTAAATTTTTCACTTCAAGCAGCGGAATTTTTGGGGTTACAGTCTCTGACATTGGCATCATCCCTTTATGATCGAAGGATAGGATTGCTTTCTAACCGGCCAGCACGCCGAAGCTAAAGCGATATCAGGATCAAAGGTAGCTTAACCATTAAACTGCTGACAAGATTTCCGTTTGACTAACGAGGCGCCAAAAATAACCTGGCAGCTGACGATATTCTGCTGGCGAACCTGCTCCATCAGAATGCGAACCGACCAAAAACCCTCCTGGAACAGGGGATAAGAGACGGCGGTGAGCTGTGGTTCGAAATTTATTGAGACTTCGGTATCGTCAAAGCAAAGAACCGATAAATCGCCGGGGACCGACCTTCCGCCCAGGATGACCTGCGGTAGGACCTGAGACGCATACAGTTCGTTGACAAAAACGGTCGCGCTGACCCCGGGTGTCTCGAGGAGGAATTTTGCGGCGGCAACATCATCAAAGCCCATGCGAATATTTTCCTCATCCCACTGCATACCACGCGTTTCGATCGCCCGGCGGAAACCACTCAGCCGCTCAAAGGTGTACTGGAACTTCGGGCTGCCACCCAGGAAGGCCAGGTTGCGATGACCCAGGTCCAGTAGATAGCTGGTAGCCTCAAAGGCTGCGCTTTCTTCATCCCGACCAATTGCACTGACCCCTCGCTTCTGGCTTGTCCGCCCAACCAGGACAACCGGGATGCCCAACGCGCTCGCCCGGTCCACAACCGGCTCTTCAACTCGCGCGCCAATCACAACCAGACCCTTCGGCCGCAAAATCGGGTTAGAGAAATACAGTTCTTCAAAATGATCGGTCAGCAGGTCAGAATCATTGAAGGCCAGGCTTAGCTGGAGATGATAGAGAGCCGCTGCGTTTTGAATACCGCGGATAATTTCATGGAAAACAGGGGAAGAACTGACGTTGGCCGGGTGCAGCACAAGCAGCGAGCAGGTTTTCTGCTCATCCTGCGCATCTCTCATGCCCCCCGTATGGGTAACAACTTCTTCTACGTTTCTGGCCTCTTCCAACACGCGCAATTGATCCACGGCGCTTTGCACCCGCTGGCGAAGCGTTTCAGACACCCCCGCCTGATTGCGCAAAACCAGGGAAACAGTGGTTTTGGATACACGGGCCTGTTTGGCAATTTCTCTGACGCTTGCCATAAACCATCCTGACAGAATTGAAATAATCGGACGGACAAACGGACAACCAGACAAGCGTACGAATAAAGGGGAAACAAGATTATATTAGCATTTTTGCAGATTAACTGCAAGAAAAATCAGCAAATTTTAACCTTGTTTTTGCGCAAATAGAGCGGGTTTCTATTCAAAAATGCCCGCGAGCG
>CAZBDC010000003.1:76910-85057 GCA_964490575.1 uncultured Anaerolineaceae bacterium | reverse complement strand
TCCTCCGCCCCCCACCGAGAACAACACCCTATCCTACACTCTTTCCCTACACGACCTCTTCCGATCTTACCTGACGGGAGCGATTTTACACCAGAGGGCACAAACAGTAAAGCATTTGCCTGGGTCAAACCAAATAAATTGGCTGAACCCTGGTGCCCGGCCAGCCGGATTTGCCATTCTCCGGTTTCTATGTTTTGGTCTACTACAGCGCGTAAATAACTTTCTCGTCCATCCGATTCGACCGGCTCAGCCAGAATTGCTTTGCCAGGTGTGGGGAAGTACTGCGTGCGGCCTGAAAGCTTCCGCACAGCGGGTAGCACAAATATCCTGCAACCCATAAAGGCGGAGACCGGGTTGCCCGGGAGGCCGATGAGGGGAATTCCCGAAAACGCTCCAAAAGCCAGCGGTTTCCCTGGGCGCATATTGACACGCCAGAAAGACAGCTCGCCATGCGTTTCGATCACCTGGCGAACAAAATCATACGCTCCTACGCTGACCCCGGCTGATGAGACGATCATATCCACGCCTGCTTCAACACCGCGACCAAGCAGTTTCATGATCTGGATGGGGTCATCTCGGGCCGTGCCGAGGCGAATCACTTCTGCACCAGCCTGTTCGAGCAGAGCTGCCAGGATGTATTGATTGGAATCATAAATTTGGCCTGGCTCAAGCGGTTGGCCAGGGGGGATAAGCTCGTCTCCAGAGGAGAAAATTGCAATCCGCGGCTGGCGGTGCACGCGGACCCGGGATTGCCCGACCGAAGCGAGAATCCCAACGTCCTGCGGCTGCAGCCGGCGGCCTTTCTTCAGCAAAACCTGTCCCTGGCGAAAATCCTGCCCGCGCGGCCGGATATTGTCTCCCGTTCGGGCGCTTCTGTATATGGAAATTGGCTGCCCGGGTTCGCGCTCGGCTGGCGAGGGTTCGGATGCGTCGCTGGTGTCTTCAACCGGCACGACCGAATCTGCCCCGGCGGGAATTGGCGCGCCGGTCATAATGCGAGCGGCCTGGCCCGGGCCCACTGGCACGCCAGACGGCAAACCGGCCGGGATATTCGTGATGACGTCCAGGACCACCGGCGAAAGGCGGGTTGCGCCGGAGACATCGGCGGCCCGGACCGCGAAACCATCCATGCTTGAGTTGGCAAACGGGGGCTGGTCGCCTGGCGCCCGTATGTCTTCAAACAGAATGCGACCGGCGCTCGCGCTGACATCCACAACTTCGCAACCGGTTGGTTCAAAGACGGATAAAATCCGGACCTGAGCATCTCTTACCGACATTAAGTTATTCAATTGAAACCCCTCGATCGGTTGCTTCTCCACTTGGTAAGAAAGGCTTGCTCTATCAACAGTGGTTACCCGGGCCGAACCCGTTGGGCCTCGGTAACATTGGGTAAATTTTCGATACGGGTTAAAACGCGGCTGAGCTGGGCGAGATCGCCGACTTCCAGGATCAAATTGAGCAGCGCCAGGTGATGGCTGAATTTAAGATTGACATCCCGGATGTTAATGCTTTCTTCGGCGAGCACGTTGGAGATGTCTCCCATCAGGCCGTGCCGGTCATACGCCTTAATCATCACCGGCACCGGGAAAGTCTTTGGCGCTGTTCCCCAGGAGACTTTAATGATCCGCTCACGATCTTGCAGCCGCAAGATGTTTGGGCAGTCCTGGCGGTGGATTGTTACGCCGCGCCCGCGGGTGATATAGCCGACGATTTCGTCCCCTGAAACTGGTTTGCAGCAGCGGGCAAACGTGGTCAACATTCCTTTCATGCCAACAACGGTTACACCGCTGGCTGGAATCTCTTTCTCTGTGGATGGCTGGCTGACCAGAAGCGGATCGAGCTTTTCCTTTGTGAGGTCAGACAGGCGGGTGATGATGCGCCCGATGGAAATATCTCCGCAGCCGATGGCAACATACAAATCATCCGGTGAGCGATAATCAAATGTTTGCGCGATTGTGTCGGGTTCCATCTCCAACCCAAGCCGCCTTAACTCGCGTTCCAGCAGAGTCTTGCCCTGGGCCAGATTCTGCTCCCGGTCCTGATCTTTGAACCAGGCGCGAATCTTCGAACGGGCGCGCTGGGTATTAACCAGCTTGAGGTTAGCGTTGAGCCAGTCGCGGCTGGGCCCGCCGTGCCTGGCCGTCAGGATCTCGACCGTATCGCCGGTTTTGAGCACGTATTCGAGCGTCACCAGCCGCCCGTTGACTTTTGCCCCGCGGCAGCGGTGGCCGATTTCGGTATGGACGTGGTAGGCGAAATCGATTGGCGTAGAACCTGCTGGCAGGTCGATGATATCTCCGCGGGGGGTGAAAATGTAAACCCGGTCCTGGAAGACGTCGGTTTTCATGCCATCGACAAATTCCTGGGCGTCCTCCACATCCTGGCGCCAGTCCATCAAACGCCTCAGGCGGTTTACGCGCTGCTGGTAGCTTTCTTCAAAACGCCCGCCTTTTTCCTTGTAGCGCCAGTGGGCAGCAATACCGTACTCGGCGCTCTCGTGCATTTCGCGCGTGCGAATCTGCACTTCCAGGGGCTTCCCGTCATCATAAATGACGGCTGTGTGCAGTGATTGGTACAGGTTATCCTTGGGTGCCGCGATGTAGTCGTCAAACTCGTGCGGGATTGGCCGCCAGTGCGTGTGGATAATTCCCAGGGCAGCATAGCATGACGGTTTATCCACTACGATCAGCCGGACGCCGCGCAGGTCCATCAAGGACTCAAACGCGCGACCTCTTTCGATCATCTTTTTATAAATGGAATAGATATGTTTTGGGCGGCCAGAAATTTCAGCCTCGACTCCTTCCTGGCTAAGGACAGTCTGCAGGCGACTGATGATCTCCTTTACCTGGTTTTCACGGTCGGCCCGGCGGGTTGCAAGTAGATCGGCAATTTCTTTATACTTTTCAGGGCTTGTGTACCGGAAGGCCAGGTCTTCCAGCTCCCATTTGATCTGCCAGATGCCCAGCCGGTTGGCCAGCGGCGCAAAAATGTCCATCGTTTCCTGGGCGATGCGCCTGCGCTTATTCTCGGGCATATAACCCAACGTGCGCATATTGTGAAGCCGGTCGCCCAACTTGATCAATACAACGCGCACGTCTTCGCCCATTGCCATAAACGTTTTCCGCAGAGTTTCTTGAGCCAATGCCCGTTTCCGCGCATCGGTATCTTCCTGCGTTTCTACCCCAGGCAAGTTGTGATTGCCGTTGTTGCCATTATCGGCATGCTGGTCGCCACGCGATACCCGCGGCAGGTTCGACAGCTTGGTCACCCCATCTACCAGGCGGGCGATCTCTTCTCCAAACTGGTTGCGGATATCTTCCAGGGTAACCGGGGTATCTTCAACGGTGTCGTGCAGCAGGCCAGCGGCGATCATGGCCGGAGGAACCTTTAAGTCGTTCAGAATCATGGCGACTGCCAGGCAGTGGGTAATATAGGCTTCGCCTGAGGCCCGCTTCTGGCCTTCGTGGGCTTTTTCGGCAAACTCATAGGCGCGCTGAATTAAATCTCGGTCGACCGCCGAGAAATTCTCTGCGAGCGCGCCCATCAATTTGTCAATTGTCATCCGATGTTCCCTGTCCATATCGCCTGGCACAACCACTAATTTATTGGTTAACTATACCCCGCAATCACGCTTTAATTCAAGGGTCATGGATTTTTCATATCAAAAATTAATCCGCAGCACATCAGGCGAAATAGGCTTTGTATCCTTCCATTTGCAGTTCGCTGATGATTGCGCGCACATCTTTGAGCAGGTTAGGGACAATGACGACGCCTTCCCGGCGAACGCGTTGTTCGTTATAGAACTCTTTTTCTCCGGCGGTATAAATCCGCTCATAACCAGGTTGTTTATTTGCCGCCCGCAGGTCACGCAAAATCAGGCCGGTCGTCTGTTTGAAGTTCTCAAGATCCGTGAAACTCTCAATATTGATTGCCATGAAGAAGTGGCCGAGTTTGTTTGGAATCTTGCGACCCTCCTCATCGAGTCCGATCAGCCCATACAGGAAGCTGCCGGTCTGCAGCGAAGCGCTGAGGATTTCGACGATTGTCGCCAGCCCATACCCTTTGTGCCCGCCCAGGGTTTCACCCAGGCCGCCCAGCGGCAGCAGCGCGGCGCTGCTTTTGCCAAACATTTCCAGGCATTTACCGGGATCGGTCAGAAAATGGCCTTCCTGGTCCACGACCCAGCCCTCGGGAAGAGGCTTGCCCAGCCGCTCGGAGACTTCCAGCTTTCCGCGTTGTGTGATCGAGGTTGCCGCATCGAACAAGAAGGGGAATTCCTCATCGGTTGGGCAGCCAAACGCGATCGGGTTGGTGCCCAGCATTGGCTTCACGCTAAAGGTCGGCGCGATGGAGGGCCTGGCGTTGGTAAAAGCCATGCCGATCATACCGGCTTTGACTGCCATCAGAGGGTAGTAGCCGGCAATCCCAAAATGGGCGGAATTGCGCACTGCCACTGCGCCCATTCCAAACTGGCGGGCTTTCTCGATCGCCATCGACATGGAGCGATAGGCAGTCACCTGGCCCATGCCATGATGCCCATCGATTACGGCGGTCGTCGGTGATTCGCGCACAACCTCAATCTGCGTGTGAGCGAACTGGGTTCCCTGGCGGATTCGGTCGTAATACATCTTGAGCCGGCCGATCCCGTGGGATTCGATGCCCCGCAGGTCCGAAGCGATCAGGATTTCGGCACTGATCCTGGCATCCTCTTCGGGCACCCCAAGCCTGATGAATACATCCCGCATGAAGCTTTCCAAAACTTCCGCAGGAACGACACAACTGGATTTCTCTGCCATGAGTGCATTCTCCTAAAATTTTGTTGTGGGTATCGTGCAACGATTATAACAATTATCCGGCCTTTTCCTGGATCTGCTTCTCCCACATCTGCTGGAATGTGCCCGGGGTAGAAACCAGGTCATTGAAGCAGCCTTGCTGCACGATTTTCCCCTGGTCGAGAACGACAACCTGGTCTGCGTTTTGGACAGTTTGCAGCCGGTGGGCGATGAGGATAAGTGTTTTGCCAGATAGGGTTTCCAGCAGGTTGTGGGTAACGAAATCTTCTGTCAGGCTGTCGAGCGCAGATGTAGGTTCATCGAGGATAATTATTTTGGGATCCTGAAGCAGTACTCGCCCAAATGCCAGGCGCTGCCGCTCGCCGCCGGAAAGCTTGACTCCCCGCTCACCGACCAGGGTTTCCATTCCTTTGGGAAGTCTCAAAACCAGGGCTTCCAGCCCAACCTGCCGGATCACCTCTGCCAGGCGCTCTGGGCGAACCGGGCGTTCAAATGTCAGGTTCTCGCGCAGGGTTCCATCGAAGACGGGAGGTTCCTGCGGAACATAGGCGACAGACTGGTAGAAATCCTGCAGGTTGACCTCAGCCAGGTCACGACCATCGACCAGAACCCGGCCTTGCTGCGGTTTTAGCAGGTGCAGCAGAATGCGGACCAGGGTAGACTTTCCACTTCCGCTGGCGCCGACCAGGGCCGTCGTCTTTTGCCCCTGGATCACCAGCGAAAAGTCAGTCAAAATATCCTGTTCTTGAAAAGCAAAGCTGACTTTATCAAAGGTGATCGTTCCGGATTCGATAACCAACCTGCCCTTACGGGTCAATCCAGGGTCTTCGGGCATGGACAGAAATCGATCGAAGCGGCCAAAGGTAACCGCATCCATCTGGTAGGCCATCCAGCTTTGGCCAAAACTGATGATGGGCCAGAAGACAACCCGGATAAAAGACACCAGGGCCACCAGGGTGCCTACCGTTGAGTTTCCTTCCAGGATTTTGCTCACCTGTTGAATCACTACGGCGGCTTCGACCAGGAAAATGAGCAAAGCAAACCCGGTATACGAAAGCTCTTGCAGCAGGTACACCCGTGCTCGCGCCCTGATGATCTCATCCGATATCCCTCGCAGGCGTTCAAACTCGGCTTTAAAGCGACCATTGACCCGGAATACGACCAATTCCATAAATGCCCGCACAGAGAATTTTGAAAAGTCTTCCTGGTTTTCCAGCATCCTTTCCAATGCCCGGCGTAGAAAGCGCATGAGGCCATTGGCAGTCAGGTAAAAGACCCCGTAACCAACCAGGATGATGAGAAACAGGGTGCGGTCGTAGTAGTGGATGAAGTAAAGCCCGATGACGACCTGGGCGATGGCTACCAGGTTGCCTATGTAAAAGTTGGTTAAGATATTTTTTACTGCGCCAGATCCATTTTCGATCACCTGGATCAAGTTCCCGGTGCCCAGGTCCTGGTAGGCCAGGAAGTCGATCCGCGAGATCTTATCCAGCGCATTGAGCTTGACCCATTGGACGATGCCCCGGTCGAGCACAGCCCCTGGGATGCCTTCCAGGTAGATCAGGATATGGTTGAGCAGGTTGGCCCCGATATACCAGGCCAGCAGCGGTGCCAACTCAGCCATCTGCCGGGAAAGAGTCACCTGGTCGATCAGGCGCTGGAAAGCCACAAACGTGAAGTTCCCAACCAGGGTTTGGAAAACATCCAGGAGTAGCTTTAGCCCGATTGGGTGCCAGTAAAAGCGGCTGAGATGGGTGATTGTCTGAAAAATTTTCCGGTGCATCGGGGGCTTCAGGTTTCTTGTTCAACCGGCGCGGATCAAAAGCCCCGGGCAGTTTGCCGGGGCTTCTTTTACTTTATTCTTCCGAAACTCCATTTGGGTTCTTGAGGTACGCTTCGATAAACGCATCGATATCGCCATCCAGGACTGCCTGGGTATTGCCGGTTTCAAATTCTGTGCGATGGTCTTTCACCATCTGGTATGGATGCAGGACATAAGAGCGAATCTGGCTGCCCCATTCGGCTTTTACATACCCACCGCGCAGCTCGGCCAGCTGGCGCTCCTGTTCTTCTCGTTTCATTTCTAACAGGCGGGCGCGCAATACCCGGTACGCATTTTCGCGGTTTTGCATCTGTGAGCGCTCGTTCTGACAGGAAACGACAATCCCGGTTGGCAGGTGGGTCAGGCGCACTGCAGTTGCATTTTTTTGAACGTTTTGCCCGCCGGCGCTTGATGAACGGTAAATGTCGATCCGCACGTCGTCTGGGCTGATCTCAATATCCAGGTCGGAGTCTTCCATGTCCGGCAAGACCTCTACCTGGACGAACGAAGTATGCCGGCGATGCGCGGCATCGAAGGGTGAGAGCCGCACCAGGCGGTGCACGCCTTTCTCGGGCCTCAGGTAGCCATAAGCATAGCGCCCGTCGATGGCAATGGTCACGCTCTTCACCCCGGCTTCTTCGCCTTCTGTCCGGTCGAGGACTTCTGCGGAATACCCGCGCCGTTCTGCCCAGCGCAGATACATCCGTTCGAGCATGGCAGCCCAATCCTGCGAGTCGGTCCCGCCTGCTCCGGCGTTGATGGTTAACAGGGCGTTCCCCCGGTCGTAAGGACCGGAGAGCAGCGCGCTTAACTCGCGGCGCGCAGTTTCGCTTTCCACTGCATCAATTTCGGGTTCCAGCTCAGACCGCAGGCTTTCATCCCCTATTTCGGCCAGTTCCAGGGTATCCTGGGCGCGTCGGTGGAGCGCCCGTAGCGGCTCGATCTCTTCCCGCAGCTCGGAGATTTTCTTCATCAGGCGTTGGGCTTCCACAGCATCATTCCAGAGCTGCGGATCTTCGGATTTCTGTTGCAGTTCGTTTAGTTGGGCTTCTTTTTTCGCCAGGTCAAAGATGCACCTGTAAATGAGAAATTGTGTCCAGGGTACGTTTTAAGCGATCAACTAAGTCTTGCATTTTCTCTCCTATCTATATGTGGGGGATTACCTTTTCGCCATGATGCCATCCACGAACGCTTCGCGGTTGAAACGCTCGAGATCATCAGGCTTTTCACCCAAACCGGCGAAAAGGATCGGCAGGCCGAGGGCGCGCTGAATGGCAAAAGCCATTCCTCCGCGGGCCGATGAATCGAGCTTGGCCAGGATTACACCGTTTACCTTGACTGCTTCTTTAAAGGCGCGCGCCTGATGAAGCGCATTTTGACCGGTGGTTGCATCCAGTACCAGCCAGACGGCATGGGGAGCGCCGGGCATCGCTTTGCCAACCACCCGGTTGACCTTCTTCAATTCTTCCATCAGGTTATAGCGGGTATGGAGGCGTCCGGCTGTGTCGATCAGCACCAGGTCGGCCTTGCGG